>NZ_JAMLIG010000002.1:0-300000 GCF_023954305.1 Mesorhizobium sp. | reverse complement strand
GATCGAAGTCGTCGGCCGCCGCGTCAACGAACTCGGCACGACGGAGCCTCTGATCCAGAGACAGGGCGCTGACCGCATTCTCGTGCAGGTTCCAGGCCTGCAGGATCCGGATCGGCTGAAGGACATCCTCGGTCAGACCGCGAAACTTACCTTCCAGATGGTCGACCAGTCGATGCCTGTGCAGGAGGCGATCGAAGGCCGGCCGCCGGCCGGCACCGTGGTCATGTATTCGACCGACGATCCGCCGCAGGCCTATCTGATCGAGACGCGGGTGATCGTATCAGGCGAAAATCTCGTCGACGCGCAGGCGACTTTTGATCAGCGGACAAGCGAGCCGGTCGTTTCCTTCCGCTTCGACAATCGCGGCGCGACGCTGTTCGGCCAGGCGACGCAGGCAAATGTCGGAAGGCTTTTCGCGATCATCCTCGACAATCAGGTGATCTCGGCGCCGCAGATCCGCGAACCCATCCTCGGCGGAACCGGGCAGATTTCCGGCAATTTCAGCGTCGAGGGCGCCAACGATCTCGCCGTGCTTTTGCGCGCCGGCGCGCTGCCCGCGACGCTGACGATCATCGAGGAACGCACGGTCGGGCCGAGCCTGGGCGCCGATTCCATCGCCGCCGGCCAATTCGCCTCGGCCATCGCGGCAGTGCTGGTGCTCGCGTTCATGGTCCTTGCCTACGGCTCGCTCGGCATCATCGCCAACATCGCGCTGATCGCCAACGTCGCGCTGATCGTCGCGGCGCTGTCCATCCTCGGCGCGACGCTCACCCTGCCGGGCATCGCCGGTATCGTGCTCACCATGGGCATGGCGGTCGATTCCAATGTCATCATTTTCGAGCGCGTGAGGGAGGAACGGCGAGCCGGCCGCTCCATCGTGCAATCGCTCGATGCCGGCTTCTCGCGAGCCCTCGCGACCGTCGTCGACGCCAACATGACGACGCTGATCGCCGCCGTCATCCTGTTCTATCTCGGATCGGGTCCGATCCGCGGCTTCGCGGTGACGCTTGCCATCGGTATCGTGACGACGGTGTTTACCGCATTCACCCTGACCCGCTGGATGATTGCCATGTGGCTGCGCCGGACCCGTCCGACAGAAATGCCGCGTGGCATCAAAATCGTCCCGGACGACACGAAAGTGCCTTTCATGGCGTGGCGCAAGGTCGCCTTTGCCTTTTCGGGAATCACCTCCGTCATCTGCGTCGTGCTCTTCATGACCGTGGAGATGAACTACGGCATCGACTTCCGCGGAGGCTCCTCGATCGAGGTCAAGGCAGTCCAGGGAGCAGGCGACGCCGGCGACATCCGCGCTCGGCTGGGCGATCTCAACCTCGGCGACGTGCAGGTGCAGGCCATCGGCACCGCGGGCGAGTATCTGATCCGGATCGAAGGCCAAGGCGCCGGCGACAATGCCGAGCAGAGCGTCGTCGAGAAAGTGCGTGGCGAGCTCTCGGCCGACTACGAGTTCCGCCGAATCGAATCGGTGGGTCCCACCATATCGAGCGAACTCGCCCGCGCGGGCACCATCGGGGTTCTGGTCGCATTGTTCGCGATGCTGGTCTACATCTGGTTCCGATTCGAGTGGCAGTTCGGCGTAGGGGCTATCCTGACCACCGCTCACGACGTGATCATGGTGATCGGGCTCTACGTCGTGCTCGGCCTTGAGTTCAATCTATCAAGTATCGCTGCCGTGCTGACGGTAGTGGGCTACTCGATCAACGACACCGTGGTCGTCTACGATCGCGTGCGGGAAAACCTCAGACGGTACAAAAAGATGCCGATGGAGCAACTGCTCGACCTGTCGATGAACCAGACCCTGTCGCGCACCTTCCTGACCGGTATCACGACGCTCTTCGCCCTGATCTCGCTCTATCTTTTCGGCGGCGAGGTGATTGCGTCATTCACTCTGGCGATGATCTTCGGCATCGTCGTCGGCACCTATTCCTCGATCTTCGTCGCCGGCCCGCTGCTGATCCTCTTCAAGCTGCGGCCGGAAATGTTCGAGCGGGACGAAAAGGCGGTCGCCAAGCAGGACACCGGGCCGACCCCGACGAAGGCCTGACACATGGCTCAGGCCCCCAACGGCCCGGGCATCATCATGCGCGAGGCTCATTTCCCGGGCCGCGCGCCGATCGACTCGTACGGCAATGGCGGCTTCCGCTTCGCCGACATGTCGCACCGCGGTTCGATCCTGTGCCTGCCTTCGGGTATCCATGGCTGGGAGCCGAAGGATCCGCCCGCGGTCGACATCGATGATCTGGCGAAGGTGCTTGCCGAAAGCTCGGATATCGAGATCCTGCTGATCGGGACCGGGCGAGATTTGCGTCCTTTGCCGAAGCCGGTGCGCGAAGCGCTGCGGGCGGCCGGCATCGCTGACGAGCCTATGTCCACGGGTGCTGCCATACGCACCTTCAACGTTCTCCTTGCCGATGAGCGCGCGGTTGCGGCCGCGCTCGTCGCGGTCGACTGAATGGCGTCTTTCGATCCTTACCTCGCCGATATCGTCCGCAAGGCCGATGCGGACCGGTATCTCAGCGTACTCTACGCTCCGGAGGCGAAACGGCATGCTCTGCTGTCGCTCTACGCCTTCGATGCGGAGATCGCCCGCATCCGCGACCTGGTCTCGGAGCCGATGCCCGGCGAGATTCGGCTGCAATGGTGGCGCGACGTACTTTCCGCGGGCGAGGCGAGCGGCCACCCGATCGCGGCTGCGTTGCTCGAAACCATCGCGGGCGGCCGGCTGCCGCTGCAACCGTTTCTCGACTATCTGGAAGCCCGTATTTTCGACCTGTACGACGATCCGATGCCCACCCGGACCGACCTCGAAGGCTATTGCGGCGAAACGGCCTCGGCCGTTTTCCAGCTCGCGGGGATGGTGCTGGATGCCGACGCGGCTGCCAATGCTGCCGCGCTGTCAGGGCATGCGGGCTGCGCGGCGGGTGTGCTGCGGCTGCTCCGCTTGATGCCGCTGCACAGGAGGCGGGGTCAGTGCTTCGTGCCAGCCGAAGTGCTCGCCGCGTCGGGGATCGACCGGGAGGCCTATCTCGCCGGAGAACCCGAGACAGCCATGGCCTCTGTGGTGGGCGCAATGAAATCCTTGGCCAGCGAACACCTGCGCGCATTCCTCGGGGGAGCGGCGGGGCTCCCTCTCTCCCTGCGGCCCGCCTTTCTGCCTCTGGCGACCGCGCCGGCGCGGCTAGATCGAATCGTCGCGACCGCCGCCTGGCAGGCCCCCGCCGCCGATATTTCCGCCCTGCGCCGCCATTGGGAACTGTTTCGCCGCGCCCAACGCGGCTGGTGAATGTTTTGACGTAAACGTCAAAGCTGCTATGGTCGGCACCAAGGGCGCGAGACGATGCCCGATGCCAGGAGGAGCTGGATGAGTCTGCCGATCCTCGCCGCGCTGGTCGTGATCGGAGTGGGCATGATCGTGGCGGCGATTCATTTCACGGGAGGAAGCCGCGCCGCTTCGATCGATACGGCCGAAGCGGCGGTAGAGCGTTTCGCGATCGACTACCCGGATCTGTCGATCGAGCGGACGCATGTGACGCTCGACCGCCGGTCTGCGTTCCTCGATGTGGCAGACGGCCGTGTCGGCCTCGTCCATGCGGTCGGCGCCAAGTTCCTGACACGGCTTTACGGGCCGGCCGACGTTGCCTCCCTGCGGCGCAGCGGTCAGTCGGCGATCCTGATCCGCTTTTCGGATTTCACCTTTCCCGGTGCGCGGTTCGAATTCGCGACCGCGGAGGATGCGGATCGGGTCGCGCAAATGCTCGCCGGATCCGACCGCGGCAGGAGGGCCGCCTGATGGAAACCTATTCGTTCCCCAACGTGACCGAAATCGCGATCCCGTTTTTCGTCATCGCGATCCTGCTCGAACTCTGGCTGGTGCGCACTGGCCGCGCCAAAGGCGAGTTCGAAACCCGCGATGCGCTGACCAGCCTCCTGATGGGAACCGGCAACGTCGTCGCCGGCCTGCTGCTCGGCTTCGTCTCGTTCAGCGCGCTGGCGTGGCTGTGGCAGTACCGCTTCTTCGACCTCGGACTCTCGATCTGGGTGTTCGTCGCGGCCTTCCTGCTCGACGATCTGCGCTACTACTGGTACCACCGCATCGCGCATAGGGTGCGCTGGGTGTGGGCCGAACACGTCAACCATCACTCCAGCCAGCACTACAATCTGTCGACGGCGCTCAGGCAAAGCTGGACCGGGCTGTTTACCGGCATGTTCGTGCTGCAGGCGCCGCTCGTCCTCCTCGGATTTCATCCGGCGGTCATTGCCTTCGTCTTCGGGTTCAACCTCGTCTGGCAGTTCTGGATCCACACGGAAGCGATCGGCAAGCTGCCGCGCTGGTTCGAATTCGTGTTCAATACGCCCTCGCATCATCGCGTCCATCACGCGACCAATCCGCGCTATCTGGACGCGAACTACGCCGGCACGCTGATCATCTGGGACCGGATGTTCGGCACCTTTGTCGAGGAACTTGAGGAAGACCGGCCGCGCTATGGAATCGTGAAGAACATCGGCACGTTCAATCCGCTCAAGGTCGCATTCCACGAATATGTCGGCATCTTCAAGGACGTTGTCCGCCCCGGCCTGACGCTCCGCCAGCGCCTCGGCTACCTGTTCATGCCGCCGGGCTGGAGCCATGACGGGTCGCGCCAGACGTCCGAAAGCCTGAAGGCGGACTATGTCAGGCGCAACCCGGGCGAGGCGGGCAAGCCGGGATTGCCGGCCGACGCGGGATTGCGGCCGGCGGAATGATCAATCCTCGGTTTCGGCCGGCGGTTCTGCGCGCAGGATCGCCTCGTAGTCGCGGCCGCGGTGGAAGATGTTGGTAACCCAGCAGGTATCGTCTTCGACGACGTAGCAGATAATAGCCGAGCGCTCGAATGGAACCGTCCGGAGACCGGGAGCAAGGTCATTGCGAGCTCGGCCACCGTGCGGTGCATCTGCCAAGCGCAAACACCGTTCTTGAATCCTGCGTGTGTAAGCATATGCGACCCGGGGATTGCCGCTTGCTTCGACGATGTACCAGAATATTTGGTCAAGATCGCTCCACGCAGAATCGCGGAAACCGACCCTATGCCGCCGAATCACGTCGGCGGCCTTCTGCTCGGATGAGTAGTTCGTCGATATGTCGACGAACTTCTTCCGAAGAATAGCCGGGGCGCGTATCGTCCACCGAGGCTCTAATCCGTGCCTTTACCCAGGCCAGATCGTCGGCCTCAGCAGCGGCCTTCTCAGCAAGCGCTTCCAGGCCCGCACGAATGACGTCGTCGGCCGACGCATAATTCCCGGCCTCGACCATCCTGCGGAGGTTGTCGCCGGTTTTCGTAGACACGGCTATCGTTTCGACCTTTGCCATCGGGCCCTGCTCCAATCGTGAAGGCAGTCTAATCCAATTGCTCCGGCTGGCAAACGGGGATCAAGAGGGCTGCAGCAGATCCACGAACGTCGCCTTGGTCTTCGTCATCTTGGCCTGAACCGCCGTCATCAGGTCCGCTCCGCGCAGCATGCCGGCGTTCCAGGTCGCGATGTAGTCGAGCCCGTCGGCGACCGAATGGTCGCGCGCATAGGCGAGGTTGCGCTTGATGCCGGCAATCGCCAGCGGAGACTTTTTCGCGATGCCATGCGCCAGTTCGCGGGAGGCCGACTGAAGGGCTTGGCGATCGGGCAGCACCTGCGACAGGAGGCCGATCGCTCTGGCCTCGTCGGCGAGGAAGCGCCGGCCGGTATAGGCGAGTTCGGCCGCGAAGGAGGGCGAAATCAGCTTCGGCAGGCGTTGCAGCGTGCCGACGTCGGCCGCCATGCCGATGTGGATTTCCTCGATCGCGAAATAGGCCTCCTCCGAGGCGATGCGCAGGTCGCAGGCCGTGATCATATCGATGCCGGCGCCAATGCAGGCGCCGTGGATCTCGGCGATGACGGGAAAGCGGGCACGCTCGATCGCATTGAATGCCTCCTGCAGGCGCAGGATCGTATCGCGCATCGCATAGGCGGCGCGGCCCGGTTCGCTCTCGAACAGCTTTGCGATATCGGCGAAGGCGGCGAGATCCATGCCGCCGGTGAAATGCCGGCCCTCGCCGCGCAGGATAGCGACGCGCACGGTCTCGTCGCGGCCGAGTTCGTCCATCAGCCGCGGCAGGTCGGCCCAGAAATCGGGCGTCATGCCATTGGCCTTGTCCGGGCGGTTCATGGCAAGGATCGCGACGGGACCGTCGCGCGTCACGGTGAAGAAGGTGCTGGTCGGGCTGTCCATTCGGTCCTCGGTCATCTGCCGTGTCGTCGGCGAAGTATCTCGCGCAACCGTGATCGGTAATGAATACGGTTCTTGGAGCGGTTTACCAGACGTAACGAACTGACGGCTACTGTCGGGGCATGTCGAACGCCCTCCCTTTGACGTCCGCCTGGTCTGTCGTCGCAACGCCGGTGCCCACTGGCGCCTCGTCGCTGAACGTCGCCGAACTGCTCGGCGCGCTCAGCCATGCGCTCGACCTGACAGAGGGGCAACCGAAAGGACATTGCCAGCGCGCGTGCTGGATCGGAACGCAGGTCGGCATGCAAATGGGCCTCACCGCCGAGGCGCTGTCCGACATCTACTTCACGGCCTTGCTGAAGGATCTCGGCTGCTCCAGCAATGCCGCACGCATCTGCGAACTCTATCTTGCCGACGACATCTCGTTCAAGCGGGACTTCAAGACGATTGACGGCAGCCTTTCGGCCGCACTTCGCTTCGTCATGGACAAGACGGGTATCCAGTCCGGCTTCGCCGAACGGGTGCGCGCCATCCTCAACATCCTGCGCAATGGCGGCGAGATCTCACGCGAGCTGATCGAGACGCGCTGCCACCGCGGGGCCGACATCGCCGCAAAGATGCGCTTCTCCGCCAAGGTGCAGGATGGCATCCGCTGGCTGGACGAGCACTGGGACGGATCGGGCAAGCCCGAAGGCAGGGTCGGCGAAGAGATACCGATGGCGTCGCGGATCGCACTCGTCGCCCAGGTTGCCGACATCTTCCATAAGGAAGGCGGTCGCGCCGCGGCGAGGGCGGAAATCGCCGCCCGCCGGGGCACCTGGTTCGATCCCGCGGTCGTCGATACCTTTCTCGTTGCCGAGCGGCAGCCGCTCTTCTGGGACGCGATCGAGAGCGACGGCCTCGGCCTGCATCTATCGGAACTGACGCCGGCTCGATCGAGCGCGCCGCTCGACGACGACTATGTTGACGACATCGCGGCTGCCTTCGCCGACGTGATCGACGCGAAGAGCCCTTTCACGGCCGGACATTCCCGTCGGGTCACCCTGTTCACGGACATGATCGCCGAGGAGATGGGGGTCGATGCGGGGCGGCGACGCTGGTTACGTCGCGCGGCCCTGCTGCACGACATCGGCAAGCTGGCCGTCTCCAACCAGATTCTCGACAAGCCGGGCAGGCCGGAAGAAAGCGAGTGGGTGTCCATCCGCAGCCACCCGGCTCACAGCGCCGACATCCTCCGTCAGGTAGCGATCTTTCGCGACATTGCAGAGATCGCGGGAGCTCATCACGAGCGCCTTGACGGGAAAGGCTACCCGCTCGGGCTCGCGGGAGACGCGATTGTAGCGGAGGTGCGCATGCTGACGGTCGCCGACGTCTTCGATGCGCTCACGGCCGACCGACCCTACCGCAGGGCGATGAAGGTGGAAGAAGCATTTGCAATCATCGACAAGGATATCGGAAGCGCGTTCGATGAGGCTTGCGTCCTCGCGTTGAAACGGGCCGTTGCGCGGCTCGCCGGCAACACCCAAAGCGAGCTTCCATCGCTGCGGTGGGCTTAAGCGGCGAAGGGATCAAACGTCGTTCAGGGCTACTCGGCGGCCTTCGCTCCGGAGACCAGCCCCAGCCACGCGCGGCAGTCCGCCAAGGCGCGCGACGTGATTGCCTTCTTCTTGGCGATCGACTTGTCCTTGCCGCGGAAACGGCCTTCGAAATCGTCCGGCTTGAGCTTCGTGCCCGCCTCCAGCGGCGGGAACAGGCCGAAATTGATGTTCATCGGCTGGAAGGAGCGCTTTCCCGGCTCGTCGTCGGATACGAGATGCCCGCCGGTGATGTGGCCAAGCAGCGCGCCGAAGGCCGTGGTGGCCGGCGGTAGGGAGGGTGCGCGGCCGAACCGTTCCGCTGCCGCGAAGCGGCCGGCGAGCAGGCCGATCGAGGCGCTCTCGACATAGCCCTCGCAGCCGGTGATCTGGCCTGCAAAGCGTAGACCGGGCCTACCCTTGAGTTGGAGATCGCCAGTCAGCAGCGTCGGCGAGTTGATGTAGGTATTGCGGTGCAGGCCGCCGAGGCGGGCGAACTCGGCATTCTCCAGCCCCGGAATCATGCGGAAGATGCGCGTCTGCTCGCCATGCCTCAGCTTGGTCTGGAAACCGACCATGTTGTAGAGCGTGCCGAGCGCGTTGTCCTGGCGCAGTTGAACAACGGCATAGGCTTTGACGGTCGGGTTATGTGCGTTGGTCAGCCCCATCGGCTTCATCGGCCCGTGCCGCAACGTTTCCGGCCCGCGCTCCGCCATCACCTCGATCGGCAGGCAGCCATCGAAATAGGGCGTGCCCTCCCACTCCTTGAACTCGGTCTTGGCGCCGTCGTTCAGGGCCCGGACGAATGCCTCGTACTGGGCCTTGTCCATCGGGCAGTTGATGTAGTCCTTGCCGGTACCGCCGGGCCCGACCTTGTCGTAACGCGACTGGAACCAGGCCTTCGTCATGTCGATCGTGTCGAAATGCACGATCGGAGCGATGGCGTCGAAAAAGGCCAACGCGTCGGCGCCAGTCGCCGTCCGGATCGCCTCGGCGAGCGATGGCGCGGTGAGGGGGCCCGTCGCGATGATCGCCTGGTCCCATTCCGCGGGCGGCAGGCCGGTGATCTCCTCACGGATGATCGTCACCAGCGGATGCGCGGCAAGTTTCGCGGTCACCGCGTCAGAAAAGCCGTCGCGATCGACGGCGAGGGCTCCGCCCGCCGGCACCTGATGCGCGTCGCCGCAGGCCATGATCAGCGAACCGGCGAGCCGCATCTCGGCATGCAGGAGGCCGACCGCGTTCGTCTCGGCATCGTCCGACCGGAAGGAGTTGGAACAGACGAGTTCCGCGAGACCATCCGTCTTGTGCGCTTCGGTGCCGCGCAGGCCACGCATCTCGTGGAGGATCACCGGCACGCCGGCATGTGCGATCTGCCAGGCAGCTTCCGAGCCGGCCAGGCCGCCACCGATGACATGAATGGGTTTGTCGCTCATCACCGGTGGAATAGTCGCGGAGCGGTCAAAACACAACGCCTCGCGGATTGCCTGCATCGGAAGCGCCGAATAGTCTCGGCACCATGCAGCATCGACTCAGCCTTCTCGTCGTTCTCGCCTTCACTACCACGCTTGCAGCGGGGTGCACCTCAACCTCATCGAATTATTCGGCGGTCCAGAAGGAGACGACGGTCTCGAGACTCTCCGTTTGCCACGGCTTCGATTGCCGCAATCGCACCACCCTGGCGCTCAGCGCAGGCGATGCCGGCCGCTTCGCCTCGATCATGGCGCGCGGCAAGGCGTCGGCGAAGGCCGAACGGCAGGCGGTGGCCGCAGCAGTCGCCTATTTCGAGACTCGGGCGGGGCAGGCGATCGGCGTTCGCGACACGGCCAAGTCGACGCTCGCGCAGTCTGGCCGGCTGGGGCAGATGGATTGCATCGACGAATCAACCAACACGCGGACGCTGATGCTCTACCTTCAGGGCAGGGGGCTGATCCGGCATCACCGGGTCGAATCGAATGTCGCGCGCGGCGTCTTCGTCGACGGCCGCTACCCACATTCGACCGCGGTGCTGTCCGAGAAGGGCGGAACGAGATGGGCGATCGACAGTTGGTACGAGCCGATGGGCGGCAGGCCGGACATCATGCCCCTCGACCAGTGGAAATCCCGTGGAGTCCTGGGCGAGCGCTGAACCCGTCGCGACTTCGGCTCCAGACCGAATAAGTGCAGATGGAGCCATTCTCGTCAGGCGCCGAGGCGTTCTGAAGGCAAACGGTCGAGGAATCGAATGAAGGTTTGCGTGTTGGGTGCCAGCGGCAATGTCGGGCGCAATGTCGTCGCAGAGGCAATTCGTCGGGGTCATAGAGTAACCGCGGCAGTTCGAGAGAAATCCAAGCTACCGTCGGACTTTCTCGACAAGGTGGAAGCGAGAGTGGTCGACTACCAGTCCCGGCCGTCCCTCGAGGCGGCGATGTCGGGGCAGGACGTGGTTGTCAACGCCGGGCTACGTCGCCGACAAAGGCTTCGTGGCGCTGGTAAGCCGGATCATCGAGGCGGCGCAAAGCAGTCTCGGCAAGGACGGACGGTACTGGATGCTTGCCGGGGCTGCCCTTCTGGACGTTCCGGGGACGAACGTCATGACAGTGAATTACCCGAAGATTCCGCCTGTGTATCAGCCTCACCGTCTGAACTATGAGGCGGTCAGGAAGACGGCGCTGGATTGGACCGTGCTGTGCCCCGGGCCGATGATAGATGCACCGGATGGGAAGCCTACGCGCGGAATCGTGACCTCTACCGAACAGTGGCCGATCGACCCCTGGCCGGCCACGGCCTTTCTTCCGAGGATCATGACTTCACTGAATTTCCTCAAGATCGTTCCGAGGATGACGGTCTACTATGAGGATGCCGCAAAGGTCATCGTCGATAACCTTGCGCATGGCGGTCCGTTCTCCCGTCGGCGGGTCGGGCTCGCGCTGCCGGCAGGTCTGCGATATCACAAAGCCCAGTATAGCGCTGCTATGTCCAGAGAATCCTGATCGCCGGGAGCAGACGGCGTTCGTGTGGCGCGGCGCGACACCCGCCATGAACATGGCTCTAGATCGGCACGGACATGCCCGTAGGCTCCGGCAGCTCTCCAAAAACGAAAACACCCGCCGGGGGAGGAGGTCCGGCGGGTGTCTCGTTTGGCCGTCGTTTGGGAGGAGGTAAACTCCGGCCATATCTCACAAGGTCTGGGAGGAGGAAGACCCTGGCGAGATTTCTATGTTCGTCAGACCGACTTGCGCGCGACGAAGGGAATGTCGCTGCGGGAAATGCCGAGGTCGGTGAGCTCGCGGTTGGACAGGCGGTTCAGCTCGGACACGGTTTCCCGGTAGCGGCGCCAGTTGCGGTAGTTGCGGATGATGTTCATTTCAGTGCTCGTTTCGTCTTTTTTCGAATTCATCTATCTTTGTTACGAACCGAAGATAGGTGCGGTGGAGCCAGGTTCAAAGGGCGAATGTTGCATAGCAGCAATGCATGTTGTGCAATGCACCATTAACGCCGCTTAACCGGTGCTGCGGCCAGGCCGATATGCAACTGTTGCGATCGGCACTGGAGGCGACATCGGGCCGATACGATAAGTCGGCTAGGCAGGGGCAAAGCGGGGGGAACCATGGCCGGATACGCAGACAAGGTCGGGCAGGACATTGCCCGGTGGCAGGCGCGGGGGCTGGTTACGGCCGCGCTGGCGCAGCAGCTGCGCGACGACGTCGCGGCTAATCACGGCAGGGGCGTCGGTTTCGGACAGGTGCTCGCGGTGATGGCGGCGCTGCTCATGTCGGCCGCAATTCTGATACTCATCGCGGCGAACTGGGAGGCG
Organism: Mesorhizobium sp.; assembly: GCF_023954305.1. Lineage (NCBI taxonomy): Bacteria > Pseudomonadati > Pseudomonadota > Alphaproteobacteria > Hyphomicrobiales > Phyllobacteriaceae > Mesorhizobium > Mesorhizobium sp. Next base: position 288,374 of record NZ_JAMLIG010000002.1, on the reverse strand, counting down.
ATCCCCCGCCTCGGCCGCGTCGGCGCGCTCTTCGCGGTGATCGCGGGCGGCTATCTCGGCGGTGCGGTGCTGAAGCTGCGCGACCATGGCGCGTTGGCAGAGGCGATGTGGCTGATCTCGGCCGCGGCCTTCGGCGGCGGCATCGCGCTCATCGGACAGATGTATCATCTCACTGGCGACGAGACGCAGGCGATACTGGTCTGGTGCATCGGCACCGCGTTGGCCGCGGCGCTGCTGCGCTCGCCCGTTCTGGCGGCGGCCTCCGTCGCCCTGTCTGCCGCGTGGCTGGCCTGGCCCGTGTTCCAGTTCAGCCTCGACGTCAACCCGTGGTATCCGCTGCTGCTGGCTGTCCTGTGGGGGCTCGCCGTGTGGACGCGCAGCCTGCCCGCCCGCCATCTGATCCTCCTGTCGCTGATCGCGCATTTTACGCTTTTCTATTTCGATACCGACCTGCTGATCATTCCGGCCGCGATGGCGCTGGTCTCCGCGCTCGGCTTCGTCGCGGCGATACGCAGCGGCGAGGTAGCCAACCGCTTGACGGGACTTGGCGAAGGGCTGGCCGCCGACGCGCTGATCGGCTTCCTGGTCGGCATGTTCACGCTGCAGGCGGTGTTCGCCGACTCCGCCGTGTTCGCGCCGCTGGCGGCGCTGGCTTTCGCCGGCATCGCCGGAGCGCTGGTGATCGGCGGCAAGGCCGGCCGCAAGGTGCGCTGGCTCGCTTATCTTGGCTTCGCGGTCGAGATCTCCTTCGTCTACATCGCCACCGTCGGCACGATGCTCGGTACCGCCGGCTTCTTCGTCGTGGCGGCGATCGGGCTCGGCATCCTAGCTTTCGTCATCATCCGCATCGAGCGCCGGCTCGGCGCCGTATCGCCCCAGGGAGCAGTCTGATGAAGTCCTCGCGTCTCCTCTTCCTCGGCGCCATTCTGATCGCGGTACTGCAGATCGGTTTCCTGTCATGGAATATCGCCGGTCGCGCCGCGGTGCTGCGTGACGGCCAAGAGGTTTTGCTCAAGGTCCAGCCGGTCGATCCGCGCGACCTTCTGCGCGGCGACTATGTGAGATTGGGCTATGACATTTCGACTGTCTCCGCCGCGCTCTTCGTCCCGGCGCTCACCGGCGATGGCGACTATCAGGAACATCCGGTCTGGGTGCTGCTGCGCAAGCAGGACGATGGCTATTTCGGGGTGAAGGCGGCGGCGTTCGATCGAGCGGCGCTTCCGCCTGCCGAAGCGGGCGAGGCGGTGATCCGCGGCACGGCGGCCGGCCGTCCCTTCGCGGAAGGGAGCACCACCGTCGATTACGGCCTGGAGCGCTTCTATCTGCCCGAAGGCGAGGGACGGCCTATCGAAACCGACATGCGCGAGCGGCCGTTCTCCGTGGTCGCCGCAGTGGCCGACAACGGTACGGCCCAGATCAAACGCTTTCTCGACGGAACCACCGTGTTGTTCGAAGAGCCTCTCTACTGAGCCTCCACAGGTGGCTCCTCTGTGGATAGAATGGGGAAAACCATCCTCGAATACGCGATTCTCGCGCCAAATTTCCTTTGAACGCCACAATTCCGGTGATATAGAGCGCACGCTTCGGGAGGCCGGACGGACTTCCTGAGCGGGTGTGGTGGAACTGGTAGACACGCAGGATTTAGGTTCCTGTGACGCAAGTCGTGGGGGTTCAAGTCCCTTCACCCGCACCAATAGCCACCTAAGGCAGGATTTCGTCAGTCGAAATGGCCGTGTGCCGTTCGAGCACATGGATTTCGAGAGGACCAAAGGAACGAGTATGCAGATCACCGAAACGCTGAACGCCGGCCTCAAGCGCGAGATCAAGGTCGTCGTGCCCAAGAGCGACATGGAGAGCCGTCTCGTCTCGCGCCTCAACGACGCCCGCGGCAAGGCCCGCATCAATGGGTTCCGTCCCGGCAAGGTGCCGATCCAGCATCTGCGCAAGGTCTACGGCAAGTCGTTCATGGCGGAAGTCGTCAACGAGATCCTCAACAATTCGACGCGCGACGTGCTCGCCGAGCGCGGCGAGAAGGCCGCGATGCAGCCCGAAGTACAGATGACCGAGGACGAGAAGGAGGCCGAAGCCATCCTCGCCGGCCAGAAGGACTTCGAGTTCTCGATCGCCTATGAAGTCATTCCCGCCATCGAGCTGAAGGACGTCACCGGCATCAAGGTGACGCGCCAGGTGCTCGACCTGCCCGAGGAGGAAGTCCAGGCGCAGATGGAGCGCGTCGCCGACTCCGCGCGCAGCTACGAGCCGAAGAAGGGCAAGGCCGAAGAGGGCGACCGGGTTACCATCGATTTCGTCGGCAAGCTCGACGGCGAGCCTTTCGAAGGCGGCGCGGGCACCGACCAGCAGCTGGTGCTGGGCTCGAAGCAGTTCATTCCTGGCTTCGAAGAGCAGATCGTCGGCTTCAAGGCCGGCGACGAGAAGACCATCACCGTGACTTTCCCGGAGAACTACCAGGCCGCCCATCTCGCCGGCAAGGAGGCGACCTTCGACATCACGGTCAAAGAAGTCGCCAAGCCCGGCAAGCTGGAGATCAATGACGAGGTCGCCAAGACCCTCGGACTGGAATCCGCCGAGAAGCTGCGCGAGATCGTCCAGAGCCAGCTTGAGAGCCAGTATGGCACTCTGACCCGGCAGAAGGTGAAGCGCGAACTGCTCGATGCGCTCGACGAATCCTACAAATTCGAGGCGCCTTCGAAGCTCGTCGAGGCTGAGTTCAACAACATCTGGAACCAGGTGATGAACGACCTCCAGCAGGCGGGCAAAACCTTCGCCGACGAGGACACGACCGAAGAAGAGGCGCGCGCCGAATATCAGAGCCTCGCCGAACGCCGCGTGCGACTGGGGCTCGTTCTCGCCGAGATGGGCGAGAAGGCCGGTATCCAGATCACCGACGAGGAGATGCAGCGCGCGCTGTTCGAATTCGTCCGCCGCTATCCGGGACAAGAGCAGGAGGTGTATGACTTCTACCGCAACAACCCGACGGCACTCGCCAACCTGCGTGCACCCCTGTTCGAAGAGAAAGTCGTCGACCACCTCCTGACCCAGGTCCAGGTGACCGACGTCAAGGTCTCGAAGGAGGAACTGCTCGCAGACGACGAAGACGGTTCCGCGAAGGCCGAGACCAAGAAGGCCGCTCCGAAGAAAAAGGCACCCGCCAAGAAGAAGGCGGCCAAAGAAGGCGACGCCGAGTAGTCGGAGCGTCGCGCCGCCGAAACGAGAAAGGCCACCCGCGCGGGTGGCCTTTTCAATTCCGCAGCGCCGCGCTCAAGTGCGCGTCGCGATGATCGACTTGTTGAGGCCAAGCAGCTTTTCGTGACCGACCGAGGCGTCGGGAAACAGGGTCCGCATCTGCCGGGTCGATAAGAGCCGGTGATGATAGACGACATTCTCGGCATCGTGGCGCTCGTCGATGCGCGGAAAGAAGCCGAGCGAAAAGCGCATCAGCATTTCGACCCGGAGACGCTCCGGCAGATACTGGAAGCCCGGAAAGCGGAAATGCGTTTCGTAGGCGAACCAGTAATTCGGCGTCTGTACATAATAGCGCGGCGCGAGACGGCGGACATTGGCCGCGAACATCTCCATGTCGCGCCAGGCGCCGACATGCTCGACGACCGAATTGGAATGGACCAGATCGAACTGCCGGCCACGCAAGAGACCGGGATCCGTTGCGCTGGCGAAGCGGAACTCGAAGAGATCCGGCTGCTCGACCGGCTGCCGTTCGTTGTTCACGATGGTGAAGTGGAGACGGTGCTGGTTTGCGCGGATGAAATCATCGCCGATCGCCCAGTATTTTTCGGTACCGCCGAGGTCGAGGATCTCGGCCCGGCCCTTCTCGGCCAGGACGCGTTCGATCAGCCGCCGAACGTTCTGGAAGCGACGGGCCCTGAAGCCGAATTCGAGGCTTTTCCGGTTCCGGTAAGGGTCCGATCTGGCCGGGACGGGAATGCCCGCGGTTCCGTCGGCAACAAGTCCATTGGTCAGCATATATCCAGCTCCCGAGCGTTACAGTCTGCCTGGACTTATTAACCTTTCGTTTACCTTGTGTGTTAACTCTCTGCCGGAATGGTTAATGTTGAAAATTGGATGTAAATCTTATCGATTGCCGCCGGACGCTGTCAGAACAGCCGGAGGCCCTTCATCGAAGCGTGGCCGTCCTTGCCGACGATGATGTGATCGTGCACCACGATGCCGAGCGATCTGGCGGTATCGGCGATGAGGCGCGTCATGTCGATGTCGGCCTTGGACGGCGTCGGATCGCCAGACGGGTGGTTGTGGACGAGGATGATCGCGGTGGCCGACAGTTCGAGCGCCCGGCGGACCACCTCGCGCGGGTAGACCGGGGTGTGGTCTATGGTGCCGACCTGCTGCACCTCGTCTGCGATTAGCGCGTTCTTCTTGTCGAGAAAGAGAATGCGGAACTGTTCGCGCGGTTCGAACGCCATGGCGGCCCGGCAGTAGTCGATGACCTGCGACCAGGAGGCAAGCACCTGCCGGCCGCGGATATTGCTCTGCAGCATGCGTTCGGCCGCCGCCGCGACCAGCTTCAGGTCGAAGGCCACGGAAGGGCCGATGCCCTTGACCTCGGCCAGCAGATGGGCGGGGGCGCCGAGGACTTCGGCGAGCGAGCCGAACCGCTCCAGAAGCGCCTTGGCCCGCGGCTTGGTGTCGGCCCGGGGCACGAACCGGAAGAGCAGGAGTTCGAGGATTTCGTAGTCGGCGAGCGTGGCGGCGCCGGACGCGCGCATGCGCTCCCGCAGCCGGTCGCGGTGGCCGTGGAAATGCGGCTTTTCGGATCGCGGCGCCTTGCGTTCGGGCTTGGCGAGATTGGCCGACGGCCCCTCGGCAAACAGACCGCGTTCATCGATCTCGTCCTTGCTCATCCCCGTCCCACCCGAGGCGCCCCAGCCCCGGATCGAGACTAGGCCGGAAGGCCGGGCCGGTCGAGACCCGCGGGCGACAGGGTGAAGATTTCGCAGCCGCTGTCGGTGACGCCGATCGTGTGTTCGTATTGCGCCGACAGCGAGCGGTCGCGGGTCACCGCCGTCCAGCCGTCGGACAGGACCTTCACATGCGGCCGGCCGAGATTGATCATCGGTTCGACGGTGAAGATCATGCCCGGACGCATCTCGACGCCCTCGCCGGGCGTGCCGTAGTGCAGGATGTTGGGTGCGTCGTGGAACAGAAGTCCGACGCCGTGGCCGCAGAAGTCGCGAACCACCGAACAGCGCTCCGCCTCGGCATAGGCCTGGATGGCCGCGCCGATGGCGCCGGTGCGCGCGCCCGGGCGGATGGCGGCGATGCCGCGCATCATGCATTCATGCGTGACCTCGAGCAGGCGCTCGGCGGCGCGCTTGATGCGGCCGACCGGATACATGCGCGACGAATCCCCATGCCAGCCGTCGACTATCAGGGTCACGTCGATGTTGACGATGTCGCCCTCGCGCAGCGGCTTCGCGTCCGGGATGCCGTGGCAGACGACGTGGTTGATCGAGGTGCAGGACGATTTCGTGTAGCCGCGATAGTTGAGCGTGGCGGGTATGGCGTCGTGGTCCATGCCGAATTCGAAGACGAAGCGGTCGATCGTCTCGGTCGACACGCCCGGCTGGACGATCGCCGCGAGTTCGTCGAGGCACGTCGCCGTCAACCGGCAGGCTTTGCGCATGCCTTCGAAAGCGGCCTCGTCGTAGAGCCTGATCTGTCCGGTGTTCTTGAGCGGCGCGGAACCCGCTTCGAGATAGGTGACCATCATGTGCCTGGAGCGTGGAAATCGCCCCACATGTCGCATCGATGGCCGGCTTCTTCAACCCCGGGCATGGCCGACAGGAACGTGGAGCAAAGGAAGAGGTGGTACGCCCTAGGGGAGTCGAACCCCTCTCTGCACCGTGAAAGGGTGCCGTCCTAACCGATAGACGAAGGGCGCGTAACCGAGGCGGCTTATAATCAGCTTCGAGCCAAGCGGCAACCCGTCCAGGCGCGGAATCTTGCCCCGATTCACACCCGCTCCATCAGAGCCATGGCGCCTTGCGGCGCGCGGATCTTGCCCTCGTGGATGATGTAGACGAAAACGTCGCGCGGACGCTTCTCGACCTTGCGCGACGGATCGGCGAAAGGAAGGTCGTCCGGCTGGCCGCCGGAAGCCCAGAGCTTTGCCCGCTCGGCCCAGCCGTCGAGTTCCTCCGGCGCGTAGGCGGTGGCGATGTCGTCCTCGCCCTTCTGCAGCCGCGCGTAGACGAAATCGGCCGTGACGTCGGCGAATTCGGGATAGTCGTGGTGATGCGCATAGCAGACCGCGCAGCCGTATCTTTCCGCCAGCGCGACGAATTCCGGAACCGCGAAGGAGCCGTGCCGCACCTCGAGCGCGTGGCGCAGTTTCAGCCCGGCATGTTCGGCCGGCAGCAGCTTGAGAAAACCCTCGAAATCGTCGGGCTCGAATTTCTTCGTGTTGGCGAACTGCCAGCAGATCGGCCCGAGCTTCGGCCCCAGTTCCTCCAGCCCCTGAGCGAAGAACTTCTTCATCGATTCGCCGGCCTCGGCGAGCACCTTGCGGTTGGTGACGAAGCGGTTGCCCTTGATCGAGAAGACGAAATCGTCGGGCGTCTCGGCCGCCCATTTGGCGTAGGTCGCAGGCGTGAAGCCGGAATAGTAGGTGCCGTTGACCTCGATCGTCGGCACCGCGCGCGAGGCGAATTCGAGCTGCTTCTTCTTCGGCAGCCTGTCCGGATAGAAGGTGCCTTCCCAGGGCTCGAAGGTCCAGCCGCCCATGCCGGCGCGGATGCGCCCGGCGCGGCGTGTTGTTGATGCGGTCATGGGCCGATCCTCCGTTGAGCGCGGAAGATGCGGCGGCGGCGGCGCCTTGTCCACCCGCAACGGCAAGGCTGCTGACAGATCGCGCCGGGCCTCGCCAATCGTTCCGGTTGTATTAAATTCTACCGAGAGTTGCGTGCGGGCGGGAGTCGCGCTAGCGTCGAAGGCGCAGGCAGAGCGCGGCCAGACGGGCCGCGTCGGGCGCACGGGGGAGCGATCATGGCCAACGTCCACAACCATACGGCATACAATTTGAACTTCACCTATTCCACGCTGCACGGACCCGCCAACGTCGCGGTCGGCCCGTGGCCCGGTTTCGGCCTGCCGCCCTTCGGCGTGGCGCATGGCATCACGGCCGGACCCGACCATGCGGCGCTCCTCCTCTATGCCGGTCAGGGCAGCTTCTATCCGGGCATCCACATGGGCAATATCGACGTCTCGCTGAACGGGGCCGGCAACATCGACATCGCCTATCGGCCCTGACCGGGCGAAGGCACAGCCGGGCGCGCCAAATGGGCGCGCGCCGGCGCGGGCGGAGATCGTCTGTCCACCCGCAACGGCGAGGCTGCCGACAGGGACGGCCAGGATCAGGACGTGTCGTGATAGGCGGCGCGCCGGCGGGCGCACACGGGCTTGCTGGACAGGGGCGGGGCGAGGCGCGGAAGCGCGGCTTCGGTCGTGCCGGTTGCGCCGCCGGAGAGGAAAACCCGCGCGATCAGGATGGCGATGGCGCGCAGCCGCGCGGCGAGTGCCGTCAGGTCTTCCGGCCTGACATGCCTCGGCACGTCGGCGGCGACGCCGAACCCGGCGGCCGGGCCGTCGAAGAGGCCGAGCGCGACGATCTCGGCGTGGCCGAGCAACCGGAAGAAGAACAGGCGCACCGAATGGCGCCGCGAGGCGGCATGCTCGGCGAGCAGGGCCATGGACAGCAGCACGACGACGATGTGCTTCAGTCTCGAACGGTCCGGTACTTCGTGCTGCGCTGCCTTCACCGCGCCCTCCTTTCACCCGCGCAGTGTGACGCGGCGGCAAAGGGTGGGGATCGAAAAATCGAAAATTTATCGTGTGGGGCGAGAAGGGCAGGGGATTGCCGAGGCGGCGGGGGGAAATCGATCCACGGGGTGAGGAGCGGTTCGCGAAGCGAACGAAAAGCCCCCGAATGGGCTTTTCGAGTGACGAACGCCCGGAGCCATAGCGGAGGGCAGGGGCAGCGTTGCCCCGGGGCGGGTCCCGCTGCTTCGCAGCTCGTTCGGCCCTTTGAAAGGTCCACCGGACCTTCCAACCGCCCTTTGGGCGACTGGGCCTCACCGTTCGACGCCTTTCGTCATGCCACCGGCATGACGAATTCGCCTGTGGCGAACCGGCTTCTCACCCCACAAGGGGGGAAGGACGGGTGCCTTGTTTCCCCTTCGTTAAGCATTGCCGACGATCGCGCGGAACCTGGCGGTGCGGCGGCGGTTGCCTGGCATATCGTGTCGTCGCGGGAGGTCGAGATGTGGAAAGCAGTCCTTGCGGCGTGTGCCCTGTCCATCGCCGCCCTGCCGGCCGCCGCCGGCGAGTGGCGGCATCATCATCACTATCGGGTGGTGAGGGTCGCCCAGGCGCCGCACGTGCCCTGGTACCACCAGCATCCGTGGCTGGGCACCGGGCCGGGCTATTACTACAGCCACCACCCCGACCATATCCCGGCCTATCCGAAGCCGCTGACCGGCTATCCGGTGCCGATCTACGACACGACGCGGCCGGCGGTGCAGGTGGTGCAGCGCGTGAGGCCGCACGGCGTGTCGTCGCATGTGCACTGGTGCGCGGCGCGCTACCGCTCCTATGACGCGCGGAGCGACAGTTTTCAGCCGTATCACGGGCCGCGCCGCGCCTGCCACTCGCCGTATCGCTGAGCGCCGCCGCTGGGGAGGGTAAGATGGGGAGGGTGAGATGACGAGACTTCTGGCCTGTCTGACGATGCTGATGGCGCTGGCGGCTGGGGCGCGGGCGGGGGAGTGGCAATACGACCCGGCGCGCGACCTCGTGCTCTACGGCTCGGTGCCGGTGTCGCGCTGGTATGGCGAACTGCCGTCGCTGCATCCGCCGGCCTATCCGCTGCCGGCTTACGTCACGCCATGCCCGCACGACATGTGCGGCTATCCGCTGCCGATCTACAAGGCGCGGCGGGCGCTGGCGGCCCGGGTGGTGCGGCCGGCGGCGCAGGTGGTGGTGCACCGGACCGCCGCGCATGCCGACTGGTGCGCGAGGCGGTATCGATCCTACGACTGGCGGACGGATACGTATCAGCCGCATCGCGGGCCGAGGCGGGCGTGCCATTCGCCGTATAGGTGAGGCTAGCGCCCGTCCTTCTCCCCTTGTGGGAGAAGGTGCCCCGAAGGGGCGGATGAGGGGTGCTGGCCGGAGCGCTCCGTTGCAGAAGAAGCGCCGACAGCACCAGATCGCCTCCGTCTCGTTCCTTCCAACACCCCTCATCCGTCGCCTGATCTCGCCGCTCGCCTCCGCTCGCGTCGAGGGCGACACCTTCTCCCACAAGGGGAGAAGGACAAGGCGCCAAGCTTCCATTTGCACCTAGCTAACTTCCTAGCTATATTGTCTGCATGGCCATCATCAACATGCACGACGCCAAGACGCAGCTCTCCGACCTCGTCGCGCGCGCCGAGGCGGGGGAGGAGATTGTCATCGCGCGGCGGAACAAGCCGGCGGTGAAGCTGGTGAAGGTGGAGGCCCTCCCGCCTCGCGGGAAGCGGCCACGCATTGCCGGTTCGCTCGCGCATCTGCGCTCGGAGCCGCCGACGGATTACGAGCGCCTCTTCGAGCATGCGCCGGACGATTACATCAGCAAGGAGGACATCGCGACATATTACCGGAAGTATCCGGGCGAATGGGACGAGATCCGAGCTATGGTCGGGTTCGCCGAGGAGGGGCAGACGGAGTACGAGGCCGGCGACATCCGTCGTGCCGTGGAGGCCGGCAGGGAGTTCACGATCATGCGCGATGGCAAGCCAGTGGCGAAGATGGTGCCGGTCGGGCCGGAGCCGAAATCGCGCGGCTGGGGCGCCTGGGAAGGCCGCTATCAGTTGCCGGACTCGTTCTTCGATGCGCTGCCGGAAGAGGAATTGAGCGCGTGGGACGGTTCGGATGAACCTTCTGCTTGATACGCATGCGCTGCTCTGGCTGCTCCTGAAGGACAGACGCCTGCCGCGCGAGACGGCGCTGACGATCATTGATCCCACCAACACAATCTTCGTCAGCTCGATCAGCGGTTTTGAGATCGCCACCAAGGTCAGCCTGGGCAAGCTGCCCGGGGCGGAGGCGATCGCGCGCGACTTCGTTACCCTCTGCGCCGATTTCGACTTCATCGAGCTCCCGGTTAACAGCGCCCATGCGGTGATGGCTGGGGAGTTCAGGGCGGTTCACAAGGACCCGTTTGATCGGGTTCTGGCTGCGCAAGCGATCGTCGAGAGATTTAGGTTGGTGACGGATGATCGGGCGATGGAAGTGTTGGGGGCGGAGAGGGTGTGGGGGTAGGGCGCCTCTCAGCCCCGTTGCCCCTTCCGGCCGAGTTCCCGCTCCATCGCGCCGCGTAAAATCGTGTTCAGGCGCGTCTGGTATCCACGGCCATCGGCCTTGAGCCAGGCAAGCACGTCGGCATCGACGCGCGCGGTGATCTGCTGCTTGATCGGACGATAGAAGCGACCGCGCACCGCACCGGCCCACTGTTCGTCGGCGAGATCGGGGATGTCGTTGGTGTCGATCGCGTCATCGGGTTGCGCCGCGAGCTTTTCGAGCGCGCGTCGGCGCTCGTCCGTCAGTTCGGGCAGGGTGTCGCGGCGATGTTCAACTGTTTTCATAGCGTTTTCTCTCGCGTGGCGTGGCGCGGCGGGCGGAGATGATGCGGATGGTCTCATTGGCGTCCCCGATCCCTTCGATCGTGTGAGCGACGACTATGACGATGATGCCGAATATCTGGCCAATCGTCTGCCAGCGGTATTCGCCGCCCTCGATGCGTTCCTGTTCGGTGAGGTGCAGCGGATCGTCAAAGACCCGCGCCGCTTCCTCGAAACGGATGCCGTGCTTGCGGAGATTCGCGTCCGCCTTGGCTTCGTTCCAGATGAAACGCATGCGAAAGTGTAGTTACAGATTTGTCGTTATGCAAGGTGGATGCGGAATGCGCGGGACGGTGAACGGGGAATAGCACTCAGGCCCAGCATGCGACCCAAGTGGGGTGCGCTGAAGCCGAGTGGATTGCGCATGCGTTGGTGACCTCTCGGCGAGTTTCGGACATGCTGTGATCGCGTCACGCTGGTGCACAAAGACCCGTTCGGCCGCGTGCTGGTCGCATACGCGAAGTCGAAGGGTTTGGCAGGCGAAGGATGGTCGGGCGATGGAGGTCGGTTGCTGCAAACGGGTCCTAGCCTGCGTGCGGATGGGCACGCATTATTTTGGGCTGACGCAGCTTGTAGAAAGAGTCACTATCAATTGGCGTTGTGAAATGATGCGGCACGCGATGCAGATGAAGCTGCGATGCTAGTTCGGAGGGGCGGACTATGCGAACTGGCTCGAAATTCTTACGAAGATTCATAGATATATTGTTTTCAAATACACGGCGAAATGATAGATCAGTTGTGAGGAACATATCGCAAAAGTGATACTTTGCAGTCCATAGATGATAGAAGTCCAGTATGTGTTTTCGAGGCAATTTTTTGGATATATCTAGAAATTCACTATCAGCTGTGGCCAAAAGATGGTCAATCTGGCTCTCTTTTGAGCTTCCGCCTTTCGAGTTAAATGCCATCGTTAAGAATATATTCCGCCGAGATCGCGGTAGATCGGGAAGCCGCTCGATATCGACATCGTCCCATACATTCTTACCAAAAAGATCGGGTGAATAGCCACGTTGGCGCCACCGCTCGTATTGAAGCTCGACGGAAGTGAACATCTGCATGCGCCCGCAACTCGCAAGATGAGCAAGCGGAGCAAAATAGGGCACTTCGATTTCATAGATGCCGCTATTGTGCTCGTTGTAGTCAACCGGAACGCGCGCGAGGTAGCCGGTATCTTCTGGTATCTCGCCCCATAGTTTGGTTCCTGTCGATATCCACTCATTCGTATGACTTATGCCGTGACGCAGAACAGAATTGTCTACCAACACCCGGATCGGTGGCTTACCACTCAGTTGGATCTTACCCGGTAGCGCCGCTAGGCGGATCATCGTCTTCGCAAGCCATTTCTCCTTGCGCCGCTTGCTCGTCTCCCACCAACTCCTCAGACGATGACTAACGCGCATCACTCCGCCGCCTCGCGCCTCCGTCCTCCCGGCCGCCGCTCCAGCAGCTCCTTCAGGAACTGCCCCGTATAGCTCCGCTTCTCGGCAACAATTTCCTCCGGGCGGCCCTGCGCGACCAGTTCGCCGCCGCCGTCGCCGCCTTCGGGGCCGAGGTCGAGGACCCAGTCGGCGGTCTTGATGACCTCCAGATTGTGCTCGATGACGACGACCGTGTTGCCCTGGTCGACGAGCTCGTGGAGAACTTCGAGCAGTTTTGCCACGTCGTGGAAGTGCAGGCCGGTGGTGGGTTCGTCGAGGATGTAAAGCGTCTTGCCCGTCGCGCGGCGGGAGAGTTCCTTGGCGAGCTTGATGCGCTGCGCCTCGCCGCCCGACAGCGTGTTGGCCTGCTGGCCGACATGGATGTAGCCCAGCCCGACCTTGGCCAGCGTCTCCAGCTTGTCGCGGACGGCGGGCACGGCGGCGAAGAACTCGGCGCCTTCCTCGACCGTCATGTCGAGCACGTCGGCGATCGACTTGCCCTTGAAGGTGACGTCCAGCGTCTCGCGGTTGTATCGCTTGCCGTGGCAGACGTCGCAGGTGACGTAGACGTCGGGCAGGAAGTGCATCTCGATCTTGATGACGCCGTCGCCCTGGCAGGCCTCGCAGCGGCCGCCCTTGACGTTGAAGGAGAAGCGGCCGGGCGCGTAGCCGCGCGCTTTGGCCTCGGGCAGGCCGGCGAACCAGTCGCGGATGGGCGTGAAGGCGCCGGTATAGGTGGCGGGGTTGGAGCGCGGGGTGCGGCCGATGGGCGACTGGTCGATGTCGATGACCTTGTCGAGGAACTCGAAGCCCTCGATGCGGTCGTGCTCGGCCGGGTGCTCGCGCGCGCCCATGATGCGGCGCGAGGCGGCCTTGAACAGGGTCTCGATGAGCAGCGTCGACTTGCCGCCGCCGGACACGCCGGTGACGCAGGTGAACGTGCCGAGCGGGATTTCGGCGGTGACGTCCTTCAGATTGTTGCCGCGGGCGCCGACGATCTTCAGCTTGCGGTTCTTCTTGACGGCGCGGCGCTCGGCCGGCACGTGCACCTCGAGCTCGCCGGTGAGATACTTGCCGGTGAGCGAGCGCGGGTTGGCCATGACCTCGGCGGGCGTGCCCTGGGCCACGATGCGGCCGCCGTGGATGCCGGCGGCGGGGCCCATGTCGACGACATAGTCGGCGGTGCGGATCGCGTCCTCGTCATGCTCGACGACGACCACGGTGTTGCCGATGTCGCGCAGGTGCTTCAGGGTCTCGAGCAGGCGGGCATTGTCGCGCTGGTGGAGCCCGATCGAGGGCTCGTCGAGCACGTAGAGCACGCCGGTGAGGCCGGAGCCGATCTGCGAGGCGAGGCGAATGCGCTGGCTCTCGCCGCCCGACAGCGTGCCGGAATTGCGCGCCATGGTGAGATAGTCGAGGCCGACGTCGTTCAGGAACTTCAGCCGCTCGCGGATCTCCTTCAAAATGCGGTAGGCGATCTCGTTCTGCTTGTCGGTCAGCTGCGCCGGCAGCGCGTCGAACCATTGGCCGGCCTTGCGGATCGACTGGTTCGTTACCTCGCCGATGTGCAGGCCGGCGATCTTGACGGCGAGCGCCTCGGGCTTGAGCCGGTAGCCGGCGCAGGCGGGGCAGGGGGTGGAGGCCATGAAGCGCTCGATATCCTCGCGCGACCAGGCCGAATCCGTCTCCTTGTAGCGGCGCTCGAGATTGGGGATGACGCCCTCGAAGGTCTTGGTCGTCTTGTAGGAGCGCAGGCCGTCGTCATAAGCGAAGGTGACCTGGCGCGAGCCGGTGCCGTTGAGGATCGCGTCCTGCGCCTCCTCGGAAAGGTCCGACCAGCGGTCGGTGACCTTGAAGCCGTAGGTCTTGCCGAGCCCGTCGAGCGTCTGCAGGTAATAGGGGGAAGTCGAGCGCGCCCAGGGTGCGACCGCGCCTGATTTGAGCGTCAGGCTCTCGTCGGGGACGATCAGGTTGCGGTCGATCGCCTGCTGGGAACCCAGGCCGTCGCAGGTGGGGCAGGCGCCGAACGGGTTGTTGAAGGAGAACAGCCGCGGCTCGATCTCGGGGATAGTGAAGCCGGAGACCGGGCAGGCGAACTTTTCCGAGAACAGCATGCGCTCATGCGTCTCGTTGGCCGACTTGTTGGCCGAATCTTCCTGCGTCTCGGAGGCGGGCAACGGCCGGTCGGCGAACTCGGCGACCGCGATGCCCTCCGCGAGCTTGAGCGAGGTTTCGAGCGAATCCGCCAGCCGGGTGGCGATGTCGGGCCGCACGACGAGGCGGTCGACCACCACGTCGATGTCGTGCTTGTATTTCTTGTCAAGCGCCGGGGCTTCCGCGATCTCGTAGAACTGGCCGTCGATCTTGAGCCGCTGGAACCCCTTCTTCTGCAGCTCGGCGATCTCCTTGCGGTATTCGCCCTTGCGGCCGCGCACGATGGGGGCGAGGATGAACAGGCGCGTGCCCTCGGGCAGCTCCAGCACCCGGTCGACCATCTGGCTGACGGTCTGGCTCTCGATCGGCAGGCCGGTGGCGGGCGAATAGGGCACGCCGACGCGCGCGAAGAGCAGGCGCATGTAGTCGTAGATCTCGGTGACGGTGCCGACCGTCGAGCGCGGGTTGCGCGAGGTCGTCTTCTGCTCGATCGAAATCGCCGGCGACAGGCCGTCGATCTGGTCGACGTCCGGCTTCTGCATCATTTCGAGGAATTGCCGCGCATAGGCCGAGAGGGACTCGACATAGCGGCGCTGGCCCTCGGCATAGATCGTGTCGAAGGCGAGCGACGACTTGCCCGAGCCCGACAGGCCGGTCATCACCGTCAGCGAGTCGCGCGGGATGTCGAGATCGACATTCTTCAGATTGTGCTCGCGCGCGCCGCGGATCGAAATGTATTTCTGATCGGCCATGACCGGTCCGCAGCCTCGTGCTGATAGGGGATGGCGGAGACCGCCAGCCGCACATGTAGGTATCTCTGCCGCAAGGTCCAGCGACGGCCCGCCGGCAGGGGAGGATTAGCGGGCGCACGGGGAGGCGGCAAGCGAAAAGAACGGAGAGTGAACACATCCTCCTGACAAGACGATGTCAGGAGCTTCGGCACCGGACCTGCGGGCCGGCTGTAACATTCGATCACATTTTGTTCGGAAAGCCCGGAAATGTTTGACCCGAGGGGCCTATGGAGGCAGATTATCTCAGTCGGGAATGACGAGCGTGAGGCGCTCTCCGGGCCGATGGGCAGACTGCGAGACGCCGCAGACACCGGATCAGAGCATTTCCCCGACGACGCGAAACGGAACAGAGGAGGGAGGCATGACTCCACCGGACTGTCCCCTGAGGCCCCGCTCATAGCAGACGGGGCCACGGCAGGCGCAGGCGCGGGTTAAAATCCGCCGAACCACGCATTGCCGCCGACCTACAATCAGAGACGGCAGTCGGATCGATGGCTGTTGCCATCTCGGCATCCGAAACAGGGCCGGTCCCTCAAAACCGGCCGGTGAGCAGATGGCTCACGAACAAAGGCCCCGACCGCATTGAGTTGCGGCGGGGCTTTCGTCGTTGTCCGGAGCGGCATAGAAATTTACGCGACGGTGATCGGATTGCCGCACATCGCTCGCAACCGGAGGTCTTCGACATGTCGCGCAGCGAGACGCTTACGGGTCTGATCAAATGGGCCGGCCGGGCGGAATGGCAGGACCGGTTCTCCGACGTCCTCGACGAGCATCTGGGAGATGCCTGCGAGGCGTGGGACATCGACGAAGAGAAACTCTACGAGATCGTCGGAGACGATTGAGCCTCGAAGCTGTGGGGCTGCGCGTTCGAGGATCTTCTCACGCGATATGATGGCGAGGACGAAGACGGCGAGAATATCGTCGAGGACTACCTGAAACGCCGGGGCTGGAAGGAATCACCCACCAACAAGCGCTACATGACGGCGCTGCGGGACTCCTTGATGAGCGCCTACGAAGTCCAGTCGGTGGTCGCCGGCGAATCCTTCGTCGCGCAGGACCTCATCCTCGGCGGCGAACCGGTCCGCGTCTCGGAACGAACCGCGACGCGCGTTCTCCAGCCCGGACAGAGGATCGCCGCGCGGATCGTGGAACTGCCCGGCCAGTACGTGATGGCGGGCGGAATGCTGCCTTTCGATGCCGCATCCGCCGACGCGCTGCTCGAAGAGTTGAACGGCGACCTGGCGGCATTCCGCGAGGGGATCGAGGAGCAGCGGGTGGCCTTGGCAGAAGCTGAACTGAAACCGGACGAGGAAGCGATGCTGGTACAGTTCTGGCTGCATGGCGTCGCGCCGCTGTTCACGGTCGTCTGGCTGGAACACGTGCTGTCGCGAACGGCCGGTGCGCCAGCGGGATTGCCGGCTGGTGCGCGCGACGGCAGCGCCTAGGCGGGATTGCCTCGGGGCGGAGGACGCAGCTCGTCACCGATGCCTCGTCGTGGCAATCCGGCGCCTCTGCAAACAGCTCTCATGGAATTTGCCGCAGGTTGCGAGGAAGCGCGACCTACCCTCTCGTTCCCCCCGCATCCGCCGTGGCCGGCACGCCGCCGGCCACCGAGTCCAGCCAGTTCCGGGCGTAGGCGATGTCGCCGTCGCCGCATTCGTGGCCGGAGTCGAGCGTGTCGCTGGCCACCACCGCGCCATTGCGCTTCAGGAGCTCGGCCAGCATCGCGCCGTAGGCGCCGTAGGTCTCATCGGCGGCGCCGGAGAGGATCAGCGCACGGGCGGAGGCGAGGTCGGTCTTAGGCGGCGCTTCGAGCACCGGCATCGCGCGCATCAGCACCGCCTGACGGATCGCGCCGGGATGAAGCAGCATTGTCGCGGCGACCAGATTGGCGCCGTTCGAATAGCCGAGGAACAGGGTGCGCTCCGGATCCACGACGCCGTCGCGGAAAAGCCCGCCGAGGAAGGTGGCGAACGCCTCGGCCTCGAAGCGGACGCTCGACTGGTCGAAGCTGATCGGGCTCAGCTTGCGGTACCAGCGGCGCTCGCCGTTCTGCATGATGCGGCCGCGCGGCGCCACGATGCGCGCGCGGGGGTCCAGCATGCGCGCCAGCGGCAGGATCGCGGTCTCGTCGGCGCCCGACCCGTGCAACCCCACGATCGTCCGCTCGGGAGGGTCCCGCGGCTCGTAGAGCCTATAGACATAGCCGCGGTCATGCCGCAGCGGCGAATTCGTTCCCTCGTCCCGCATCGCGCGCTCCGCCCAAATCGATCCGGCCCCTCATTGTTATCGCTTTAAACGAGAGTTGATCGAACCGACACCGCTTTTCGCCGTTCAGCCGTGCCTACAAGCCCGACCGGGGCCGTGGGGATCAATGAGCGGAACGGTGCGCCTCGCGCCAACCGCAGCGAAAACTGGCCGGGAATCAGACGCATGCGCGCGGAGCGAGACACCCGAATCGACGTTATCAGGGCCATCGTGCTGCTGATGATCTTCATCAACCACGTACCCGGCAACGTCTACGAGACGCTCACGCTCAAGAATTACGGCTTCTCCGATGCGGCGGAAGTCTTCGTGCTAATCTCGGGACTCGCGGTCGGCCTCGCCTATGGTGCGAAGACCAAGGACGGGCAGTGGATCAGGGCAATGCTGGCGATCTGGCGTCGCGCCTGGGTGCTGTTCTACACGCACATCATGACGACCGTGGCGACGCTTGCCATCTTCTGCGGCGCCGCGGTGTTCGGGCTGCGGTCCGACCTGCTGACGATGATCAATATCGGCCCGTTGATCGACGACCCGGCGCGCACGATCGTCGGGATCGCGACGCTCAGCCATCAGCTCGGCTACAACAATATTCTCCCCCTCTACATGGCGCTGCTCGCGGCGACGCCGGCGATCCTCTGGCTGCTCAAGCGCAACATGGCCGCGACCCTCGCCGGCTCGGGCGCGCTGTGGCTCGCGGCCGGTCTCTACCAGATCGCGCCCGCAAATTATCCATTGCCGGGGGTGTGGTTTCTCAATCCGCTGTCCTGGCAGTTTCTCTACGTCATCGGCGTCGCCGGCACGATGCATGTCAGCGCCGGCGGATCGCTGCCGCAACGTCCGATCTGGACCCGGCTGGCGGTCGCCTATCTCCTCGCCGCCTTCCTCATGATCCGCAGCCCATTCTGGGGAGAGGTGTCGTGGTTCGGCCTGCCGGAAGTGCTTGGCGGGTTCAACAAAACCTACCTGTCGCTGTTCCGCCTGCTCGACGTTCTGGCGCTCGCCTATCTGGTCGCGCGCTGGCCGACGGTCTCCAACCTTGCGCGGCTGTCGCCCGACCATCCGCTGGCGATCTTAGGCAAGCATTCGCTGCCGGCCTTCGTCACCGGCACACTGTGTGCGATGGTCGCGCAGGTGCTGCGCCATCTGGATCAGCCCGGTCTCGGCTTCGACACGCTGCTGATCGCGACCGGCATCGCGATCCAGTTCGCTGTCGCCTATTTCCTCGAATGGAAGGCGGGCACGATGCGGACGGCCGCTGCGAAGAAGCCCAAGGAGAAGGCTGGCGGGCACGTGAAGGCGCAGCCTGTTCCTGCCTGAACGTAGCGGCTAGCGTCCGTCGCCGTTGCTGCCGGATCCGACCTGAACCCAGACATAGCCGGAGACGGTGAGTTCCCATTTGCCGAATTTCGTCGTGCCCGACGCATCGGCCGGCGGCTCGTCGGGCTCGGCGGCCGGGGTGACGATGGAATAGGAACCGTCGACGCCCGGCAGGACGGCATCCTTCTTAGCCTCGCCGGCACCGGCGGATTCGATGGCCAAGATTGCGAGGAGGGCGGCGAGCGCGATACGTCGTGACATGTAATTATCCTAGCCGCTTCGAGACCGGAACGCCACCCTCGGCCGGGCGAGCCGCGCGCACCCGCGCCGCCGGTGTGCAACCTTCCGTCGCACGCGTGAAACGGGCCACAGTCTCGTCTGTCCGGCCGCTCTATGACCGGCGCAAAAGCATTGCGATTGGATAGACGTCGACAACGGGGCACCCTTTCCGGAGCTCAGAAGACCATGACCATCACTCTTTTCCAGGATACCAATTTCCGAGACCGTTCGATGACGGTCGGCCAGAGCATCGCCGATCTCCAGGATTTCTCCATCGGCAAGAACCCCAGTTCGCTGCGGATGACGGGGGCGGCCGAAGCGATCCTGCTCTACACACGGCGGGACTGGGACGGCGACGTGCACTATCTGCGCGGACCCGCCGAGGTTGCCGATCTCGGCAACCGTTCGGCCGGCGGCGAGACGGGATTCCGCAACAATGTACGCGCGGTCCGGATCTCGCCGTTCACGCTCAGGCTGAACGTCAACGTCATCCGCACCGAGGGTGGGGATTTTCCCGGCGACTGGACGGCACAGAACATGGGCACGCGGGTCGAGGCGATCGTCGCGATGATCAACCAATTTTTCGCCGCGCAGCGCGCGCTGCTGCGGCTGGACGTGGCGCGCATCGTGACGCGGACGTCGAACGCCAAGTTCAACCTGTCGCTGACCGACCAGTTCCGCTTTCCGGCCGAATGGCGGTTGCCGCACGAGGTCGACGTCATGATCGTCAACCAGTTCGAGAAGGACGGCGTGCTGGGCGTCGCGAAGTTCCTGCATTTCGGACGCACGGTCATGGCAGCGGCGGGCTATGTCTCCTCCTCGGGCGCCGAGGTGGCGATGAACAATGACGACATGGCGGAGGTGCTCGCGCATGAACTCGGCCACTATCTCGGCCTGCAGCACAACACCGCGAACGGATCGGCCGACAATCTGATGCAGGCCTCGACATCGCTGGCGGGCCTTTCGGACCGCACGCTGAGCGCCCCCCAGATCGAGGAGATGCAGCAGAAACTCGCCCGCGCGACGGCGCGCGGCGGCGATCGCCACGGATGAGGCCGGCGCGGCGCCGCGCGGCACCGCGCGGCGCCGTTGACTCGACATGGCGGGGACGCTAGAACAAAAATAGAACGACATTCTCTGTGGGAAAGCTCGGCCGGTCGCGTGCATCCGTGCCCGGCAGCCCTTACGGAGTGGGGGATGTTTCGGACGAGCGCGGAGCGGTGTCATGGCGGGTAGCGTGAACAAGGTGATTTTGGTGGGCAATCTGGGAGCCGACCCGGAAATTCGCCGGCTGAACTCGGGCGATCCGGTCGTCAATATCCGCATCGCCACGTCGGAGAGCTGGCGCGACAAGAATTCCGGTGAGCGGAAGGAAAAGACCGAGTGGCACAACGTCGTGATCTTCAACGATCAGCTGGCCAAGGTCGCCGAGCAGTATCTGAAGAAGGGCATGAAGGTCTATGTCGAGGGCCAGCTGCAGACCCGGAAATGGACCGACCAGCAGGGCCAGGACCGCTACACGACCGAAGTCGTGCTGCAGAAATTCCGCGGCGAGCTGCAGATGCTCGACGCGCGCGGCCAGGGCGAGGGCGGCCAGTCCTATGATCGGGCGCCGCGCTCTGGAGGCTCGGATTTCGGCCAGTCCGGCCCGGCAGACTACGGCTCGCGCGGCGGCAGTGGCGGCGGACGCGGCGCCTCGCGCGATCTCGACGACGACATTCCGTTCTGATCGGGCAGGCTAAGGAACGATGTGCCGCTGGTGCGAAGGCGGGGCTCTCAGGCTCGACGGCTTCGCGCTCGAACGGCGCGAGGATGCTCGCCTTGCGGGGATCGTCTGGCAGGGCAGTCATGCCGAGGCGGTCGCCGGCGGGCTCGCCGAGGCGCTCACGCGGCTGCGCGAGCGCGTCGTCGAGGAACAGGCCTTTGCGTCAGGCCCGCTCGTTGTCCTGACGCTTCCCGGGCAGGGCGACGAGGTGAGGTGCATTGCCGGCGCCCGGCTGGCGGAGGATGAGGCGGCTCCCGCGGGGCTCGAGGAATTCGCGGTCGCCGCGTCGGATTATGCGGTCGCCAACCATCACCGCGCCGACGGCGAAGTGCTGGAGCGTTATGCCGGGATGCTGGACTGGATCCGCGCGGAGGAGCTGTCGCGCGATCGTTCGCAATGGCAGCACCGCGAGGAGTATCCGCTGCATGCCGACTTCGCCCACCCGGAGGCGGTGCGGCTGATGGTGCCGGTGAAGGCCGCTAGCTGACGCGGATCGGATCCGTTCACACCGCCACCAGTTCCCTGATCCCGTCGGCGACGAACTGTACCGCGAGCGCGGCGAGGATGACGCCGAGGAGACGCGTCAGGATCGAGCGGCCGGTCTGGCCGAGAAAGCGGTCGACCCGCTCGGCGAGGAAGAACACCAGCCAGGTCAGCAGGATGCCGGCGAGCAGTATGAGCAGGAGCGCGAGCTGGCCGTAGAGCGTCGGGTACGAGCCGGACAGCAGCACGGTCGCCGAGATCGCACCCGGGCCGGCGATCAGCGGGATCGCCAGCGGAAAGGCAGCGATGTTGTGGATGTGGTCGCGGGTGATGGCGACGTCGGCGCTCTTCTCCTTGCGGTCGTTGCGGCGCTCGAAGATCATCTCGAAGGCGATGTAGAACAAGAGCAATCCGCCCGCGACGCGGAAGGCCGGCAAGGTTATGCCGAACATCGCCAGGATCGAGGCGCCGGCGACGGCGAACAGCGCCAGGACCGCGAAGCCGATGACCGAGGCACGCAGCGCCACCTGGGCCCGCTCGGACCGGTTCATGCCGCGCGTCAGCGCCAGAAACAGCGGCGCCAGCCCGGGCGGATCGATGGTGACCAGCACCGTGACGAAGGCGTTGAACAGGCTCTCTATGGTCGGCACCGCAGCTCCCCCATGCCGTTGCGCGAGCGCCCCGGGAGGCTAGCGCATCGCGGCTGCGGGGGCCAGTGGCCGCTGCGATTCGCCCCCAAACCGCCGGCTTCGGCGCGCGCGGCGCGCAATTGCCGCGCGGGCCTGTTGAAGAACTCACATAAAGCATTGATATAACGACGCTATTCGGCGCGTTCGCAGGCGCGATGCGATTTGGAATCTGGGGCCTGCTTCCTATATAAGGAAGCGACGATTCTGCCGGAAAGTGTGATCCCAATTGAGTGACCTG
Source organism: Mesorhizobium sp. (assembly GCF_023954305.1). NCBI lineage: Bacteria > Pseudomonadati > Pseudomonadota > Alphaproteobacteria > Hyphomicrobiales > Phyllobacteriaceae > Mesorhizobium > Mesorhizobium sp. The sequence continues at coordinate 266,266 of NZ_JAMLIG010000002.1, read as the reverse complement.
ACCAAGCCGCCGCAGGGCGACGAGCCGGACGGCATCGAACCCGTCTCCATCATCGAGGAGATGCAGCGCAGCTATCTCGACTACGCGATGAGCGTGATCGTCTCGAGAGCGCTGCCCGACGTGCGCGACGGCATGAAGCCGGTGCATCGGCGCATCATCTACGCCTCGCACGAGAGCGGCTACCACTGGAACCGCAAGCACGTGAAGTCGGCGCGTCCCGTCTCCGACGTGATGGGCAAGTATCACCCGCACGGCGATGCCTCGATCTACGACGCGCTGGTGCGCATGGCGCAGGACTGGTCGCTGCGCGTGCCGCTGATCGACGGGCAGGGCAATTTCGGCTCGATCGACGGCGACCCGCCGGCGGCGATGCGCTACACCGAGGCGCGGCTGACCAAGGTCGCGCACGAGCTGATCGAGGACATCGACAAGGACACAGTCGATTTCCAGGACAATTACGACGGTTCCGACAGCGAACCCAAGGTGCTGCCGGCGCGCTTCCCGCACCTTCTGGTCAACGGTTCGGGCGGTATCGCGGTGGGCATGGCGACCAACATCCCGCCGCACAATCTCGCCGAGGTCTGCGACGGCGCGATCGCGCTGATCGACAATCCGGCGATGGAACTGCCCGACCTGATGGAAATCATCCCGGGTCCGGATTTCCCGACCGGCGGCATCATTCTCGGCCGCTCCGGCATCTATGCCGCCTATTCGACTGGCCGCGGCTCGATCCAGATGCGCGGACGCGTCGCGATCGAGAGTCGCGCCAACGACCGCGAGGCGATCATCGTCGATCAGGTTCCGTTCCAGGTGAACAAGGCGACGATGATCGAGAAGATGGCCGAACTCGTGCGCGAGAAGCGCATCGAGGGCATTTCCGATATCCGCGACGAAAGCGACCGGCAGGGCTATCGCGTCGTCATCGAATTGAAGCGCGATGCCAATGCCGAGGTGATCCTCAACCAGCTCTACCGCTTCACCCCGCTTCAGACCTCGTTCGGGGTCAATGCGGTGGCGCTGAACGGCGGCAAGCCGGAGCAGATGACGCTGATCGACATGCTGAAGGCGTTCAACCAGTTCCGCGAGGAAGTGGTGAGCCGACGCACGAAATTCCTGCTGCGCAAGGCGCGCGACCGGGCGCATGTGCTGGTGGGTCTGGCGATCGCCGTGGCCAACATCGACGAAGTGATCAGGGTGATCCGCAGCGCTCCCGACCCGCAGACGGCGCGGGACCAGCTGATGACGCGCCGCTGGCCGGCACAGGACGTCGAATCGCTGATCCTGCTGATCGACGATCCGCGCCACCGCATCAACGAGGACGGCACCTACAACCTGTCGGAAGAGCAGGCGCGCGCCATTCTCGAGCTGCGGCTCGCGCGCCTGACCGCGCTCGGACGCGACGAGATCGCGGACGAGCTGAATGCGATCGGGGCGGAAATCACCGACTTCCTCGACATTCTCGGCTCGCGGGCGCGCATCCAGGCGATCGTCAAGGACGAACTGGCAGCCGTGCGCGACGAATTCGGGACGCCGCGGCGGACCGAGATCGTCGAGGGCGGCGCCGACATGGAGGACGAGGACCTCATCCAGCGCGAGGACATGGTCGTCACGGTCACGCACCAGGGCTACATCAAGCGCGTGCCGCTCTCGATCTACCGGGCGCAGGCGCGCGGCGGCAAGGGCCGCTCGGGCATGTCGACCAAGGACGAGGATTTCGTCACGCGGCTGTTCGTCGCCAATACGCACACGCCGATCCTGTTCTTCTCGTCACGCGGCATCGCATACAAGGAAAAGGTCTGGCGTTTGCCGATCGGCACGCCGCAGTCGAAGGGCAAGTTCCTGCGCAACATGCTGCCGCTCGAAGAGGGCGACCGCATCACCGCCATCCTGCCGCTGCCGGACGAGAGCGAGTGGGACAAGCTCGACGTGATGTTTGCGACGACGCGCGGCACGGTGCGGCGCAACAAGCTGTCCGACTTCGCCGACGTGAAGCGCAACGGCAAGATCGCGATGAAGTTCGACGAGGAGGGCGACGCGATCCTGGCGGTGGAGACCTGCACGGAGAACGACGACGTTCTGCTGACCGCCGATTCCGGCCAGTGCATCCGCTTCCCCGTGACCGACGTGCGCGTCTTCGCCGGCCGCTCCTCTCAGGGCGTGCGCGGCATCTCCATGGGCGAGGGCGACCGGGCGATCTCGATGACCATCCTCGAACACGTCGACGCCGAGGCCTGGGAGCGGGCGGCCTATCTCAAGCGATCGGTGGCGGAGCGCAGGCTCGCCTCGGCCGAGGACGCCGAGGAAGAGGTCGCGCTGACCAACGAGGAGATCGGCGAGGGCGGCGAATTGTCGGACGAGCGCTACGAAGCGCTGAAGGCGCACGAGCAGTTCGTCCTGACCGTCACCGAATACGGATATGGCAAGCGTTCGTCGTCCTACGATTTCCGGGTGATCGGCCGCGGCGGCAAGGGCATCCGCGCCACCGACGTCTCAAAGGTCGACGAGATCGGCCGTCTGGTCGCCGCGTTCCCGGTCGCGGCCTCGGACCAGATCATGCTGGTCTCGGACGGCGGGCAGGTGATCCGGGTGCCGGTCGAAGGCATTCGCTTCGCCAGCCGGGCGACGAAGGGCGTGACTGTCTTCAAAACGGCGGAAGGCGAGAAGGTCGTCTCGGTCGAGCGGATATCGGACGCGTCCGAAGACGACGAAGGTCAACACGGGACGCCGACGGAGTAGTACTCCGCCGGCGGCGATCAGTTGCTGAGACCGAAAGGCCGGGTGGAGCGGATCTTCTGCTCCTGTTGGGCGCGGCGGCTTTCCTCGTGAATGCCGAATGCGGTCGCGATCAGCATGGCGATGGTCATTGCGGCGGCAAGCATCAGGATGATCATGGCGTCGTCTCCTTGACGGCAGTAACGGCCGAAATCCGTTTCGGTTTCATTGTGCCGGCCGACACTTTGCCGTGATCGGCTTGAACTTGGCCTGAGCGATCCGTTCATCCGCCGTTCATGTCGTGTCCGCTGGCGAATTGCCTTCCCGGGCGTTGACCAGTAGAAGCTCCGGCATGACCGACCGCGTCGCCATCTATGCAGGCTCCTTCGACCCGCTCACCAACGGGCATCTCGACGTGCTGAAGGGCGCGCTCGCCATTTCGGACAAGATCTTCGTGGCGATCGGCATTCAGGCGTCGAAGACGCCGGTGTTCAGCCTCGAGGAGCGTATCGCGCTGATCGAACAGGCGGCGCGCGACGAACTGGGCGAGGAAGCGGGCAAGCTGGAGATCATCTCGTTCAAGGGCCTGCTCGTCGACGCCGCACGCAAGCATGGCGCGCCGATCATGATCCGCGGCCTGCGCGACGGCACCGATCTCGACTACGAGATGCAGATGGCGGGCATGAACGAAACGATGGCACCAGAGCTGCAGACGGTCTTTCTCCCGGCGAGCCCCTCGGTGCGTACGATTACCGCCACATTGGTCCGCCAGATCGCCTCCATGGGCGGCGACATCCGCCCCTTCGTCCCGGCGGTCGTCGCCAAGGCGCTGGCGGCCAAGTTCGGGTCCTGACCCTTCCGGAGGATTTTCATGAACAGACGCAGTTTCGTTTCCGCCCTCGCGCTCGCCGCGATGTTTCTCGGACAGCCGGCCTTCGCGGCCGAACCCGAGAACACGATGATCATTACGCTGAAGGACGGCGACGTCACCGTTGCGCTTCGGCCCGATCTCGCGCCCAAGCATGTCGAGCGGATCAAGGAGCTGGTGCGCGAGGGCGCCTACGACAACGTCGCGTTCCACCGCGTCATCGAGGGCTTCATGGCGCAGACCGGCGACGTGCAGTTCGGCGACATGAATGACGGCTTCAGCCGGCAGCGCGCCGGAACCGGCGGATCGGACAAGCCGGACCTGCCGGCCGAATTCTCCTCCACCCCGTTCGTGCGCGGCGTGCTCGGCATGGCGCGTGCCCAGGATCCGAATTCGGCCAATTCGCAGTTCTTCATCATGTTCACCGAATACCCGTCGCTGAACGGCCAATACACGGTCGTTGGCGAAGTGGAAAAAGGTATGGAACTGGTCGACAAGATCAAGCGCGGCCAGGGCGGCAATGGCGAAGTCGCCGATCCCGACCGCATGATCAAGGTCCGCATCGCGGCGGATAAGAACTGAGCGAATGGGGAGTGGCGAGTGGCGAATGGGGAAGTGCCGGCGGTGAATAAGCAAAGTCCATAGCCCACCCCCACGACCTACGACCCGCCATTCGCCATTCGCCATTCGCCAAATTAACGTATTCAGAGCATCGAAAGGACTGAACATGGCCGAGATCAAGGATCCGGAAAACACGATCATCATGGAGACGACCAAGGGCAAGGTCGTGATCGAGCTGTTCCCCGACGTCGCGCCGAAGCACGTCGCCCGGATCAAGGAGCTCGCCCGCGAGAAGTTCTACGACGGCGTGGTCTTTCACCGCGTCATCGAAGGCTTCATGGCGCAGGGCGGCGATCCGACCGGCACGGGCATGGGCGGTTCCGACAAGCCGAACCTGCCGGCCGAGTTCAACAACATGCCGCATGTGCGCGGCACCTGCTCGATGGCGCGCTCGCAGAACCCGAACTCCGCCAATTCGCAGTTCTTCATCTGCTTCGGCGACGCCGCCTTCCTCAACCGCCAGTACACGGTGTGGGGCCAGGTGATCGAGGGCATGGAGAATGTCGACAAGATCAAGCGCGGCGAGCCCGTGCGCGATCCGGACTCGATCAAGACCATGCGCGTGGCCGCGGACGCCTGATCATGAAGCGCGCACTGCTCGCCGCCGGATTGCTCGCCTCAGCCGCCTGGCCCGCCCAGGCGACCGGCGAGTTGACCTGTGCCGGCGAGGGCGTGAGCATCGACCTGCTGGTCGGGCACATGGACGTGCTCTCCATTGCGCGCGCGGTGATCACCATCGGCAGCGAGAGCTGGTCGACGGCCCCCGACATCATGCCGGGAAGTCCGATAACCATCGGCCAGGGGTTCGAGGACGACCGGATTCTGATCGTCGACTTCACCGACGGGAACGTCGACGCGGTTCTCGGCAAGCTGAGGGTTGTCAAGGCCGAGGAGGGCGAAAGTCGGGTTGCCGGCGGTGTCTTCACCTTCAAGGGCAATGGCGCTTTCGTCGTCGACTGCTCCGAGATCCAATGAAAGTCGACCTGTTCGATTTCGACCTGCCGGAGGATCGCATCGCGCTCCGTCCGGCGGCTCCCCGCGATTCGGCGAAGCTGCTGGTCGTGAGGCCGGGCGAAGCGTTCGAGGACAAGATCGTGCGCGATCTCCCGAGTCTGCTGCGCCCCGGCGATGCGCTCGTCTTCAACGACACGAAAGTCATACCCGCTCAACTCGTCGGCTTGCGACGGCGCGGCGACGCGTCGGCACGGGTCGACGCCACGCTGCACATGCGCGTGGCAAAGGATAGCTGGCGGGCCTTCCTGCGCCCGGCCAAGCGGGTCGCTGTGGGCGACCGCATATCCTTCGGGCACACCGAAAACCTCTGCCTGATGGGCGCGCTCGACGCGACCGTCGAGGAGAAGGGCGAGGGGGGCGAGGTGCTCCTGCGCTTCGATTTCGCCGGCGCCACGCTTGACGAGGCGCTGCACACCGTCGGGCATATTCCGCTGCCGCCCTATATCGCCTCGAAGCGGCCGGAGGACGAGCGCGACCGCACCGACTACCAGACGATCTATGCCGACGAAGAAGGCGCGGTCGCGGCCCCTACCGCGGGCCTGCATTTCACGCCGGAATTGTTCGCGGCACTCGACGCGGCGGGGATCGAACGGCAGTTCGTGACGCTGCATGTCGGCGCGGGCACCTTCCTCCCGGTCAAGGCCGACGATACGGCCGACCACAGGATGCATGCGGAGATCGGCCGCGTCTCCACCGCGACGGCGTCGGCGCTGAATGCGGTGAAGGCGCGGGGAGGGCGGATTGTGTGCGTCGGCACGACCTCTCTCAGGCTGCTCGAAAGTGCGGCAAGCCAGGACGGCGTCCTGTCGGCCTGGACGGGGCCGACCGACATTTTCATAACCCCCGGCTACCGCTTCCGCTTCGCCGACGTGCTGATGACGAACTTCCACCTGCCTCGGTCGACGCTGTTCATGCTGGTCTCGGCCTTTTCGGGGCTGGAGACGATGCGGGCGGCCTATGCGCATGCGATCGCGCATGGCTACCGGTTCTACTCGTACGGGGATGCGGGACTGCTGTTTCGTCAGGATGCGCGATGAGCGCGACCAGTTGCGCCCAGTCCTTCTCCCCTTGTGGGAGAAGGTGGATCGGCCGAAGGCCGAGACGGATGAGGGGTGCTGGAAGAAGCGCGACAGGAGTTAAGTGGCTGGAAACGCGCCCGTACCGCGAACGTGTCAATTCGTCCAGCACCCCTCATCCGACCTCGCTCTCGCTGCGCTCGGCTCGGCCACCTTCTCCCACAAGGGGAGAAGGACAGACGTCACCGTCGTGCACGGCCACTACCTTTGGCACCGCGTAGCAATGGCCCCAACCTTTCAATTCACCCTCCACGCCGCCGACGGCGCTGCCCGCACCGGCGAGATTTCCATGCCGCGCGGCACGATCGCAACGCCGGCCTTCATGCCGGTGGGCACCGGCGGCACGGTGAAGGCGATGTACATGGACCAGGTGCGCGGGGCGGGCGCCGACATCATCCTGGGCAACACCTATCACCTGATGCTGCGGCCGGGTGCGGAGCGCGTCGCTCGGCTGGGCGGGCTGCACGAATTCGCCCGCTGGCCGTGGCCGATCCTGACCGACAGCGGCGGTTTCCAGGTGATGTCGCTGGCACAGTTGCGCAAGCTCACCGAGGACGGCGTCACCTTCCGTTCGCATATCGACGGGTCGTCCTGGCACATGACGCCCGAACGTTCGATCGAGATCCAAGGGCTGCTCGATTCCGACATCCAGATGCAGCTCGACGAATGCGTGGCGCTGCCGGCTGCGAGACAAGAGATCGAGCGGGCGATGGAACTGTCGCTGCGCTGGGCCGATCGCTGCCGGGCGGCTTTCGGCGACCAGCCGGGCAAGGCGATGTTCGGCATCGTGCAGGGCGGCGACGATGCGGACCTGCGCGTCCGCTCGGCGCAGGCGCTCAGGGCGCTGGAGCTGAAGGGCTATGCCGTCGGCGGACTGGCGGTGGGCGAGCCGCAGGCGGTGATGCTGGAGATGCTGGAGGCGACCTGTCCAGAACTTCCGGCCGAGAAGCCGCGCTACCTGATGGGCGTCGGCACGCCGGACGACATCGTCAAGTCGGTGGCGCGCGGGATCGACATGTTCGACTGCGTGATGCCGACGCGGGCCGGAAGGCACGGGCTTGCCTATACGCGCCGGGGCAAGATCAACCTCCGCAACGCCCGCCACGCCGACGACCCGCGCCCGCTCGACGAGGAGAGCAATTGCCCGGCCGCGCGCGACTACAGCCGCGCCTACATCCACCACCTGATCCGCTCGGGCGAGGCGCTGGGCGGCATGCTGCTGACCTGGAACAACATCTCCTACTACCAAGACCTGATGCGCGGGTTGCGCGCGGCGATCCGGGAACGGCGCTTCGCCGACCATGCGGCGGCGGTGAGCGAAGGCTGGGCCAAAGGCGACATCGCGCCGGTGTGAATGTTGGCGGGAACCGGAAACTAAGGCGGGACCTCCGCCGTATCTGCCGGGCAGTCCTGTTTGCAGAGGTTCCGCATGAGATATCTTGCCGCCTATCTGATCGCTCTCGCGATCTTTCTCGTTCTCGACGCGCTGTGGCTGGGCCTCGTTGCGCGCGGCTTCTATATGTCGCGCATCGGCGACCTGATCCTCGACCAGCCGCGCTGGGGCGTGGCCGCCCTGTTCTATGCGCTCTACGTCGTCGGACTGGTCTATTTCGCGGTCTCGACCGGTCTCGATCCGGCGCGACCCGCGCTCGCTGCGCTCAACGGCGGGCTGTTCGGCTTCTTCGCCTACCTCACCTACAATGCCACCAACCTGTCCACGCTGAAGGGCTACAGCGCACTGGTCGCGGCGGTCGACACCACATGGGGCACGATCATGGGCGCCGCCGTCGCCGGCCTGACCGTGATCGCGCTCAGCGCGTTCAGGATGGCCGACTGATCAGATGGTGAGCGCGTTCGACGCGCGCAGGCTGCATCCGGTGATCTTGTGCGTGCCGTCGGGCTGCAGTTCGAGCGTGTAGACGGCTTCGTAATCCTTGCCGTCCGGTCCGACGATCAGCACCTGCTGGATGACCGAGGTCGGGCCCGTCTCCTCGACCTTGCCGAAGGCATAGATCTTCGGCCGCCGCACCGGCGCATAACCGTTCGTCACCATGCCCATGAAGGCCTCGACGGTGGGGAAAATGCGCTTGATGTTAGGCGCAGCGTAGTCGTAGGCGGCGGCGCCGTCGTCGGCGAGAAAGGCTTTCAACTGCCCGTCGATTGCCGACTGGGCGGAACGGATCTCCGCTTCGCCGGCGAATGCAGGCAGCGCGAGCGCAGCGGACAGGATGGCGGCAAGCAGGATGCGCATGGCGGTGCTCCGTGGCCCGGCGTGACCGACCAATACCGCCGACATGGCGGAGCGCCGCTGCGGGACCTGATAATGATACGCGGGAAATCGCCGTCGGGTTTCACATTTTGGGCAGCGGGACGGACCTTGCTTGCCTTGAAACCGCGCTACCTTCCTGCGAGAGTCGCCCCCGCTCAACAGAAGAGGCGGTCGGAATGCAGGCGCTGTTCGTCCAGGTCAAATGCGATCTCGGTAAATCCTACGACGTCGCGGGCGCGATCGCCGACAAGGAGATCGCCTCCGAGATCTATTCCACGGCCGGCCAATGGGATCTGCTGGTGAAATTCTATATCGAGGATGGGACCGACATCGGCCACTTCGTCAACGAGCAGGTGCATTCGGTCCCCGGAATCAGGGACACGCTCACCATCATGACCTTCCGCGCATTCTGAACGCCGCGCCGCGCCGCCCGGTTTGCGGTCAGGTGCACGTTCAAGAAACATGCAGCGTGCCGTTGTGCTGTGCAAAATCCGACTTTGGCAGTGCTTTGTGCATCTGACGCGCGATTGCGCTTGCATTCCCGCCACTTGCCCGATGAAATGAACGCATAGGGGAGTAAGGCCGATTGGTTGCGTTCGACGAAATGCGCCCCGACGGGTCGGGGGTTCGAAAGCCCTATGCGGGCTACGAGGAATGGCTTCTCAAGCAGGATCCGGCTCGCCTGACGGAGAAGATGGGCGATGCGGAGCGCGTCTTCCGCAAGACCGGCATCACCTTTGCCGTCTACGGGCATGAGGATGCAGCAGAGAAGCTGATCCCCTTCGATATCGTGCCGCGCATTCTCTCCGGCCAGGAATGGCGGCGCCTCACCCAGGGCATCGAGCAGCGCGTCGTCGCGCTCAACGCCTTTCTCGACGACATCTACCACCGGCAGGAAATCCTGAAGGCCGGCCGGATTCCCAAGCACCTGATCGCCGGCAACGAAGCCTTCCTGCCCGAGATGATCGGGGTCCGGCCACCGGCCGGCGTCTATACGCACATCATCGGCGTCGACATCGTGCGCACCGGCGAGAACGAGTTCTTCGTGCTGGAAGACAATGCACGCACGCCGTCGGGCGTCTCCTACATGCTGGAGAACCGCGAAACGATGATGCAGCTCTTCCCGGAGCTGTTCCAGCACGTGAAGGTGCGGCCGGTCGAGAATTACCCGCAGCTGCTGCGCCAGTCGCTCGCCAACGTGAAGCCGGAGGGCTGCAAGGGCACGCCGACCATTGCAGTGCTGACGCCAGGCATCTTCAATTCCGCTTATTTCGAGCACGCCTTTCTCGCCGACCAGATGGGCGTCGAACTCGTCGAGGGCTCGGACCTGCGGGTCGTCGACGGCCACATCGCCATGCGCACGACGCAGGGCTACAAGCCGATCGACGTGCTCTACCGCCGCGTCGACGACGCCTTCCTCGATCCGCTCACCTTCCGGCCGGATTCGGCGCTTGGCGTGCCGGGCATCATGGACGCCTACCGCGCGGGCAAGATCACCATCGCCAATGCGCCCGGCACCGGCATCGCCGACGACAAGGCGATCTATTCCTACATGCCCGAAATCATCGAGTTCTATACCGGCCGCAAGGCGATCCTGGGCAACATCCCGACCTGGCGCTGCTCGGAGCCGGACAGCCTGAAATACGTCCAGGAGCACATCGCCGAACTGGTGGTCAAGGAAGTGCACGGCTCCGGCGGCTACGGGATGCTGGTCGGCCCGACGGCATCGAAGAAGGAACGAGAGGCCTTCGCCACCAAGCTCGCGTCCAAGCCCGGCAACTACATCGCCCAGCCGACGCTGGCGCTGTCGACCTGCCCGATCCTGGTCGATGGCGGGCTTGCGCCCCGGCATGTGGATCTGAGGCCGTATGTGCTGGTTTCGGACAAGATCCAGATCGTTCCGGGAGGATTGACCCGCGTGGCGCTGCAGGAAGGCTCGCTGGTTGTGAACTCGTCGCAGGGCGGCGGGACCAAAGACACTTGGGTTCTGGACGACTGAGCATGCTCGGACGCAACGCCAACGGCCTTTACTGGATGAACCGCTACATCGAGCGGGCGGAGAACATGGCGCGGCTGGTGGATGCCGGGCTGCGGCTCGCGCTGACGCGCACCGCGAGTTCGACCGACGAATGGACGTCGGTCGTCGTCTCGGCCGGCGTCGAGTTCTCTTTCCTGCAGAAGCACACCGAGTTCACGGCCAACACCGTCGCCGACTTCCTGCTGCGCGATACGTCGAATGCGTCGAGCGTCATGTCGGCGATCGAGACCGCGCGCAACAACGGCCGCATGGTCCGCACCGCTTTGACGCGCGAGACCTGGGAGGCCATCAACGAGGCCTGGATGTCGATGACGCGGCTGTTGAAGTCGCCGATCGACGAGCGCGACCTGCCGCGCATCCTCGACCAGATCAAGCGCGAAACGGCCTTCATCCGCGGCTCGTTCTACGGCACCATGCTGCGCAACGAGATCTTCGACTTCAGCCAGATCGGCACCTTTATCGAGCGCGCCGACAACACGGCCCGCATCCTTGACGTGAAATACTACGTTCTGCTGCCGTCGGTGTCGTGGGTCGGGTCTTCCCTCGACAACTACCAGTGGGAATCGATCCTCCGCTCGGTCGCGGCGCACCGCTCTTACCGCTGGGTCTACGAGGCGGAGTACAAGCCGACCAACATCGCCGACTTCCTTATCCTCAACGGACGCATGCCGCGCTCTCTCGCCTTCTGCTACCGCAACATCGCCGAAAGCCTTGGCTTCCTGGCAACGGAATATGGCACGAGGTTCGGCTGCCATGACACCGTCGAGACGACTCTCGGCAAGCTGAGAGTCGGCTCGATCAAGGACATTTTCGATCGCGGCCTGCACGAGTTCCTTGTCGAGTTCATCGGCGACAACAACCGACTCGGCGCCCAGATCGCCGAGGAATACCGGTTCAACTGATCCATGCGCCTGAAGATCCATCACCGGACCGAGTACGGCTACGACGCGCCGCTGAGCTACGGACTGCAGCGGCTGCGGCTGACGCCTCAGAGCGGTAGAACCCAGACGGTGGTCTCATGGCAGATCAAGGTCGACGGGGCGCGCGAGGAACTACGCTATATCGACGGCTTCGGCAACGAAACGAGGCTTCTCTCGATCGAAGGGGAGCCGCGCAGCATCGCCATCACCGCGTCGGGCGAGGTAGATACGATCGACACGGCAGGCGTGACCGGGCCGCATCGCGGCTTTGCGCCGATGTGGCTGTTCGACGCGCAGACGCCGCTTACCGCTGCGGGCAAGAAGATCGCAGCGCTGGTCAAGGGCGTCGGCGAAGGCGCCGATCTCGACCGGCTGCATCGTCTCAAGGATCTCATCGCCGACCGTGTCGAGTACAAGGCCGGTGCGACCACTTCCGCCACCACTGCCGAGGAAGCGCTCGGCGTCGGCGCCGGCGTCTGCCAGGACCATGCGCACATTTTCATCTCGGCCGCCCGTATGTGCGGCTTTCCGGCGCGCTATGTCAGCGGCTATCTGATGAAGACCGGCGAACAGGCGGCGAGCCATGCCTGGGCCGAAGCCCATGTGGCGGGCCTTGGATGGGTCGGTTTCGACCCGTCGAACCGAATGTCGCCGGACGAGACCTACGTCTCCCTCGCAACGGGGCGGGATTATCGCGATACCGCGCCCGTATCGGGAATTCGGTTGGGACAGGCACTGGAAACGCTTGCGGTTCACATTACGGTCGAGCAGTAATCGCCGACCTATCCGCTGCGGATCGATTCCATGACCTATTGCGTCGGCCTGAAGATAGATCGCGGGCTCGTGTTCATGTCGGACACGCGCACGAACGCCGGCGTCGACAACATCTCGACCTTCCGCAAGATGCATGTCTGGTCGGAGCCGGGCGAGCGGGTGATCGTGCTTCTGTCGGCCGGCAATCTTGCGACGACACAGGCCGTGGTGAGCCTGCTCGACGAGCGCAGCAAGGCGGTCGACGAGCGTTCGCACACGCTGCTGGAGACGCCGTCCATGTTTCGCACGGCACAGATCGTTGGAAACGTCGTGCGCGACGTGATCAGCGGAACCGCACTGGAGGGACAGAAGGCGGAAAGCTATTTCAACGCCTCTTTCATCCTGGGCGGACAGATCAGGGGCAGCGAGCCTCGCCTTTTCCTGATCTACCCGGAAGGCAACTTCATCGAGGCCGGCGGCGATACGCCCTTCTTCCAGATCGGGGAATACAAGTATGGCCGGCCGATCATCGTGCGCGCCTATGACCCGGAGATGAGCTTCGAGGAGGCCGCGAAGCTGCTGATGGTCTCCTTCGATTCGACATTGAAGTCGAACCTGTCGGTTGGGCTGCCGCTCGACATGCTGTTCTACGAGAAGGATTCGCTGCGGGTGTCGTTCCAGAAGCGCATCACCGGCGACGATCCCTACTACCGCAGCATCTCCGCGGGCTGGTCGAGCGCGCTGAAAGCCGCATTCAAGGATCTGCCCGACTTTCCGATGAGCTGACGCCATGCGGGACAAGGATTTCCGCGAATGGTCCGTCCGCGCCGCCGAATGGGGCGCCGACTACCGCGCCCGGCTGCGCGACCTGCCGGTGAGGGCACAGACGAAGCCCGGCGACATCGGCGCGCAGCTCGAGGCGAGCGCGCCGGAAACCGGAGAGCCGATGGAGGCGATCTTCGCCGACTTCGAGCGCATCGTCGTGCCGGGCATGACGCATTGGCAGCATCCGCGCTTCTTCGCCTATTTCCCAGCCAATGCGGCGCCGGCCTCCGTCGTCGCCGAATACCTCGTCTCGGCGATGGCGGCGCAGTGCATGCTCTGGCAGACCTCGCCGGCGGCCACCGAGATGGAGACCCGCGTCGTCGACTGGCTGCGCCAGGCGCTCGGCCTGCCTGACCGGTTCACCGGCGCGATCCAGGATTCCGCGTCGTCGGCTACGCTCAACGCCGTGCTGGTGATGCGCGAGCGGGCGCTGAACTGGAAGGGCAATATTCAGGGTCTGTCGGGTCAGCCGAAGCTGCGGATCTACTGTTCCGGGGAGGTGCATACGTCCATCGACCGCGCGATCTGGGTGTCCGGCATCGGCCAGGACAATCTGGTGCGCATTCCGGTAAAGGGGCCGAACCGCTCCATGGATCTCGTCGGGCTTGACGCAGCGATCCGCAAGGACATTGAGGACGGGCATCTGCCCGCAGGAATCATCGCGTCGGTCGGCGGCACCAGCGTCGGCGGCACGGACGATGTCGCGGGTGTCGTCGAGATTGCCCGGCGGCACGGGCTTTATGTCCACGTCGATGCCGCCTGGGCCGGGTCGGCCATGATCTGCCCGGAGTTCAGGCACTGGTGGCAGGGGGTAGAAGGCGCCGATTCGATCGTTTTCAATCCGCACAAATGGCTGGGCGCGCAGTTCGACTGCTCGGTGCAGTTCATCGCCAATCCGGACGAACTGGTGCGGACGCTCGCCATCCAGCCGGAATACCTGAAGACTCACGGCGCGGGCGGCATGATCAACTACTCGGAATGGTCGGTGCCGCTCGGCCGCCGCTTCCGCGCGTTGAAGCTCTGGTTCCTGCTGCGCGCCTATGGACTGGAACATCTGCGGGCGATGATCCGCAACCATGTCGCGTGGTCGCGCAAGGTGGCGGACAGGCTGGCCGTCGAGCCGGGCTTCGAGATCGTCACGCCGCCGATGCTGTCGCTGTTTTCCTTCCGGAATACGGCAACGCGGGCAGGCGATCTCGACGCGCACAATCTTGAACTGCTGCGCCGTATCAACGACGACGGACGCATCTACCTGACGCAGACCAAGGTCGACGGCAAGGTCGCTATCCGCTTCCAGGCAGGCCAGTTCGACATGCGCGAGGCGGATGCGGATGTGGCCATCGACGTCATACGCGAGATCGCGGCCGGCATGTTGAGGTGAGGCTTCCCGTCACTTTCGTTTTCGGTTAGCGTTACGAAAAACGAAAACGGGAGGGACATGCAGTGCTGCTAACGCCAAGACATTCCGAGATCATCCAACTTGCCAAGGAGAAGGGCAGGGTGCTGGTCGAGGATCTCTCGGCGCATTTCCAGGTCACGCCGCAAACGATCCGCAAGGATCTGAACGACCTCTGCGACCAGCGCCTGCTGACGCGAATTCACGGCGGAGCGCTGTTCCCCTCGGGAATCGAGAACCTGCAATACGAGGCACGGCGCAAGATCGCCGCCGATGAGAAGGATGCCATCGGCAAGGCGGCGGCGAAGCTCATTCCCGACAACGCCTCGCTCTTCGTCAACATCGGCACCACGACGGAGGCCGTGTCGAAGGCATTGCTCGACCATCAGGGACTGATGGTGATCACCAACAACATCAATGTCGCGAACAGGATGCGCGTCTATCCTTCAATCGAGGTGGTGATCGCCGGCGGTGTCGTGCGTGGTTCCGACGGCGGCATCGTCGGCGAGGCGGCGGTCGACTTCATTCGCCAGTTCAAGGTCGACTATGCGGTCATCGGCGTGTCGGCGATCGACCATGACGGGGCGCTGCTCGACTTCGACTATCGCGAGGTGAAGGTCGCGCAGGCGATCATCGCCAACGCGCGGCACGTGATCCTGGTGGCCGACAGTACCAAGTTCGAGCGCACCGCGCCGGTCCGTATCGGCCATCTCAAGCAGATGAACACGTTCATCACCGATCGTTGCGACATTCCCGCCGTGAGGGCGATCCTCGCCGAGGCGGAGGTCGAATTGATCGAGACGGCGGCCTGAGCGAAGTTGATTTCGTTTGACATTCGAAAGCGGTTCGAAACATTTCCTTTTCGCCGGTGAATCTCTCCGGCGAGGCGCCGGCTACCGATGCGAAGTGCTTTGGGAGGAAGTGATGACGTTTGAGGCGAGGGGTCCCTCGGTTGTGCATTCGGCAGGGAGGTCGGCATGAGCGGCCATGTTCTCGCCATCGACCAGGGCACGACCTCGAGCCGCGCGATCGTCTTCGACGGCGACATGAACATCGCGGCCAAGGCGCAGAAGGAGTTCGCGCAGATCTATCCGGCGTCGGGCTGGGTCGAGCACGATCCGGAAGAGATCTGGTCGTCGACGCTCGCCACCATGCGCGAGGCGCTGAAGAAGGCGAAGCTCAAGGGGGGCGAGGTTGCCGCGATCGGCATCACCAACCAGCGCGAGACCGTGGTCATCTGGGACAAGGCGACCGGCAAGCCGATCCACAACGCGATCGTCTGGCAGGACCGCCGCACCGCGCCGGTGTGCGCGAAGCTGAAGAAGGCCGGCCTCGAGCCGCGCTTTGCCGCGAAGACCGGGCTGCTGCTCGACCCCTATTTTTCCGGCACCAAGATCGCGTGGATCCTGGACAAGGTGAAGGAAGCCCGCAAACGCGCTGAACGGGGCGAACTCCTGGCGGGCACGATCGACACGTTCCTGATCTGGCGGTTGACCGGCGGAAAGGTGCACGCGACCGATGCGACCAATGCCTCGCGGACGTTGCTCTACAACATCGCGACAAATCAGTGGGATGACGAACTCCTGAAGCTGCTGCGCGTGCCCCGGGCGTTGCTGGCGGAGGTGAAGGATTGCGCCGACGATTTCGGCGTCACCGACAAGGCGCTGCTCGGCGCCGAGATCCCGATCCTGGGCGTTGCCGGCGACCAGCAGGCGGCGACGATCGGCCAGGCCTGTTTCGAGCCGGGCATGATGAAATCGACCTACGGCACGGGTTGCTTCGCGCTGCTCAACACCGGCACGCAGATGGTGCGTTCGAAGAACCGGCTGCTCACCACGATCGCCTATCGGATGGGCGGCAAGACGACCTACGCGCTGGAAGGCTCGATCTTCATCGCCGGCGCGGCGGTGCAGTGGCTGCGCGATTCGCTGAAGGTGATCGACAAGTCGGAACATTCCGGAGAGCTGGCGGCGAAGGCCGACGAGACGCAGGGCGTCTATCTGGTGCCTGCCTTCGTCGGCCTCGGCGCGCCGCATTGGGACGCGGACGCGCGCGGCGCGATGTTCGGCCTGACGCGCAATTCCGGTCCGGCCGAGTTCGCCCGCGCGGCGCTGGAATCCGTCGCCTACCAGACGTTTGACCTGCTCTCGGCAATGAAGAAAGACTGGAAGGGCGCCGCCGCGAAGACGGTGCTGCGGGTCGACGGGGGCATGGTCGCCTCCGACTGGACCATGCAGCGGCTGGCCGACATTCTCGACGCGCCCGTCGATCGGCCGAAGATCCTGGAGACGACGGCACTCGGCGCGGCATGGTTGGCCGGGTCGCGGGCGGGCGTCTGGCCGAAGGAAAAGGCTTTCGCCAGGCGCTGGGCGCTCGACCGACAGTTTACGCCGTCGATGGATGCCAAAGCCCGCAAGCGCAAGATCGCCGGCTGGCACGATGCGGTATCGCGCACGTTGTCCAAATGACGGAAACCCCGCGCCTCGCGGCGCGGGATTTTGCAACCCACTGAAAGCGCTCAGCTATCAGCTATAGGGCGAATAGCACTGCCTGCGCGGACCATGGTAAGGCTGGAAGGTGTTGTCCCACTCGCGGTACGACCGGTAGCGGTTGTAGCACCACTGAACGTGAGCACTGCCGCCGCCGCGATAGTAGCGGGGGGGCGGGTTGTTGATGGCGTTGCCGATGATCGCACCGGCGATAAATGCGCCTGCCGGGAACCACCAGCCATTGTAGTAGCGGTAGCCGTGGCGGCGATGACGATGGCCCCGGTACCCATTAAAGTAGTAATTGTCGCCGTACCAGCCGTGGCGATGCCGGTCGCCGCGCCAACGCCGTTCGGGATTGAGCGGACCCGGGCGATCGGTCATGCCGAACTGGATGTTGGTAATCCCGTTGTCCGCCGCGATGCGGGGAGCGGGCATGGGGCCGGCGCTGGCGGGCGCGAACGACGTGACAGCCATCGCAGCCGACAAGACGGCGGCGCTCAATACGCTAGCAACTTTCTTCATGATAGCCTCCTAGGACCAGATCTATGCGTCCCTTTGACCGCTGAACGCGGGCCGTGGACGATTGTTCCAGCGGACTATGGCGGGCTGTTGACGTATCCGGCCGCGCGAAAAAGAAAGCCGGCCTTGCGGCCGGCTTGCAGTTTGGGCGGGACGGGCGGGGGGGTGAGGGGACTGCCCGTCTCGAGCGTTCAACGCGGTCGCCGCTATGTGGTTCCGCGCGGACTGAAATTATTTCAGGTTTTTTTTATGTCCTTGCTGCGCGCAGGCGATTTGCGGCCGGCTACCATGCCGACCACCGCTCCAGCGACGCTGCCGGCGACCGAGGCGACGCCGCTCGCGACCGAGGTCGCGCCCGTGACAAGGGCACCTGCCGCCCCCTTGCCTTTGGGCGCTTTCGCCGCGCCACCGGCCCTGGATCCCTTGGTCGACGGTTTGGCCGACGACTTTGCCGGCGGGGTAGCGGCCGGTCGAGAACCGGGTTTGGATGGCTTGGAGGGGCTCGCCTTCCGCGTCGTCGAGGTCTTGGCCGCCTTGGGCGCGGAGCCCGCTGTTCCCTTGCCGGTGGTCGTTTTGGGGGCCGGCTTGCCGGACTTCCCGGCATCCTTGGACCGCTCGGCGATCGCCGCGCCGGCGCCGGTGCCGGCTTCGAGCGGCTTGCTGCCGGACGTCTTTTTCACTGAAACGGCCTTGCTCATGTGGATTTTCCTCCGAAAGAAGCTGCAATCCGCCTCAACGGGCGGGGTGAAGGGAAGTTCCGACGGGCCGGAGGACGCCTGAAATCGCCCGGATTCCGGGTTGACCGCGTCGGGCACGGTCCCTATGTTCCGCCGCACTTTCGAGGGGGCCTTGTGCCGCCCGATGGGCGCGTAGCTCAGCTGGTAGAGCAACGGACTTTTAATCTGTAGGTCATGGGTTCGAGTCCCATCGCGCTCACCAAATTGCCCATTGTCCGACCCGGACACATAGGTAGCGGTTTGTTCCTAAGACATGGGTGACAACCTCGTGCCGAACGGGTTGCTGATGACCGCAGGATCCTCTGTCCTGGTCGATATATCCCGGATCATAAGGCGTGAAGCTGACGAGCCGAATGGTCTCACCGGCATTGGTCGAGCGGCTATTCGACGGTCCCTGGGTGAGGAGACAGTCGCTGCATGTGCAGAGCTATCCCGTCAACGGCATAGGTTGCCGTATTGACGATTCCCGCCGAGCACAAGAGGTTCGTTGTTGTGGACAATACAAAGGCCGAACCCTGCGATATTACTCCCGTATTCAAGTTTATATCGCTGTACATCAGGATGTCGTGTGTGGAGAACGTCACAGTATTTCGGGCGGGGACGGTCACTGTCACGTCGGCGAAAGCAGTTCCCCCATAACCTGTGGCAATGATCCGCACGTCTTCGGCGACGGTGGAGAAGGACGTGCATGAGACAAACGATGCGATATCAGGGGTCACCGCGCCGCCCGTATCCCTGAGTCCGGATACCCGATAGATGATCTTTTTCGGTCCGCCCGCGACCGAGGGCCTGACGTCAAGGGGCTGGACCGGCTCACTCGGACCTGATGCCTTTTGGGTTCGCGAATTGTCAGGGACAAGAGATTGGGCGGCGCTCGCTTGTGCGAAAGCCGATATGGCGGCGACAGCGATCAGCATCCGAAACATTGCTAGCTCCTCATTGCATATGTTCCCCTGCGGAAGCTTACATGACTTCCAGCCACGGCGTTAGAAAGATGTGATTCTGATCAGGTCTTTTGTTCACGGCAAGGGGCGTCGCCGTTCGAGGTTCGCACTCCGCACCCCTCATAGCTGTCTGGCGCGTCGCGACCACACGCCACGCCAAGGTGAATGGCGTGTGACGGTGGGGGCGGCTATATCGAGCCCGGACTTTGCATTCGAGGGCGCGGCGTGGCGATCGACATCGGATATCTGAGCGCGGTGGGGGCGGGGGCCCTGTCGTTCCTGTCGCCCTGCGTCCTGCCGCTGGTGCCGCCCTACCTCTGCTACATGGCCGGCGTCTCGGTGGAGGAATTCCGCAATCCCGACGGCACGGCAACCGCCACGGCCAACCGCGCGGCGCTTTTGACGGCATCTTTCGCCTTCGTGCTCGGCTTTTCGACCGTGTTCGTCGCGCTCGGCGCCGGCGCTTCGTCGGTCGGTCAACTGCTGCGCACCTGGCAGCAGCCGCTGGCGATGGCGGCGGGGCTGGCCATCATCCTGATGGGATTGAATTTTCTCGGTGTCGTGCGGATTCCCTTCCTGTCGCGGGAGGCGCGCTTTCAGGCCGGCGGACAACCGGCCAGCATGACGGCGGCCTATGTGATGGGGCTGGCCTTCGCCTTCGGTTGGACGCCGTGCATTGGGCCGGTGCTCGGGCCGATCCTGACGCTGGCGGGGGGCCGCGAAACGGTCGCCGGCGGCGCGGCGCTGCTCGCGGCCTATTCCGCAGGGCTCGGAATTCCCTTCATCATCGCGGCACTCTTTTCCGGCGCCTTCATGCGCTTCGCGGGGCGCTTCCGGGCGCATCTCGGCCGGGTGGAGAAGGTGATGGGCGCGCTTCTGGTGATCGCCGGCGTGCTGTTCCTCACGGGCGGCATCCAGAAAGCGTCCTACTGGCTGCTAGAGACGTTTCCGGCGCTCGGCACGCTCGGCTGAGCCTTTCTCGTGGGGAAGGTGGCGAGGATCACGCCGCCCATGACCAGCGCGATGCCGGCCGCGTGGAAGGGCCGGAACGTCTCGCCGAGGAAGATCACCGCCATCGCCACCGCGAAGGGCGGCATCAGATACATGAAGATGCCGGCAAGCGATGGGCCGAGCACGCGCACGCCGTATTGGAAACCTGAAAAAGCCAGCAGCGAGGCGAAGACCACGATTCCGGCGATGGACACCCAGTCGACCGCCTGGTCGGGCATCGAACCGCCGAGCGCGAATTCGACCAGCGCCATCGGCGCCAGCATCAGCGTCGCGACCAGCGCCACGAGGCCGAACAGGCCGAGATTCGACACGCCGCGCAGGTCGGGCGAACGGTAGAGGATCGAATAGACCGCCCAGCAGAAGGCGGCGGCGACGAAGACCAGGTCGCCCCAATGGACATCGAGCCGCACGAGCGCGAGAAGATCGCCCTTCAGCACGATCACCGCAACGCCGGCGAAGGCGATCGCGGATCCGATCGCCTCGCGCAGGCCGATGGCGCGGCCGAAGACAGCGGCCTCGATCAGGATGATGAAGACCGACGAGCTGGTGTAGATCAGCGTGCCATTGGTGGCCGTGGTGCTGGTCAGCGCGACATAGACGCCGGCGCCGCAGATCACCATTCCGAGAAAGGACAGCGTTGCGATCAGCCCCGGCCGGGCGGACAGAACGTTCCTCAAAGCGCTTCGCTCGCGCAGCAGGAATGGCGCCAGGATCAGCGCCACCAGGCCCCAGCGCACGAAGGCCAGCGTAAACGGCGCCACGTCGCCGATCACCGCGCGGCCGAAGATGAGGTTGGTCGAGAACAGGAGCGGCGTCGCCACCATCACAAGAACGGCGAGCGCTTTCGCGCGGGAAATTTCGTTAGCCATTCGTTCGCCAGCTCCTGTCGCCTCGCATTGGAGCGGACGCAGGCGGGTGATACAGATGCGCCGAATCCCGATCAACACGCACTGCGGATCCCTTCATGAGCCAGAGAAGCTGCCTGACGATCATCCTCGCCGCCGGCGAGGGCACGCGCATGAAGAGCGCGATGCCGAAAGTGCTGCACGAAATCGCCGGCCTGCCGATGGTCGCGCATGTGGCCAAGGCGGCGATCGCGGCGGGCGGCACGGACGTCGCCGTCGTCGTCGGGCGCGGCGGCGAGGCGGTCCGCAAGGCGGTGACGCCGTTTGCGCCCGGCGCGGAGACGTTCGAGCAGGTGGAGCGCCTGGGTACCGCGCACGCGGTGCTGGCGGCGCGGATGGCGATTGCGCGCGGCTATGACGACGTGCTGGTGATGTTCGGCGACACGCCGCTGATCGCGGCAGCGCCGCTCGCCGCCGCGCGAAAACTGGTGGCCGAAGGCAATGCGGTCGCGGTGATCGGTTTCCGCACCGATGCGCCTTCCGGCTATGGCCGCCTGATCGAGAAGGACGGAGGACTGGCAGCGATCCGCGAGGACAAGGACTGCTCGCCGGAGGAACGGAAGATCGGCTTCTGCAATGGCGGGCTGATGGCGATCGACGGGCGCCAGGCGCTGGCCCTGCTCGAGGCGGTCGGCAATGCCAATGCCAAGGGCGAGTATTATCTGACGGACATCGTCGAGATCGCCAATGCGCGAGGCCTGAAAGTCAAGGCAACGGAAGCCGACTACGAGAACGTGCTCGGGATCAACAACCGCGCAGAGCTCGCGGAAGCCGAAGCCATCTGGCAGACGCGCGCGCGGCGGGAGGCAATGCTGTCGGGCGTGACGATGATCGCGCCCGAAACCGTGTTCCTTTCGCACGACACCGAGATCGGGGCGGACACGATACTCGAGCCGAACGTCGTGTTTGGGCCGGGGGCCAGGATCGCGTCGGGCGTGACCATCCATGCCTTCTCCCACATCGAGGGCGCGACGGTCGCGAGCGGCAGCAATATCGGACCGTTCGCCAGGCTGCGGCCGGGCGCGGAGCTGCGGGAGAAGGCCCGGGTCGGCAATTTCTGCGAGATCAAGAAGGCGGTGGTCGGGCCCGGGGCCAAGGTCAACCACCTGACCTATATCGGCGATGCAGAGATCGGCGCGGGAGCCAACATTGGGGCGGGCACCATTACCTGCAACTATGACGGCTACAACAAGCACGTGACGCGGATAGGGGCAGGGGCCTTTATCGGTTCGAACTCGGCGCTGGTCGCCCCTGTCTCGATCGGCGACAACGCCTATGTCGCCTCCGGCAGCGTCATCACCGAGAACGTGCCCGACGACGGCCTCGCCTTCGGCCGCGCGCGTCAGGAGACGAAACCCGACCGGGCCAAAGCGTTGCGCGAGAGGTACGCCGCGATCAAAAGCAAGTCCTCGGGATAGAGACTGCAGTCGACCCCCACTCCGTCTCGGCTTCGCCTCGACACCTCTCCCCCGTTCGACGGGGGAGAGGAAGGCGGCCGCAGGCTCCATCCTCTACCCCTGAAAGGGGGAGAGGTGGTTTGCGCAGCAAACCGGAGTCGGGGTTGTGATGCCCCTCACGGACCGAAGCCTGATCTCTGCAAGTATCTGCGGCGCTGTAAGACTTCCTGAAAACTATCCTGTCATGATCCGGGTCATGGCCGCGTTCGTTCGCTGCAATGGATTGAAACCAAGTTTGACTTCCGGCCGGGCCTACGCGCTGCCTAGATGAGCGGGGCATTGACTAGTTTCAGGCGAATCGAGGGGTAAGTCTCAATGTGCGGTATCGTAGGGATCGTCGGCAGCACGCCGGTCGCACCGCTGATCGTAGAAGCCCTCAAGCGGCTCGAATACCGAGGCTATGATTCCGCCGGCGTCGCCACCGTCGAGCACGGGAGGCTGGAGAGGCGCCGGGCCGAGGGAAAGCTGATCAATCTGGAGCGCCGACTGAAGGCCGAACCGCTCGACGGCTTTATCGGCATCGGCCATACCCGCTGGGCGACGCACGGCGTTCCCAACGAGGTCAACGCGCACCCGCATTTCTCCAAGGACGTCGCGATCGTCCACAATGGAATCATCGAGAATTTTGCCGAACTGAAGGCCGAGCTGCGCAAGGACGGCTACGAATTCACCTCGCAGACCGACACGGAAGTGGTGGCCCATCTGGTCTCGCGCGAGCTTGCGCGCGGCAAGGCGCCCGAGGAGGCCGCCTTCAACGCGCTGAAGCGGCTGGAGGGCGCTTTTGCGCTCGCCATCATGTTCCGCGGCGACGAGGACCTGATCGTCGGCGCCCGCAACGGACCGCCGCTGGCCGTGGGGCATGGCGAGGGCGAGATGTATCTCGGTTCGGACGCCATCGCGCTCGCGCCGTTTACCAACTCAATCACATATCTTGAGGATGGCGACTGGGTGGTGGTGCGCCGCAACCAGATGCAGATCCACGACATGACCGGCGCTCCGGTAGAACGCAAACGCACCCAGTCGGTCGGCACCTCCTTCCTGGTGGACAAGGGCAATTTCCACCATTTCATGCAGAAGGAGATTCACGAACAGCCGGAGGTCATTTCCCATACGCTCGGGAACTATCTCGACTTCACGACCGGCTCGGCAAAGCCGATCGAACTGCCGTTCGACTTCGCCAGGATCGACCGCCTGTCGATCTCGGCCTGCGGGACGGCCTATCTCGCCGGGTTGATCGGCAAATACTGGTTCGAGCGCCTCGCCCGCCTGCCGGTCGACATCGACGTGGCGTCGGAATTCCGCTACCGCGAGATGCCGATCTCGCCCGACAGCGCGGCCCTGTTCATCTCGCAGTCGGGCGAGACCGCAGATACGCTCGCCTCGCTGCGCTACTGCCGCAAAGCGGGAGTTCCGATCACCGCGATCGTCAACGTGCGCGAATCGACCATCGCGCGCGAGAGCGATGCGATCTTTCCGACGCTTGCCGGCCCGGAAATCGGCGTCGCCTCGACGAAAGCCTTCACCTGCCAGCTTTCCGTGCTTGCCTCGCTTGCCGTGCGGGCGGCGCGCGCACGCGGCCATATCGACGACAAACAGGAGCAGGCGCTGGTGCGCCAGCTTTCCGAGACGCCGCGTTTCGCCACCCAGGTGCTGAAGCTCGCCGAGCAGATCGAAAAGGTCGCGCGGCAACTGTCCAAGGTGAAAAACGTGCTCTATCTGGGCCGCGACACCAACTATCCCCTGGCACTGGAAGGTGCGCTGAAGCTGAAGGAAATCAGCTACATCCACGCCGAAGGTTATGCAGCGGGAGAATTGAAGCACGGCCCGATCGCGCTGATCGACGAGAACATGCCGGTCATCGTGATTGCTCCGCACGACCGCATTTTCGAGAAGACGGTGTCGAACATGCAGGAAGTCGCGGCGCGCGGCGGACGCATCATCCTGATCACCGACAAGAAGGGCGCGGCGCTGACCAGCGTCGATACGATGGAGACCATCGTCCTGCCCGACGTGCCGGAGATCATCTCGCCGATCATCTATGCGCTGCCGATCCAGATGCTGGCCTACTACACGGCGGTGTTCATGGGCACCGACGTGGACCAGCCGCGCAACCTGGCGAAGTCGGTCACGGTGGAGTGACCGCTTTACGCGGTTCATTTTCCTGCCGCAGTGCAATATGAAGGAGGCGATGTTCGCCTCCTGCCGGGTCGACCCATGACACGCCTGCGCAACTACTTCCTGACCGGACTGATCGTCTGCGCCCCACTGGCGATCACGACCTATCTCGTCTGGTCGTTCATCCAGTGGGTCGACGGCTGGGTGAAGCCCTACATCCCGCTGAGATACAATCCGGACAATTACCTGCCCTTCGCCGTGCCGGGCGTCGGCCTCATCGTCGCGCTGCTGATGATCACGCTGGTCGGCTTCTTGGCGGCAAACTTCATCGGCCGGTCGATCGTCCACACCGGCGAGCGATTGGTCGGTCGCATTCCGCTCGTCACCAATCTCTATGGCGGGTTGAAGAAGATCTTCTCGACGGTGCTGGCAAACCGGTCCGACCTGTTCAGCCGCGTCGGTCTGATCGAATGGCCGCGCAAGGGTCTGTGGTCGATCGTGCTCGTTCCGCGTCAGCAGGAGACCGAGATCAACAAGGTACTGGAGGACAAGGTCGGACGGACGATCGCCGTGTTCCGGCCGATCTCGCCCAATGTCACCACCGGCTACATCATGTATGTCGCCGAAAAGGACGTGATCCCGCTGAAGATGTCGATCGAGGAGGCGGCCCGCTTCCTGATCTCGGCCGGGCTGGTTCCCCCTGACGCGGACGCGGACCTGACGGCGAAGGTGGTCAAGGACAAATAGACCCTGTTTTTATTGCGCTCGTCATCCCGGATGGCGTGCCGGTGTCCGGGACGACGACAGCGATGGGTGTGTGGCGGCAGCGAACGCCTCAACGCTCACCCAGCCCTGAGCAATCTCACTGCTTCGTCCCTCCCGAACAGATAAAGCAGGATTCGCACCGCGTCGCCGCGCTCCGACAAGAGGTCCGGGTCGCGCGAGAGCAGCAGGCGGGCGTCGTCGCGTGCGGTTTCGAGCAGGTCAGCGTGGAACTCGATCCGCGCCACCTGGAAGCCCGGCGTGCCGGACTGCTTCGTTCCCAGGAGGTCGCCTTCGCCGCGCAGCTTCAGATCCTCCTCGGAGATGAGGAAGCCGTCCTCGGTGTCCCGCATCACCGACAGTCGCTTGTGCGCCGTCTCGCCTAGCGGGGCCTTGTAGAGCAGCACGCAGGTCGACGGCTTGTCGCCGCGTCCGACGCGGCCGCGCAGCTGGTGCAACTGCGCCAAGCCGAAGCGTTCGGCGTGCTCGATCACGATGATCGTCGCATCAGGCACGTCGACGCCGACCTCGATGACGGTGGTCGCCACGAGGACGCGCGTCTCACCCGCCTTGAACGCGCGCATCGCCTCGTCCTTTTCGGCGCCCTTCATGCGGCCGTGCACCAACCCGACGCGGTTCCCGAACACCGGCCTCAAGGAGGTGTGGCGATCCTCGGCCGAGGTGACTTTGATTTCGTCGGAGTCTTCGACCAAGGGGCAGATCCAGTAGATCTTCTGGCCTTCGGCGACCGCCGCCTGCATCCGTCCGACGAGGTCGTCCAGCCGCTCGAGCGGCAGCGTCACGGTGTTGATCGGCCGGCGCCCGGCGGGCTTCTCCGTCAGCCGCGATACATCCATGTCGCCGAAGGCGGTGAGCACCAGCGTGCGCGGGATCGGCGTCGCGGTCATCACCAGCATGTCGGGGGCATTACCCTTGGCGGTGATGGCGAGGCGCTGATGCACGCCGAAGCGGTGCTGCTCGTCGACGATGGCAAGTCCCAGATCGTGATACTCGACGCCCTCCTGGAAGAGCGCGTGGGTGCCGACGACGATATGAATCGACCCGTCGGCAAGTCCGGTCAGGACCTCTGTCCGCTCGCGGCCCTTCTCCCGGCCGGTGAGGACCGCTGCCCGTAGCCCTGCCTTCGCCGCGAGCGAAGCGATCGTCGCGTGATGCTGGCGGGCGAGGATCTCGGTCGGCGCCATCAGCGCCGACTGGGCGCCGGCTTCCGCAGCGCGGGCCATGGCGAGCAGCGCCACCACCGTCTTGCCTGAACCGACGTCGCCCTGCAGCAGGCGCAGCATGCGCTCCGGCTTCTCCATGTCGGCGTGGATTTCCTCCAGCGCCGTCTGCTGGGAACGCGTCAGCGAATAGGGCAGGGCATCCTTGATCGCCTGCTCCAGCCTGCCGTCGCCTCTGAGCGGCCGCCCGGACAGGCGCCGCGTGCGTGCCCTGACCAGCGCCAGCGACACCTGGCCGGCGAAGAGTTCGTCATAGGCGAGCCGGCGCCAGGCGGCGTTCTCCGGCGATACGTCGATCGGATCGGCGGGATTGTGGATCCGCGCCAGCGCCGCGGCGAACGGCGGGAACGTGTGCGCCTTCATCACGCTTTCGTCCTGCCATTCCGGCAGCACGGGGAGCCGTGCCAGCGCCTGTCCGACGGCCTTGCGCAGCGTGCGCCCCGACAGGCCGGCCGTGAGCGGATAGACCGGCTCGACCAACGGCAGGTCGTCGCTTTCGCCGAGAAGGGCGATGTGGTCGGGATGAACCATCGTGGGGCGGCCATTGAACCACTCCATCCGGCCGGAGATGACGACCGTTTCGCCGAGGGGGAGCTGCTTTTCCAGCCATTCGCGATGGCCGCGGAAGAAGGTCAGGCCGATCTCGCCAGTGTCGTCGTGGGCGAACACACGATAGGGTACTGAGCGGTTGCCGCGCGGCGGCGGCTGGTGGCGGTCGACGCGCACCTCCAGCGTCACGATCGCGCCTTCGGGCGACAACGCGATGCCCGGCCGGTTGCGCCGGTCGATCACCGAATGCGGCAGCGTGAACAGGAGGTCGCCGATCCGCGCGCCGCGTCCGGTCACGTCGGCCGGCACGACATTGTCGATCAGCCGCGCCGTGCGCTCGCCGACGCCGTCGAGCGAAGTGATCGGCGCGAAGAGCGGATCGAGGAGGGAGGGGCGCATCGCGCGAACATAGCTGCGCAAGGAGGCCTTGCAAGGCTGACATGGCCGACATGAAGCGCTATATGCGCCGCATCCGAAGGAATCTCCCCATGACCGGAACGACCCGCTCCAGCGCCGACCTCGATCCGCGCCGCCGCAAGGCGCTGTTCCGATCGTGGCACCGCGGCACGCGCGAAATGGACCTGATCCTCGGCGGCTTCGCCGACGACCATATCGGCGATCTGAGCGATGCAGAGATGGACGTCTACGAGGTGATCCTGGACCAGCTCGACCCGCTGCTCTTCAAATGGTTTTCCGGCGAGGAGCCGGTGCCGGCCGAGTATGACACGCCGGTTTATCGGAAGATTCTCGACCACCGCCGCCACAGGCAGTTCTGACGCATGAAGCTGATCGATCAACTCGGCCTCGACGGTACCGGCGCCGCGCAGGTCACCATCGACGGCGTGGCCGAGGGCTTCGAGCCCTTCGCCCTGGCGCGAATCGCGGCCGAAGCCGGCAAGGACCGACCGGTGATCTTCGTCGCGCGCGACGGGCAGCGCCTGCCGGCGATCGTCGAGGCGCTGACGTTTGCCGATCCGAAACTGCCAGTGCTCGAACTGCCGGCCTGGGACTGCCTGCCATACGATCGCGTTTCCCCGGGCGCCGACACGGCGGCGCGCCGGCTCGATGCGCTGTCGGGCATGATCGCGCTGAAGGAGAAGCCGCACCGTGCCGTGGTGCTGACGACCGCCAATGCGATCCTGCAGCTGATCCCGCCGCCGGAGATCATCGCCGCGCAAGGCTTTTCGGCGCGCCCGGGCAACCAGGTGAACATGAACACGCTGATCGGGCGGCTGGAGGGTTCCGGCTTCGACCGCGTCGGCACGGTGCGCGACGTTGGCGAGTTCGCGGTGCGCGGCGGCATCCTCGACCTATACGCCCCCGGCTCGCCGGAGCCTCTGCGCCTCGACTTCTTCGGCGACACGCTGGAGACCATTCGAGCCTTCGACCCGGCAACCCAATTGACGACAGGCTCGCGGTCGCAGGTGTCGCTGCAGCCGATGAGCGAGGTGGCGCTGACGCCGGAGACGATCAGCCGTTTCCGCCGCGGCTATATCGACACGTTCGGGGCCCCGTCGCGCGATGACGCGCTCTACGCGGCGGTGAGCGAAGGCCGCCGCTTCGCCGGCATGGAGCACTGGCTGCCGCTGTTCTACGAGCGCCTCGTCACCGTGTTCGACTACCTGCCGGACGCGTCGGTCGTGTTCGACGCACTGGCGCACGAGGCGATCGCTGAGCGGCGGACGCAGATCGAAGACCATTACGACGCCCGCCTGCGCACCGCCGAATCGAAGACACTGGGCGAGGCCGTGCCCTACAAGCCGATCGCGCCCGACCGGATGTATCTGTCCGCCGAGACCCTGGCGAAGGCGGGGGCAGGCCGCCTCTCTGTCGATCTCACAGCGTTTGAGGTGCCGCACGTGCCGGGCCGGAAGCTGGTGCATGCCCGCACCAAGGCCGGCCGCAATTTCGCGGAGCAGCGGCAGGATCCCTCGCAGAACGTCTTCGACCATGCCGTCAACCACATCGCCTCGCTGCGCGCGGGCGGTCGCAAGGTCGTGGTCGCCGGCTGGAGCGAGGGCTCGCTGGACCGCTTGACCCAGATTCTCGACGACCATGGCCTCGGCAACATGGAACGAGTCGCCTCGCTTGCCGGACTGGAAGCGCTGTCGCGTGAGAAGGTCGGTCTCGCCGTGCTGCCCCTGGAGCATGGCTTCGAGACCGAAAAGCTGGTCGTCGTCGCCGAGCAGGATCTTCTCGGAGACCGGCTGGTGCGCCGGGCGCGCAAGAAGCGTGCCGCCGACTTCATTTCGGAAGCGGGTTCTCTGTCAACCGGCGACATCGTCGTCCACCAGGACCACGGCATCGGCCGCTTCATCGGTCTGAAGACGATCGAGGCGGCGGGCGCGCCGCACGACTGCCTGGAAATCCACTACGCTGGCGACGGGCGCCTGTTCCTACCCGTCGAGAACATCGAGCTTCTGTCGCGCTTCGGCTCCGACAATGCGGAGGTCGCGCTCGACCGGCTGGGCGGAGGGGCCTGGCAGTCGCGCAAGGCGAAGCTGAAGAAGAAGCTGCTGGAGATGGCCGGGCAGCTGATCCGCATCGCCGCCGAGCGAAAAATGCGCGGCGCACCGTCGATGGTGCCGGCCGACGGGCTTTATGGCGAGTTCGCCGCGCGCTTCCCCTATGACGAGACCGACGACCAGCAGAACGCCATCGATTCCGTACTCGACGACCTGTCGCTCGGCCGGCCGATGGACCGGCTGATCTGCGGTGACGTCGGCTTCGGCAAGACGGAAGTGGCGCTGCGCGCGGCCTTTGTCGCGGCGATGGAAGGCTTCCAGGTCGCGGTCGTGGTGCCGACGACGCTTTTGTCGCGCCAGCACTTCAAGACCTTCTCCGAACGTTTCAAGGGCCTGCCCGTGCGCGTGCGCCAGGCGTCGCGGCTGGTGACGGCTAAGGAGCTGGCCGAGACGAAGACGGGGCTGAAGGACGGCACGGTTGACATCGTTGTCGGCACGCACGCGCTGCTCGGCTCGTCAATCACCTTCAAGAATCTCGGCCTGCTGATCGTCGATGAGGAGCAGCATTTCGGCGTCAAGCATAAGGAGAGGCTGAAGGAGCTGAAGAGCGACGTGCATGTGCTGACGCTGTCGGCGACGCCGATCCCGCGCACGCTGCAGCTGGCGCTGACCGGCGTGCGGGAACTGTCGCTGATCGCCACGCCGCCGGTCGACCGTATGGCGGTGCGCACCTTCATCTCGCCCTTCGACCCGCTGGTCATCCGCGAGACGCTGCTGCGCGAGCGCTATCGCGGCGGCCAGAGCTTCTACGTCGTGCCCCGCATCAGCGATTTGAAGGAAATCCATGATTTCCTGCGCGAAACCGTTCCCGAGCTGAAGGTCGCCACCGCCAACGGCCAGATGCCGGCGGGCGAACTCGACGACATCATGAACG
Source organism: Mesorhizobium sp. (assembly GCF_023954305.1). Lineage (NCBI taxonomy): Bacteria > Pseudomonadati > Pseudomonadota > Alphaproteobacteria > Hyphomicrobiales > Phyllobacteriaceae > Mesorhizobium > Mesorhizobium sp. The sequence goes on along the minus strand of NZ_JAMLIG010000002.1, from coordinate 235,646 downwards.
CCTTCTACGACGGGCAATACGACGTGCTTCTGTCGACCACGATCGTCGAATCCGGCCTCGACATTCCCTCGGCCAACACGCTGATCGTCCACCGCGCCGACATGTTCGGGCTTGCCCAGCTCTACCAGCTGCGCGGGCGGGTGGGGCGCTCGAAGCTGCGCGCCTATGCGCTCTTCACCCTGCCGGCCCACCGAAAGCTCACCGACACCGCCGATCGGCGTCTGAAAGTGCTGCAGTCGCTCGACACGCTGGGCGCCGGCTTCCAGCTCGCCAGCCACGACCTCGACATCCGCGGCGCCGGCAATCTGCTCGGCGAGGAGCAGTCCGGACACATCAAGGAGGTCGGCTTCGAGCTCTACCAGCAGATGCTGGAAGAAGCCGTCGCCGAGGTGAAGGGCGAGCCGGAGGCGACGGACGGCACCTGGTCGCCGCAGATCACCATCGGCACGGCGGTGATGATCCCCGAGAGCTACGTCGCCGATCTGCAATTGCGGCTCGGCCTCTACCGCCGCATCGCCGATCTCGACTCGATCGAGGAGATCGACGCCTTCGGCGCAGAGCTGATCGACCGCTTCGGCCCGCTACCCGACGAAGTCCAGCATTTGCTGAAGATCGTCTACATCAAGGCGCTGTGCCGCAAGGCCAATGTCGAGAAGCTGGACGCCGGCCCGAAGGGCGTCGTGCTGCAGTTCCGCGACAAGACCTTCGCCAACCCGGCCGGGCTGGTGAGGATGATCGCGGAACAGGGCTCGCTGGCGAAAATCCGCGGCGACCAGAGCGTCGTGTTCATCCGCGACTGGCCGACGCCGGAGAAGAGGTTGCAGGGGGCGGCGGTAGTGGCGACGCAGCTGGCGAAGCTGGCGGCGACGGGGTGACGGAAAAATCCGCATAGATTGTCCTGGAATCGCAATCTCCCAGCAGAAACTCGTCGAGAGTCGCCGCGAGCGCGGGAGTTGACACCGGAAGTGCAGTTGTTGGCATCACGCCGCACGCGCCGAAGCATTGGACGGACACCTAAAAATCTTCCTATTGCCATTACGTAACGTTAATATATCTTTTCCTGAGGTGCGTGAAGACGGTTTGTTAACGAAGAACTTTCCGCTTCCCCTCAAGATGCTGACACTTGTGTCAATGGCAGGCAATTCCGTATTGCTGGAGTAGCATGGAGGCATGTCTGACAGTTCTGCGCTAGATATTTTGCAGCAACGTGTGCGGGGCGGCGGGGAGTTGTTATGCTGTGTACGTCGTGCATCCAAGTTTCGGTGATATCCGGCCCAGCAAACGCCTGGGTGATTAGGAAAGGCAACAAGATGAAGTGACATAGCGCCGGCAACATCACCTTCCACACAAGCGCCGTACTTCGCCCCTGAGGCCGTGCGGCGAGGGATCAAGCAAGCACTTTGGAGACGGAGGGAACGCGATGAGAAGCTTAGCAGGGGCATTGGTTGCAGCAGCAATAGCGGGCGGGGTAGCATTACCCGCCTTGTCATCACCAGGCGAGATTAGTCAGGTGGTTCGGCTGGTGAAGTCCAACAACAAGGATTTCAAGAAGCTTTGTCAGGCGGGTGCGGGGAAAATCCGCGCTGAAGTGACGAAGGCCACGATCAAATTGGCCACTTCTGGATCGATAACCAGCAACCCTCGAACCATCGGCGAGGCTGCAGGTAAGAAGATTGCGGCAGACTGTAAAAAGTAGCGTCAATCGGGTGCCGGAGTTGGATATCCCACCGATATTCGACGTGTAGTCGACGGATACCACATCAGATCGTACATTTGTAGGAGGACCGGATGTATCTCACAAGAACAATGCTCGCCTGCTTCGCATTGTTGGCGATGGTGACAGCAGCGTCGGCAGCAACTCTTTGGCGGGGAACGGTTGTCGTTCTCTCACGGACGCCAACGGCAAGTTGCGCGGCGGAATATTCCGTCGGTGAATCGTTTATGATCCTCTACAGGCCGAATCTAGGACAAGCTGTAAATGAGGTGGCGCATGTGATGGGATTCAATGGCGGATTGGTACTTACGAGTTCCGACGCTGACCGGACGCTGCGGACCGGTAGCATCGTTGTCGCTGGCGCAACCTACGCCAGGTTCTTCCAAACGACGAACGCCAACAATCCAATCAATATTTCCCCCGCCACGATAGTCGCGTCGACGCCGACAATATCGATGCAGGGTGTCTTGAAGAACGCCGGAATATTAGGATGTAATATAGGCTTTCGAGCCTCGTTGGTGCCGGTGTTCGACGGTCCGCTCTAGATCTGCGCATGCAGACTTAGTTGGTTCTGGGGCAATATAGCGGCGATCGACAATACAGAGAAGGGTGCGCGGCATTCGAACCCGCTCTGGCAAGAGCGGGTGATCGCCGAACAGGGCTTGCTGGCAAAGTTCCGAGGCGATCGGAGCGTGGTGTTCATCCGCGACTGGCCGACGCCCGACAGGCTGCGGGCGCAGCGGTGGTGGTGAAGCAATTGGCGAAGCTGGCGGCGGCCGGCCAGGTATTGCTCAGACGGTTGCTGCTACCTAGCGGCAAGAGAACTTCAGGCCCTTCGATCGGTACCCGCCAAGCCGCCAATCGCCTATAAGCGCGGTTGGGCTTTCGCTCTTGATCGCATACGTCGCCTTGTCGATACGGATAGTGTTGCCCGATCGACTTACCGAGCTAGCCACATAGCCGGTGCTGGTGCGATAGGCCACTGGCTTTCCGTTCGCGAAGGTGAGCGTTCCCTGACCGAATCCGGCAAAATTCGCTCGACATGTCGCGTCGGTAGGGCCGGCTGCATGAGAGTATCCAGCGCTTAGTGCAATTGTAGTCACGCAAAGGACTCTAAACAAAATATTCTTCATTTATCTTCCCCCAATTCCAACGTAGCGCCTGAATGCGACGCTGGACCGATGTATTCGTATCGCGGATTCCCCAGGAAGTCCAATGAACCAACGATCGGAAGACAGTCTTCTTCTAGTGGAGAAGGAAGGGGCGCTACTCCGCCGCCAGCTGCCCGCTCGCCTTCATCGCCGCCACCTGACGTATCGCGTCGGCCAGCACTTCGGTGTCCTGAGCGCCCATGACGGCGTATTTGCCTTCGATGAGGAAGCAGGGCACGCCGGTGACGCCCATGCGCTGGGCCTGGTCGATCTCGGCCTGTACGGCGTCCTTGTCGGCGTCGGTGGCGAGCAGGGTGGCGACGGTCGCTTCGTCCATGCCGTTCTTGCCGGCGATGCGCGCGAGTTCGGCCCGGTCGCCAATATACTCGCCCTTCTCGAAATTGGCCGAGAACAGCGCCTTGGTCACCCGGGTCTGCACGCCTTCGCCGGCAGAAGCCGCCCAGCGGATGACGCGGTGCGCGTCGAGCGTGTTGGCGGCGATCCTGATGTCCTGGAAATGAAAGTCGATACCCTCGGCTGCGCCGAGCGGCACGATGCGGTCGTGGATCTGCTTCAGCTTTTCCTCCGAGCCGAACTTGGCCAGCATGTAGGCCCTGCGGTCCTTGCCCTCGGGCGGGATGGTCGGGTCGAGCTGGTAGGGACGCCAGCGCACGTCCACGTCGATCTCGGGAAGCGCGGCGACGGCCTTTTCCAGCCGCCTCTGGCCGATGAAGCACCAGGGGCAGACGACATCGGAAATGACGTCGACGCTGATCGTCTGCTTTTCACTCATGACGGTTCCTTCGACGGAGTTCAGGGTTGGCGCCACCAGGTGGTGAGCTGGTAGCCGGTGAGCGGCGTCGTGTCCGGCCGGCCGATATGGTTCCAGCGCGCCACCCATTGCTCGGGCTGATGATAGAGCGGAACGACCCAGGCGCCACTCAACAAGACGCGATCATAGGCACGTACCGCGTCCTCGAAGGCCGGCCGGTCGCGGGCATTGAGCAAAGCGTCGATCATCGCATCCACCGCCGGCTCGCCGACGCCGGCATAGTTCATCGAGCCTTGCGCGTCCTTCGAGGCGCTTCCCCAGCGGCCGACCTGCTCGACGCCGGGCGACAGCGACGACGGGTAGTAGTTGAGGATGGCGTCGAAATCCCACGAGATCAGCCGCTGCTGATACTGCGCCTCGTCGACGGAGCGGATGTCGAGCCGAATGCCGATGAGCGCCAGGGTGCGCTGCCAGGCGAGCGCGACCGGTTCGCCGCCCTTGCTCCGCAGCATGATCTCGAAGGCGACGGGCTCGCCGCCGGGCGTGACCAGCGCCGAGCCCTGCCGCCTGTAACCGGCCTTGGCGAGACGGTCGTAGGCGTTCTTGACGAAGGCGCGGTCGCGGCCGGATCCGTCCGAGACCGGCGGCTTCCAGGTGCCGGCGAGGATGTCGGGATCGACCGCGTCAGGGAAGGGGGCAAGCAGCGCCTTTTCCGCCTCGCTCGCCGGCTTGCCGAAGGAGGACAGCGTGGAATTGTCGTAGAAGCTCTTGGTGCGTGTGAAGGCGTTGCTGAACAGGTTGCCGTTCACCCATTCGAAGTCGAGCAGGTCGGCGAGTGCGTGGCGCAGCGCCTTGTCGGACAGTAGCGGCTTGCGGGTGTTGAGGACGAAGCCGAGCATGCCCGACGGGACGCCGCTGCTGAACGTGTCCTTGACCACCTTGCCTTCGGCTACGGCGGGAAATCCGTAATCCTTGGCCCAGCGGCTCGAATCCGCCTCGATATGGACGTCGATCAGGCCCTTCTTGAAGGCCTCGAACATGGCGTTCTCGTCGCGGAAGTAGCTGATCCGGATCTCGTCGAAATTGTTGAAGCCGCGCCGCGACGGCAGGTCTTTCGCCCAGTAGTCGGGATTGCGCTTCAGCACGACGAGTTCTCCAGGCCGCACGGTCGACACGACATAGGGGCCCGAGCCGAGAAGCGGCGTGAGCGAGGATTTGCCGAAGGTCTGCGGATCGGTCGCGTGCTTCGGCAGGATCGGCCAGAGTGCGAGGATGAGCGGCAATTCCCGGTCCGGCGTGACGAAGGTCAGGCGAACGCCGTTCGGCGCCACCTTCTCCATCGTCGCGATCTTCTTGACGGTGGTGGCGTAGCGGGGCCAGCCCTTGTCGCGCAGCAGTTCGAGGCTGAAGATCACGTCGTCGGGGGTCACGGGCTGGCCGTCGGAGAACCTGGCCCGCTCGTCGAGTTGGAACTCGACAAAGGTCCGTGCGTCATCGGTCTCCACCGTCTTCGCCAAGAGCGGATACATCGAGAACGGCTCGTCGGCGGAACGTTGCATCAACGAATCGAAGGCGTTGTAGCCGCGCTGAAGGTCGAGTAGCCCGCTTGCGCCCTGGCCCTGGACGATGAACGGGTTGAGGCTGTCGAACGTGCCCTGCAGCGCGTAGGTGATCGTGCCGCCCTTGGGCGCATCGGGGTTCGCATAGGGAAAATGGTCGAAACCGGCGGGAAGCGCCGGTTCGCCATGCATAGCGATACCGTGCGACGGCTGCGCCAAGGCGACCCCGGCAATCGCAAGGATGGCGGCGATGGCGAGAGAGACAGTCCGCAACATCAGGTCATTCCCTCCTTCTCACCCGCCCGTCGAATCGCTGACCCGGTTTAGCACGTGATCGCAGGCCTTAGCCAAGCTGTCCAAACCCGTCGGGCAGATGTCATTCGCGCTGGATTCCGCCCGCCATGCGGTGTAACAGGCGCGCACAAGTCATCCTGTTGCCTCATTTGGTCAACAATGAGCTTCGCAACGCTCCGTCATCGCGGGCACCGTTTCGTCTGAGAGGAAACATCTGATGAGCAGCAAAGCTACTCGCGTCTCGATCATGGCGGCGAGCCTCCTGGGCCTCGCCGCGGCGGGTGTGCCTTCGGCCTATGCCCAGCAGGGCGGCGCTGCCGGACCGGGCGGAATTCCGCGGGGCTGGTTCAAGGTGTGCGGCAAGGAACAGGATTTCGACATCTGCAACGTGCAGAATCAGGTTCTCGCGCAGACCGGGCAAATGCTGACCGCCGTCCAGCTTGCCGAGTTCAAGGGCAAGGTCAATCGCCGCGCGCTGCAGGTATCGGTGCCGGTCGGCCGCCTGCTCCCGGCGGGCGTGACCATGCAGATCGACGGCAACAAGCCGACCAAGCTCGAATTCACCACCTGCTTCCAGGACCGCTGCGTCGCCGACGCGCCGCTGACCGACGCCATCGTCGCTGCGATGAAGAAGGGCACGGACCTGACGCTGACCACCTACAACTTCCAGAACCAGCCGAACCCGATCAAGGTCTCGCTCGAGGGCTTCACCGGCGCCTATGACGGCGAGCCGCTGCAGCAGGGCGACATGGCCGAGCGGCAGAAGGCAGCCGAGGAATATATCCAGCGCAATCAGCAGAAGCTCGCCGAGCAGCTGAAGGCCGCGCAGGAAAAGGCCAAGGCCGGCAACTGAATTTTCGATATCGTTAGACGCGCGAACGGGGCCTTGCGGCCCCGTTTTCGTTTGTCGGCCGGGCCTGGCGCGGCCTCAGTGCCGCGCGGTGCGCTTGCGCTCGTAGCGCCCGTCGGGGAGGGAATCGAACATCTCGCCCAGCTGCGCATGGCGTACCGGTTCCCCGGTCTCGTCGGGCAACAGGTTCTGCTCCGAAACATAGGCGACGTATTCGGTCTCGGCGTTCTCGGCGAGCAGATGGTAAAACGGCTGGTCCTTTCGCGGCCTGACCTGCGGGGGAATAGCCTCGTACCATTCTTCAGTGTTGGCGAACTCCGGGTCGACGTCAAAGATGACGCCGCGGAACGGAAAGATCCGGTGCCGCACGACCTGGCCGATCTGGAATTTTGCCTGACGGATTTGCGCCATCGCTTACCTCTTTGGTCCTATTTGGCGCAGGAACCGTTGCGATTCAATGGCACTGGCGCTTGACGCCTCGTGACGCCCCACGTTAGCGCGGACCCCCATGTATGACGTCTTCGGCCTGGTCCTGCCATTCTTCGGACTGATCTTCCTCGGCTTCGTGGTCGCGCGGATCACCCGCCAGCCGCTGGAGGCGCTCGGCTGGATGAACACGTTCATCATCTACGTGGCGCTGCCCGCGCTGTTCTTCCAGCTTCTCTCAAAAACCCCGATCGAGCGGCTGACCGAGTGGAGCTACATCTTCGGCGCGGTCGCGTCGACCTATGTCGTGTTCACGCTGATGTTCGCCGGTTCGTGGCTCACGGGCCGCAACATCGCCGAATCGACAATCAAGGGACTGGCGTCGGCCTACGGCAATATCGGCTATATGGGACCCGGCCTGGCGCTGCTCGCCTTCGGCGAGGAAGCCGCGGTGCCGGTGGCGCTGATCTTCTGCTTCGAGAACATCATTCATTTCGCCGTTGCGCCGATGATGATGGCGCTGTCCGGCGGCGAGAAGCGCTCGTCCGGCGCGCTCGTCCTCGACGTCGTGAAAAAGATTGCGCTGCATCCGTTCATCATCGCCACGGCCGTCGGCGTCGCCGCGGCGGCGATCCGTTTCGAAGCGCCGGTGCCAGTCGATCGGCTGTTCGAGACGCTGGCTCGCGCGGCGGCCCCTTGCGCGCTGTTCGCCATGGGCGTCACGCTGGCGCTGCGCCCTCTGAAGCGGGTGCCGAAGGAACTGGGCTTCATCGCGGCGCTCAAGCTCGTCGTCCATCCGGTACTCTGCTACGTCGTGCTGTCGGCGGTCGGCGACTTCGATCCCGTGTGGGTCTATGCCGCCGTTCTGCTCGCGGCATTGCCGACTGCGACCAACGTCTTCGTCATCGCCCAGCAGTATGGCGTCTGGGTCGAGCGCGCATCGGCCAGCATTCTCCTGACGACGCTGCTGTCGGTCGGCACCGTCACCGGCCTGCTCTATCTGATCAAGACCGGCGCGCTACCGCCGGACCTGTTTGCGCCATCCTGAGGCGATCCGCGCGAAGCCGCTTCCCGGCTGCATTCCTTCGCGCATGACGAACTCGCGCAGCGGGGAGATGTTCGCCAGCAGTCCCAGTCCCGTGCTGCGCACGATCTGGGCCGGCAGGAGATCGGACAGCAGCGCCATGTTGAGCGAATTGACCGCCGTCTGCCGCGCCAGGACGTCGACGCGGCGTGCGGAACGGTATGCGGACAGAGCCTTCGGCGAGCCCGGATCGTCGCGGTTCGACAGCACTACTTCGACAAGGTCGGAAACATCGCGAATGCCGAGATTCATGCCTTGCGCCCCGATCGGGGGGAAGACATGGGCCGCTTCGCCGACGAGCATGACCCGGTTCGCCGCCATGGCGGAAGGCAGCAATGCCGACATCGGATAGATTTGCCGGCCGGGCTCAACCTCCACCTTGCCGAGGACGGACTGCATGCGATCCTCGATCCGCGCGGAAAGCTCGGCGTCGCCGAGCCCCGCCAGTTCGACGGCCATCTGCGGCGAGACGAGCCAGACGAGGCTCGAGCGGTCGCCAGGTAGCGGCACCTGGGTGCAGGGGCCAGTCTCGGTGTGGAATTCGGTCGAGACGTAGCCGTGGCCGCGGGAATGGGCGAAATTGAGGACCAGCGCCGATTGCGGATAATCGCGCTTCGCCACCGAAATGCCGGCCGCCTCACGCGCCGGCGACGCTCGTCCGTCAGCGGCGACGCAAAGACGCGCGGAAACCACCCTGCCATCGGACAACTCGGCGCGGGCGCGGTCGTCGCCGATCAGCCAATCGGCGACCATGACCTCGAAGCGGGAGATGCGGGCTTCGGCCTCGACGGCTTCCTGCAAGATCCTGAGGAGTACGATGTTCGGGATGTTGACCCCGAATCGCTCGGCTCCGATCTCGCTGGCGCGAAACGTCACCGGCGCGCTGCGCACGAGACGTTGCGTCGCGTCGATGATCCGCATCACTTCGAGAGGCGCGGTCTCTTCCGGCGAAAAGCGCGGCAGGCCGAGTTCCTCCAGATAATCCAGCGCCGGCAGCATCAGCGCGGTGGTTCGCTGGTCGTCGCTCTTCGGCGGCGGCCCGACGAGCGCGACGGAAAAGCCCTGCCGCGCCAGGGCGAGGGCGGCGATCGATCCGACCGGTCCCGCGCCGGCGACGATGATGTCGAAGTCGTTCAGTGTGGACATATTCGCACCAGACGCTGTTTCTGCCCCGTCATCGATCATCTAGGGCGATATTGCCAGCGCACATAGTGGCGCAGGCGCGACCGTAACATCGACTGTCCGTGCGATCGAGCCTTATCGCTTGTGCCAAAACGTTGCCTGCCTGTATCTTCGCCGTTGGCGGAGGGACGACGCGTGACGAGGAATGGAACTCAGCGAAGGACTGGAGGTTCGGGGTCCGGGCGCGCGCCGGCGCATTCGCTCTCGGCAGGCGCCGCTGTTGGGATGGCTTCACGGTGAAGAAGCCGACCAAAGTCACCTGGCCCCAGGCGAGGGCGTTTTCCGTTCACCTCTTCACCGCCTCGGGCTCTTTCCTGGCTTTCCTGTCGCTTGTCGCCGCAAGCGAGCAGCGCTGGACGGCGATGTTCTGGTGGCTCGGGCTGGCACTCCTGGTCGATGGCATCGACGGGCCGGTGGCGCGAAAGCTGCAGGTCAAGGAGATCCTTCCGACGTGGTCCGGCGAACTTCTCGACAACATCATCGACTACGTCACCTACGTGCTCATCCCCGCCTTCGCCCTCTACCAGCGCGGCTTCATGGGCGAGAATCTGTCCTTCCTGTCGGCTGCCATCATCGTCGTGTCGAGTGCGATCTACTACGCTGACACCGGCATGAAGACGAAGGAGAACTTCTTCAAGGGCTTCCCGGTCGTCTGGAACATGGTGGTCTTCACGCTTTTCGTTATCGAGCCGGGCGAATGGGTGTCGTTCGCGGTGGTGGTCGTCGCCGGCATCCTGACCTTCGTGCCGGTGAATTTCCTCCATCCGGTGCGCGTCGTGCGGCTGAGGTGGCTCAACCTGCCGATCACGCTGCTCTGGTGCGCATTCGGCGCGGTGGCGCTTGTCCAGCAAATGGAAGCCTTCGACTGGGTGAAGATCGGCATCGCCGTCACCGGCATCTACCTGTTCGTGATCGGCGGCATCATGCAGTTATTCCCGAAACTCGGCGCAGCAAGGACCTGACCATGACCAAGGCAATCCGTGTTCACCAGATCGGCGGACCCGAAGTGATGAAGTGGGAGGAGATTCCCGACCCGGTTGCCAAACCCGGCGAGGCGGTGATCCGCCAGACCGCCATCGGCCTCAATTTCATCGACTGTTACTATCGCTCGGGCCTCTACCCGTCGCCGATGGGGATGCCGCTCATTCCCGGCAGTGAAGGGGCCGGGATCGTCACATCCGTCGGCGAGGGCGTGACGGGTCTCGCGGTGGGAGATCGTGTCGCCTATGCGGGGCCGGTCGGCGGCTATGCGGTCGAGCGGTCGATCGCCGCCGATCGGCTGGTCAGGCTCCCCGACAGCGTCAGCGACCGTCAGGCGGCGGCCATGATGTTGAAGGGAATGACCGCGTCGTTCCTGCTGCGCCGGACCTTCAAGGTGAAGCCCGGCGACACGATCCTCTTCCACGCGGCCGCAGGAGGCGTCGGGCTCATCGCCGGGCAGTGGGCGAAGCATTTGGGCGCGACCGTGATCGGCACGGCGGGTTCCGACGACAAGGTCGAGCTTGCGAAAGCGCACGGCTATGATCACGTCATCAACTACCGCAAGGACAACTTCGTCGAAAAGGTCCGCGAGATCACCGGCGGGAAGATGTGCGACGTCGTCTACGATTCCGTCGGCGCCGATACCTACATGGGCTCGCTCGACTGCCTTCGGCCGATGGGTCTACTGGCCCTGTTCGGCCAGTCCTCCGGCATTGTCCCGCCATTCAACCTCGGCCTGCTCGCGCAGAAGGGCTCGCTCTACATCACCCGGCCGACGCTGTTCGTCTACATCGCGAAACGCGACGATCTCGAAGAGATCGCCGGCTCGCTGATGGACGTCGTCGCCGGGGGCATCGTGAAGATCGAGGTCAACCAGACCTACGCACTTGCTGATGCGGCAAAAGCCCACGCCGATCTCGAGGGGCGACGGACAACGGGAGCGACGGTCCTCATTCCCTGAAGACTGCCTGCATTCCGCACAGGAATCGTTGAAGCACTTTCAATGTGCAAAACGCTTTGCGTTTGAATGTACCGCCGCCTACGATCCGCCTGGGAACAAATCGAGCTGGAAAAAACAGCGAATGGGGACTGAATTGGCGGGCGGACCGGCAATGGAGCCGGGGCTCCTTCTCGACGTGAGGGGGCTCACGAAGGTCTTTGGTTCGCTCACCGCCTGCAATCATGTCGACCTCCAGGTTGCAAAAGGCGAGATCCACGCGCTGCTCGGCGAAAACGGTGCCGGCAAATCGACGCTGGTCAAGATGTTGTTCGGCACACTCGCCCCCAACGCCGGCGAGATCTTCTGGAACGGCAAGCAGGTGCGGATCGGCAGCCCCGGCGAGGCCAGGCGGCTCGGTATCGGTATGGTCTTTCAGCATTTTTCGTTGTTCGAAGCGCTGACCGCGGCGGAAAACATAGCGCTGTCGCTTGACAGTACCACACCGATTTCCGCCATCGCCGCCAAGGCGAAGCAATTGTCGCACAGCTACGGCCTGCCGCTCGATCCGGGCTCGCTGGTGGGCGACCTGTCGGTGGGCGAGCGCCAGCGCATCGAGATCATCCGCTGCCTGCTTCAGGAGCCGGACCTGATCATTCTCGACGAGCCCACGTCGGTGCTCACGCCGCAGGAAGCCGACAAACTGTTCGAGACGCTGGAGAGGTTGCGCGGCGAAGGAAAGTCGATCCTCTACATCAGCCACCGGCTGGAGGAGGTGCAGCGCATCTGCGACCGCGCGACCGTGCTGCGCCACGGCAAGGTCGTCGCCCACTGCAATCCGCGTCAGGAAACGGCCGGCTCTCTCGCCCGCATGATGGTCGGCGGCGACGTGCACGAGGTGCACCGCGAGCATCCCGATCATGTCGAGGGCGCGCCGCTGATCGAGATCCGCAACCTGTCGCAGGCGCCCAAGGGGCCGTTCTCCATGCCGCTGAAAGACATCAACCTGACGGTGCGGGCCGGCGAGGTGGTGGGTATCGCCGGCGTTGCCGGGAACGGGCAGGGCGAGTTCTTCGACGCGGTCAGCGGTGAGGCCGTGCAGGCCGATCCCGCCACGGTGCGCATCCGCGGCGTCGACGCGGGCACTAGAGGCATCACCGGCCGCAGGCTGCTCGGCGCCGGCTTCGTGCCCGAGGAGCGGCTCGGCCACGGCGCGGTGCCGGGCATGAAACTCTCCGACAACATGCTGCTCGCGCGCCATCGATCCGACGCCAAGGCCTTTCTCGGCGGCGGCGCGCTCGGTTTCATCCGCCGCGACGCGATCGAGGCGACGACAAAGCGGGTGGTCGAGGAGATGGACGTGCGCAAGAGCGCCGAGGACCCGGAGGCGGCGGCGCTCTCGGGCGGCAATCTGCAGAAATTCATCATCGGCCGCGAGCTTGACCGCAAGCCCTCCGTCCTGGTCGTCAATCAGCCGACCTGGGGCGTCGACGCAGGCGCCGCTGCCCGCATCCGCCAGGCGCTGATCGACCTCACCCGCTCGGGCTCGGCCGTCATCGTCATCAGCCAGGATCTCGACGAGTTGTTCGAGATTGCCGACCGCATCGCCGTGATGGCGCATGGCGAGATGTCGCAGACCATCCCCATCCAGGAGGCGACGCGCGAGAAGATCGGCCTTTTGATGGGCGGCGCCGAGACGGGAGCGCATTGATGCGGCTGGAACTCGTCAAGCGCCCTCAGCACTCGAAGCTTTTCAGCGCGCTGTCGCCCTTCATCGCCTTCGTGCTGACCGTAGTCGCCGGGGCGATCCTGTTCGCGCTGCTCGGAAAGAGTCCGGGTGCGGCGCTCTACGCCTATTTCGTCTCGCCGCTGACCGACCTCTGGTCGCTGCATGAATTGGCCATCAAGGCGGCACCGCTGATCCTCATCGCCGTCGGCCTGGCGGTCTGCTATCTCTCCAACAACTGGAACATCGGGGCCGAGGGCCAATTCGTCATGGGGGCGGTGGTCGGCGCCATGTTGCCGATCCTCTATCCGGGTCTGCAGCAGTCGCCGCTGGCGCTGCCGGTCATGCTTGTCATGGGGGCGCTCGGCGGGGCGGCCTACGCGGCGATCCCCGCCTTTCTCAAGGCGCGTTTCAACACCAACGAGATCCTGACCAGCTTGATGCTGGTCTATGTCGCCCAGCTCTTTCTCGACTGGCTGGTGCGAGGACCCTGGCGCGACCCGGCAGCGATGAACTTCCCGCAGGCGCCGCGCTTTGCCGACTATGCGGTGCTGCCTGAACTGCTGCCTTCCGCCGGACGGGCGAATATCGGCATTCTCTTCGCTCTGGTCGCGGCGGTGCTTGTCTGGATCCTTTTGACGCGCACGAAAAAGGGTTTCGAGATCCGCGTGATCGGCATGAGTCCGCGGGCAGGGCGTTTCGCCGGCTTCTCGACCAGGGGCGCCATCTTCTTCTCGTTCCTGCTATCCGGCGCGCTCGCGGGTCTTGCCGGAATTTCGGAAGTGTCGGGTGCCATCGGCCGCCTGCAGCCGTCGATCTCGCCCGGCTACGGCTTCGCGGCGATCATCGTCGCCTTCCTCGGCCGGCTCAATCCGCTGGGTATTGTCGCGGCCGGCGTCGTATTGGCGCTCACCTATCTCGGCGGCGAGGTGGCGCAGATCGAGGTCGGCGTCTCGGACAAGGTGGTTCGCGCCTTCCAGGGGCTGCTGCTGTTCTTCGTGCTCGCCTGCGACACGCTCATTCACTACGGCATCCGCCTCGTTCCGGCGGACAGGGCAGGGGTCGTCCTGCCGGAGGCGAAGCAGGATGCTTGAGTCGATCCTCCTCACCACCGCGACCGCGTCGACGCCGCTGTTGATCGCCGCGATGGGCGAACTCGTCGTCGAACGCTCCGGCGTACTCAATCTCGGCGTCGAGGGCATGATGCTGATGGGCGCCGTCATCGGTTTTGGCGTGGCCCTGTCGACGGGAAGTCCCTGGTTCGGCGTGCTCGCGGGAATTCTGGCCGGCGCGGCGTTTTCGATGCTGTTCGCGTTCCTGGCTTTGACGCTCGCGACCAATCAGGTTGCGACGGGCCTGGCGTTGACCCTCCTTGGAATCGGTGCGTCGGGCATGATCGGCGAGGCCTTCGTCGGTCAGCCGGGCATCAAGCTGACGCCGATCTACATTCCAGGGTTGACCGACCTGCCGTTCGGCCGGCTGTTGTTCGGCCAGGACCCGATGTTCTACCTCTCGCTGCTGCTCGTGGCGGGGGTTTCGTGGTTCCTGTTCCGCACCCGGGCGGGTCTCACGCTGCGATCCGTCGGCGACAGCCATACCTCGGCGCACGCGCTGGGCATCAAGGTCATCCGCATCCGCTACGCGGCGGTGGCATTCGGCGGCGCCTGCGCTGGTCTCGCCGGCGCGCAGATGTCGCTGGTCTACACGTCGCAGTGGATCGAGAACATGACCGCCGGCCGCGGCTGGATCGCCCTGGCGCTGGTGGTCTTCGCCTCCTGGCGGCCGACCCGCGTGCTGCTCGGCGCCTATCTGTTCGGCGCGATCACCATCGCCCAATTGCACGTCCAGGCGTTGAGTCCGGGCGACATCGCGGCGGGGACGGGGCCGTTCGCCTTTCTGGCGGAAGCCGGCCGGTGGCTGCTTTCCGCCCTCAAGACCGTGCCGGCGCAGTTCCTTTCCGCTCTGCCCTATCTGGCAACGGTGGTGGTGCTTGTGCTTATCTCCCGCAACCGGCGCCTGACGCTGATCAACACGCCCGCCTGTCTCGGGCGACCCTTCGTGCCGGACCGCTGAGGCCGGCTCAATCGAAAGCCCGGAAGGCTTGCAACCACAGAGGATGGAACCCATGAAAAGAATCGTCATAGCCCTCGCGGCGTCGGCCGCCGCGACTATCGCATCCGGATCGGCCCTCGCGCAGGACAAGGCCAAGGCCTGCTTCATCTATGTCGGCCCGATCGGCGATTTCGGCTGGTCGTACCAGCATCATCAGGGCGCGCTGGAGATGCAGAAGAACCTCGGCGGCGAGGAGAAGGTCGAGATCGCCTATCTCGAAAGCGTCCCGGAAGGTGCCGACGCCGAGCGCGCCATCGAGCGCTTCGCCCGTTCGGGCTGCAAGATCATCTTCACCACCTCGTTTGGCTATATGGACGCGACCAATGCGGTCGCCGGCAAGTTCCCGGACGTGAAGTTCGAGCACGCCACGGGCTTCAAACGGGATACGCCGAACGTTGCCACCTACAACTCGAAGTTCCACGAGGGACGCTACGTCCAGGGCGTGATCGCGGCGAAGATGTCGCAGAAGGGCGTCGCGGGCTACATCGCCTCCTTCCCGATTCCGGAAGTGGTCATGGGCATCAATGCCTTCGTGCTCGGCGCGCAGTCGGTGAACCCCGATTTCAAGGTCAAGGTGGTTTGGGCGAACACCTGGTTCGATCCGGGCAAGGAAGCCGACGCCGCCAAGGCGCTGCTGGACCAGGGCGTCGACATCATCACGCAGCACACCGATTCGACCGCGCCGATGCAGGTCGCGCACGAGCGCGGCGTGAAGGCGTTCGGACAGGCCTCGGACATGATCAAGTTCGGTCCCGAAACCCAGCTCACCTCGATCGTCGACAATTGGGGCCCGTACTATACCGAACGCGTCAAGGCGGTGATGGACGGTTCGTGGCAGCAGGTCGACGTCTGGGGCGGCATGAAGGAAGGGCACGTCGTGATGGCGCCCTACACCAACATGCCAGACGACGTGAAGAAGCTGGCTGAAGAGACCGAGGCGAAGATCAAGGGCGGCTTCAACCCGTTCACCGGCCCGATCAAGAAGCAGGACGGCTCGGAATGGCTGGCCGCCGGCGCGACGGCTCCAGACGGAGAGTTGCTCGGCTTGAACTTCTACGTCCAGGGCGTCGACGACCAGTTGCCGAAGCAGTGATCGGCTTTCGATACCGATAGTGGGAAGGGCGCCGCGAGGCGCCCTTTTCCGTTGAAGCGGGAGTACTCAGGCCGGTTGAGGTGGCCCCGATCTCAGGGGCAGGCGGCTCAGAAGGTATTTGATGGCGCGCATCAGCCAATGGCGCAACGGCGTTTCGATCCATCGCCAGATCAGCCAGGACAGCGCCAGCATCGCCACCGCCGTGAGCGCCGCCGCCGACCATTTGCCGAGAACCGATGCGGTCGCATTGATCGCGACATAGCCGATGTGCTGGTGCAGCAGGTAGAGCGGATAGGTAAGCCCCCCGAGGGCCAGCGACAGGCGTGTGGGGCTTACCTTCGCGCGCAGCAGGATCGCGCCGACCAAAATGCCGTGCATGGCGAGATTGGCGATGGCGAGACCGGCCATTGGCACGGACACCCCATAGTGGACTTGCATCCAGCCCTTGCCGATCGCCATCAGGCTGGTCGAGAGCATGAAGGAGGCTGCCAACAGCACAAGCGCCTCGGCGGAGCGGCCGCGGCTTTGGATATGGTGGATGAGGATGCCCGACGCGAAGAGCGGCCCGTATTCGGTGAGGAACACGAAACGCATCGCCTCGCTGCCGATCGAGAATTCGTTGACTGCCGATAGCACCAACCATGCGGCAACAAGCTCGAGGCGCAGTGTCTGGAAGGCTCCGGACATCAGCGCGACCGTGACCCAGCCATAGAAAACCAGTTCGAGGATGATCGACCAGTAGACGCCGTCGACGAAGCCTTCGCCGAGCGCCGGCGCGAACATGAAGAGGTTTGCCACATATTGCCGGACAGTGACGCTTCCCCATTCAGGCTGGACGGCGAACATCACCGCGAAGGTGATGGTCATGCAGACCAGGAAGCCGGGATAGAGGCGGACGAAACGGGCAATTGCGAAATCCAGCCAGCCGCGGCCGTCCGCCGACCAGGCGATGACATAGCCGCTGATCAGGAAAAACAGGTGGACGCCGAGATAGCCGTAGATGGCGATCGGCGCGGCCTCCGGGTAGCCCTCTGCAAGATAGCCGTCCGCCGCCGCGCCGCGGAAGAGGTAGTGGAACGCGACCACGGCCAGCGCCGCGACGAGGCGGAGCCAGTCGAGCGTCGCGATACGATCGGCGGGTGGCACATTCTGGGACATGCCGGCTCCAGTGCAAGAAGCTTGCCGAAGAGGGGAACGCCGTCGCGGGACGGGAATTGACGCGGAGAAGATGCTGTCTCGGCGTCAAAAGCCGAAAGCCCTCTCCTGACAAAAGGATGTCAGGAAGCCTGTGCTAGGCGGAGATGTAGGCGGGCCAAAGAGGGAAGACGATGCTGAAATTCTACCATGCACCCTGGTCGCGGGCGTCCGGCACGCTCTGGCTGTTCGAGGAGCTCGGCGTCGACTATCAGTTGGAGCTGGTCGACATACGCATGGAGGGCGGGTTGCCGGAGGCCTACCGGCAGATCCAGCCGAACAAGAAAGTGCCGGCGATCGAGCATGACGGCGTCATCATCACGGAACGCGCGGCGATCGCCACCTATCTCGCCGACGCATTCCCGCAAGCGGGACTGGCGCCGGCCATCGGCGACAAGGATCGCGGGCCGTATCTGACGATGACGGTCTATTGCGATTCGGTGCTCGACCCTTGCGTCGCTGCCCGGGCCCATGGCCTGAGCTACAAGAGCAACGACTATTCCTTCGGCGTGTTCGACGACATGGTGGCCTATGTCGACCGGATCCTGAGCGAGCGGACCTACGCGGCCGGGGACCGTTTCACCGCCGCCGACACCCAACTGGCGTCGGCCGTCCATTTCACCATGAACATATTGAAAGTGCTGCCGGAAAGGCCGTCCTTCACGCGCTATCTCGAACGGATTGCCAAGCGGCCCGCCTATCAGCGCGCCCAGGCCAAGGACATGGACATGGCGCGGAAGGTTCCCGCTTTCGCCAGCCGGTTTGAGAAGGGCTGAAGGTCAGACCGCCGTGCCGTAGAGGTCGTAGGCGTCGGCGCGGTCGATCTTGACGGTGAGGATGTCGCCGACGCGCATCGGGCGGCGCGACTGGATGTGGACGTTGCCGTCGATCTCCGGCGCATCGTATCTGGTGCGGCCCTTGGCGGCGAGACCGTTGGCCTCGTCGATGATCACCGGCAAGCGCTTGCCGACCTTTTTCGCCAGCTGCGCGGCGGAGACCTTCTGCTGGCGCTGCATGAAGCGGTGCCAGCGGGCTTCCTTGATCTCCTGCGGAACGGCGGGAAGGCCGAGCGCTTCGGACCGCGCGCCCGATACCGGCTCGTATTTGAAGCAGCCGGCGCGGTCGATCTTCGCTTCGTCCAGCCAGTCAAGCAGGATCTCGAAGTCCTCGTCCGTCTCGCCCGGATAGCCGACGATGAAGGTGGAGCGGACGGCGAGGTCCGGGCAGATCTCGCGCCAGCCGCGGATGCGCTCCAGCGTCTTTTCCTGATGCGCCGGGCGGCGCATGTTTTTCAGGACGTTCGGCGCGGCATGCTGGAAGGGGATGTCGAGATAGGGCAGTACCTTGCCCTCTGCCATCAGCGGTATGACGTCGTCGACATGCGGGTAGGGGTAGACGTAGTGAAGCCGCACCCAGATGCCGAGGTCGCCGAGTTCGCGCGACAGGTCGAGGAACTTTGCGCGAACCTCGCGGTCCTTCCAGACTGACGTCTGGTATCTGATGTCGACGCCATAGGCGCTGGTGTCCTGCGAGATGACCAGCAGTTCCTTGACCCCGGCATTGGCCAGCTTCTCGGCTTCGCGCAACACATCGGCCGCCGGACGCGAGACGAGATCGCCGCGCAGCGCCGGAATGATGCAGAAGGAGCAGCGGTTGTTGCAGCCCTCGGAAATCTTGAGATAGGCGTAGTGGCGCGGCGTCAGCTTCACGCCCTGCGGCGGGATGAGATCGATGAAGGGCTCGTGGGCGGCGGGAACAGCCTCGTGCACAGCCGCCATGACGCTTTCATAGGCCTGTGGCCCGGTGATCGCCAGCACGTTGGGGTGCTTCTCGCGGATCAGGTCGGGCGTGGCGCCCATGCAGCCGGTGACGATGACCTTGCCGTTCTCGGACATCGCCTGGCCGATTGCGGCCAGCGACTCGTCGCGGGCGGAATCGAGGAAGCCGCAGGTGTTGACCACGACGAGATCGGCACCGTCATGCTTGCGGGCGATCTCGTAGCCTTCGGCGCGAAGGCGCGTGATGATGCGCTCGGAATCGACGAGCGCCTTCGGGCAACCGAGACTGACGAAGCTGACGCGCGGGGCGGTCATGGCACGATACCTGTTGGGCGGAAGCCGCGCCCTATGACACAGCCGGCCCGAAACGACAACCTCCGCGACGCCGCAGCTATCCCGCGAAACCGCCCTCGGCCAGGAACTGCAGCTCTTCGGGCGTCGATTCACGCGCCAGGATCGGGTTGCGATGCGGGAACCGGCCGAAGCGCTGGACGATGTCGCGATGTCCGCGCGCATGCTTCATCGTCTCCTCGCCGAGATGCTCGGCGAGCGTGCAGGCGCGTTCCTGGTCGGCAAGAGTTTCGGAGTGGGAGAAAGGCAGGTAGAAGAACATGCGCACCAGTTCCTCCACCGCGCGGTCGTGGCCGGCGGCAACCGCCAGACGCGCGTGATGGCGCGCCAGCGGATCGGTCGCATACATGTGGCCGGTGCCCCGGAAGCAGTTGCGTGGAAACTGGTCGAGCAGCAGCATCAACCCGAAGGCGCCTTCGGCCGAGGCCTGCCAGTCGTCGAGTTCCCGCCGGGCCGCCCGCCAGTGCAGCGGCTCGAACCTTTGCCTGAATTCGGCGTCGAAGGCCGCGTCCTTGCGGAACCAGGCATCGGGGCCGGCGGATCGCCAGAATCCGGTGATGGCGGAAATGTCGGATTGGCTCATGGCTTCGCTCCCTGCTCGGTCGAACCTCCGCGCAAGAGATCCTCCGCCTCCTTGTTGAGCGCCTTGCCGGCGCGTTTCGGCGTTGCGACCGGCGCCGGCACCGGCTGATTGCCCTTGAACAGGTTGCTGCCCGCATAGATATCGCCGGTGAGCTGCAGAGTGAACCTCTCCTGGTCGCGTCCGCGAACTTCCTCGATCGTCTCGGTCGCCTCCGCGAAGGGCACGCCGATGAACTGCATCACTTCGGTGGAGAAGGTCAGCGCCGATTCAAACGTCTCGCGCAGCTGGAACTCGACGCCGGCGTGCACGAGCTTCAGCGCGGCGCCGCGGTCGAACGCGCGCGCGAAGACCGGGACCATCGGGAAATTCGCTTTCAGATGTTCGGCGATGAGCACGGCCGCGTCGGCCTTGTCGACGCAGATCAGCACCGCCTGCGCCTTGTCGGCGCCGGCCGCGTGCAGGATATCGAGCCGTGTGCCGTCGCCGTAATAGACCTTGAAGCCGAAGCGGCCGGCGACCTGGATCATCTCGACGTCGTTGTCGATGATCGAGACGTCGACGCCGCGCAGGATGAGCGGCTGGCTGACGATCTGGCCGAAGCGGCCGAAGCCGATGATCAGGATGTTGCCGGTGAGCCCGTCGACGACGTCGATGCCGTCGAGCGACTGCTCTTCCGGCGGCAGAAGGCGCGGGAGCAGCATGATCATGAGCGGCGTCAGCGCCATCGAGATGATGATGGTCGCCGTCAGCGCGGCGTTCTTGTCGGCGGTGAAGATGCCGACGCTGGTGGCGGCCGCATAGAGCACGAAGGCGAATTCCCCGCCCTGGGCCATGTAGACGGCCCGCATCAGAGCTTCGCGGTGCGACGATTTGAGGAAGCGGGCGACGGTGTAGATGCCGATGGATTTCAGCGCCATGTAACCGACCACGGCGGTCGCGATCAGCTGCCATTCCCGCGTCAGCACGCCGAGGTCGAGCGACATGCCGACGCCCATGAAGAACAGGCCGAGCAGGATGCCGCGGAAGGGCTCGATGTCGGCCTCGAGTTGGTGGCGGAAGGTCGATTCGGACAGGAGCACGCCGGCGAGGAACGCGCCCATCGCCATCGACAGGCCGCCCATATCCATGGCGAGTGCCGCGCCGAACACGACCAGCAGCGCCGCCGCCGTCATCACCTCGCGCGCGTGCGCCGCCGCCAGAAGCTGGAACATCGGGTTGAGCAGGTAGCGCCCGGCGATGACGAGGCCGCCGAGCGCGGCGAGCGCGATGCCGGCGGTGGCCCAGAGGGAACCACCCTCGTCATGGCCGGAATTCGGAGCGAGGAAGGCCACGATCGCCAGCAGCGGCACGATGGCGAGGTCTTCGAGCAGCAGGATCGAGACCATCCGCTGGCCGGCAGGCGTCGCCATCTCGCCCTTCTCCTCCAGCAACTGCATGACGATCGCTGTCGAGGTGAGCACGAAGCCCATGCCGGCGACGAAAGACTGGATCCACGGAAAGCCGATCGCCATGCCGTACAGCATCAGGAGCAGGCCGCAGACCGCGACCTGCGCGGCGCCGAGGCCGAAGATGTCGCCCCTCAGCCCCCACAGCCGCGACGGCTGCATTTCGAGCCCGATGATGAAGAGGAACATGACCACGCCGAGTTCGGCGACATGAAGGATCGCCGCCGGGTCGGTGAAGAGCTGGAGGCCCCACGGGCCGATGGCGAGGCCGGCGGCGAGATAGCCGAGGACCGAGCCGAGCCCGACCCGCTTGAAGATCGGGACGGCCAGCACGCCGGCGCCGAGCAGCGACACCACCTGGATCAGTTCGCTCGCGAGCGATGCATGTTCCGCCGCTTCACCCGCCATTCCTGTTCCCCGCCCGGTTGTTCCGCTTGTGCCGTTCGACTCTGCGGGGTGCGCGCGGGAGGGTCAAGCCGCCTAAGCGGGGAGGGGCCGCCCGGACGCTTCGCAAGACAATCCGATGCTCTCGCCTCGATCCGCCACATGAAGGCGTAGTTATCGCCAAGTGCCGTCGTCTGGGCGTTCCTCGACACTACGAATGGTGAAATGTTGCGATCTCCCTATAAGCATGAGGACAGCGCCCGCCAGAGAGGCGAAGCCGCCAACGCCTATGACGATTAATGGCGCCAGAGGCTCGCTTCCGAAGCGTTTGGTGAGCTCGCTAAGTAACCAGCCATAGCCGACCGCGCTTGCAATCGGGCCCCCAAGGAACAGCCAGACCCCAAGCGTTCCATCGGCGGTGAATTTCTGAACGGCGTCAATCTCAAACCTCTTCGCCATGGCATTACCTCCTGAGCGGATCATTTCGCGCCCTACCGCTGTGCTAGTCCTTCGCTTTTTCGAGAAGTGAGGGCAGATCCTTCGGTTCAACAAAACCGGCTGCGACGAGAGCGACTGAAAACAGCGCTATGAAAAGCAGCCAGGTAGCCACCCATTTTTCAAAGAAGACGTGCGCAGCGAAACTGACCCATGCGGCGGTCATCAACATAGCCAAGAAAAAGACTACAGGTGCCGCTTCGTGCAGCGTCATGACGAACCGGCACGAGAGCGCCAGCGCTACAAAAACTACCGCGGGCCCGGCGAGCCACAATTTGCTCGGGATACGAGGGGGCTCGACCGTCAGGAATTGGTCTAGCATCGAGCCCTTATCAGAAAATAGATTGCGGATTTCTTCGGGCGTACCTTCGATATGAGGGCCAACTTTCATGAATGAGGCGCCTCGTATTTCGTTGAGTCACGAAGCGAAGATAGTATTCGCTCTATGTCTCGTTTGGCCGCCGCCTGACTCCATTGGTCCGCATCGCCGTCTTTGATTAGAATAATACGATTACCCTCAAGAATCGTATTCGTCCCGCCGAACCTGATGCCGGCCATATTGCCCGCGATCACCCTTTGAGGAACTTGGGACAGGGCCTCGGCTATCGTTCCTACCGTCACATACTCGTCGGAGTTCGGGCTACCGGTCTCAGTTGTGAATTCAACGACACCACCTTCTTTACCCGCGAGGAAAGCGCGAGTTCGGATACCCACTCCCGGAACGAGGTAAGGACTCAAACCCCGCCGTAGATTATTGACGAAGATCCTCGCGTTAAGCGGGTCAGGCATGATGTCTTGCTCCAAACTAGCGTGCAGCAATATCAGTATCCCCGCAAACTAGCGTCGGGCAAGCCCTCCCGAAATTGACGAGAATCTCGAGGTCAACTCCTTAGGTAGCCATGTTAGATCTCCCATTCGCGCTGAATCTAGCGCAATGCTCCCACCTTCTCAGCTTGTCTGCGGCTTGTAATTGGACACGACGTCAATACAATGAACTATCGGATTTCCGGTACGTCTCTTAATTCTCGACAGAAACCAAATGGTGCCCAGTCGCGGATTCGAACCACGGACACGCGGATTTTCAATCCGCTGCTCTACCAACTGAGCTAACTGGGCACTGGCTTTCGCGGGCGAAAGCGGACCGGCGCGATGTCCGGGCGGAGGCGTTGGCGGCCACCTGAAGCGGGCGGGTTATAGCACGGGATTCGTCCCTGTCCAGCGCTTCGAACGACAAATCCGGAACCGCGGAGAAAGGAACGCGTCGCCGCTGCGGTGGGTCGCGTCAGCCGCGCGGGGTGTCGTTGCCGGCGTCGCTGCTGACGTCGTTTTCCTCGTCTTCCCGGCCGGGGATGACATAGGCGCCCGTCAGCCAGCGATGAAGGTCGACATCCTTGCAGCGGGCGGAGCAGAACGGATAGGTCGCGCGCGACGAGGGCCGGCCGCATTCGGGGCAGGGGCGGCGAGGCCGCAGCGGCGTGACATTGGCGGAGCGGTCGGACATCGGCTTGCGTCTGGCGGCGTCTGGCTGGTTCGTGACCCCAATGCCATTAGGCGGCGCGGGTTCCCGACAGCCAGTTGAAATGGACCTTGTAGCCGTCGCCGGCGAGCAGGTTGACCGTCTCGTAGAGCGGCAGGCCGACGACATTGGTGTAGGAGCCGACGAGCTTCACCACGAAGGTGCCGGCAAGTCCCTGGATCGCGTAGCCGCCCGCCTTGCCGCGCCACTGGCCCGAGGCGAGGTAGCTTTCCAGCTCCTCGCGCGACAGGCGCTTGAAGCGCACCCGGCTTTCCACCAGCTTCTGGCGCACCTTGCCGGACGGCGTGATCAGGCAGACGCCGGAATAGACGCGATGCGAGCGGCCGGACAGGAGGCGAAGGCAGTTGGACGCCTCGTCGATCAGGTCGGCCTTCGGCAGGATGCGGCGGCCAACGGCCACGACCGTGTCGGCGGCGAGAATGTAGCCGCCTTCCCAGTCGCTGTCCTTCGCCAGCTTCTCCTGCGCCTTCTCAGCCTTCTCCCGCGACAGCCGCTTGGCGAGCGAACGGGGGTGCTCGGCGCGCTGCGGGGTCTCGTCGACGTCGGCCGGAACGATCCGGTCGGGCTCGATGCCGGCCTGCTGCAGCAGCTCGATGCGGCGCGGCGACCCGGAGGCCAGAACCAGCTTCTGGAAGACGCTCATCGCTTCGGAAGTCCCGTCAAGGTGAGGTGCGCGAACAATCTGTCGCGCCGTGCGGCCGCTACTTGAAGCGGTAGGTGATGCGGCCCTTGGTCAGGTCGTAGGGCGTCATCTCGACGAGCACCTTGTCACCGGTCAGCACGCGGATGCGGTTCTTGCGCATGCGCCCTGCCGTGTGTGCGATGATCTCGTGCTCGTTCTCGAGCTTGACGCGGAACATGGCATTGGGCAGCAATTCGGTCACGAGACCGGGAAATTCGAGGACTTCTTCCTTCGGCATTCGATACCTTTTTTCACGGAAAAGAGCCGGCACGACAGAGCCAGGATGAGTCTGGGGCCGGAATTCGCGCGGAACCTATCTGATCTCGCGCAATTTGTGAACAGCGCTTATGTCGGCGGCGACTGGCGATCGGAAGCGGCGGAAAACCTTTCCCGATACGACGGTCGAGCCGGGCCGCGACATCGCGATAGGCCGCCAGAATCTGCTCGCGCGTGCCCGTCGCCGTCGTCGGATCCGGCATCGGCCAGTATTCGACCTCGGCCGCCGCCGACCGCGTCATGTCGAGGGCCTTGTGGTGAGCTTCAGGGGCGAGCGTCACCACCAGGTCGAAATAGGCGTCCTCCAGGTCGTCCAGCAGCTGCGGCGATCTGTTGCCGAGGGAGAGGCCGCGCTCCGCGAGCACCGCGTCGACAAAGGGGTCGCGCTCGCCTGGCCGGATGCCGGCGGAGGCGACGAAGACGGATTTCTGAAGCAGAGCCCGCGCGATCACTTCCGCCATCGGCGAGCGGATCACGTTCTGGCCGCACAGGAACAGCACGGAGCCGGGCAGACGCGTCATCGAGCCGTTCCAAGGTTTGGCTGGTCGGAACGCCTGCCCGGCCAGGACCCGCTGCCTTCGGCAGCTCCCGGCCGTTCGGGCCCTTTCATCGTGCCGCCGGCACGATGAATTCGCCGAGGGCGAACCGGACCCTCACCCACGCCAGTGCAGGACGCAGACCAGCGTGAACAGCCGGCGCGCCGTGTCGAAATCGACTTCGATCTTGCCGGCGAGCCGGTCCATCAGCGTCTGGGAGCCTTCGTTGTGAAGACCGCGCCGCCCCATGTCGATGGCCTCGATCTGCGACGGCGACGACGAGCGGATGGCGTCGTAGTAGCTCTCGCAGATCATGTAGTAGTCCTTCACGATCCGCCGGAAGGGCGTCAGCGACAGGATGTGGGTGACGACCGGCTCGCCGTTCTCGCGGGCGACGGCGAAGATCAGACGCGATTCCTGGAGCGAGAGCTTGAGCCTGTAGGGTCCTTCGCCGGTGTCGGTGACGGGACGGAACGAGTTCTCCTCGACCAGATCGAAGATCGCCACCGCACGTTCGTGTTCCACGTCTGGCGTGGAGCGGCCGATCGTCTCGTCCAGTTCGACGTCGACCAGCCTGGCGTTGCTCGGTTCCCTCCCCATCGCCGCGCCTTCAGAGATTGAGACGGACGGCGACGGAACGCGCGTGTGCGTCGAGCCCCTCGGCCTGCGCCAGTGCAATCGCCGCCGGCGCCAGTTCGCGCAGCTGGTCGGGGCCGAGCTTCAGGATCGACGTCCGCTTCATGAAGTCCAGGACCGAGAGGCCCGACGAGAAGCGCGCCGAGCGGGCCGTCGGCAGAACGTGGTTCGAGCCGCCGACATAGTCGCCGATGACTTCGGGCGTGTGGCGGCCGATGAAGATCGCACCGGCATTCCTCACCCTGCCGGCATAAGCGTCGGCATCCTCGATTGCCAGTTCCAGATGCTCGGGCGCGATGCGGTTGACGAGGGGCACGGCGTCGTCGAAGCCGCGCACCAGGATGACGGCGCCGAAATCGCGCCAGCTGGCAGCTGCGGTGGCGCCGCGCGGCAGACGGGTGAGCTGGCGCTCCACGGCCGCCTCGACGGCGCGGCCGAACATGGCGTCGTCGGTGATCAGGATCGACTGCGCGCCGCTGTCATGCTCAGCCTGGGCAAGAAGGTCGGCGGCGATCCATTCGGGATCGTTTGCGCCGTCGGCGAGCACCAGAACCTCGGACGGGCCGGCAATCATGTCGATACCGACGGTGCCGAAGACCTGCCGCTTGGCGGCAGCGACATAGGCGTTGCCCGGCCCGACGATCTTGACCACGGGCCGGATCGACTCGGTTCCGTAGGCAAGGGCTGCGATCGCCTGCGCGCCGCCGACGCGATGGATTTCGCTGACACCGGCCAGCCGTGCCGCCACCAGCACCAGCGGGTTGACGATGCCGTCGGGCGCCGGAACGGTGATCACCACGCGCTCGACACCTGCCACCTTGGCCGGCAATGCGTTCATCAGCACGGAGGAGGGGTAGCTCGCCGTGCCGCCCGGAACGTAGAGCCCCGCCGATTCCACCGCCGTCCAGCGCGATCCGAGCCCGACGCCGATCGGGTCGGTGTAGAGGTCGTCCTTCGGCCGCTGCCGTGCATGGTGGGCGGCGATGCGGTCGCGCGCCAGCGTCAGCGCGTCGAGGGTCTGAGCGTCGACCGCGCCGAACGCCGCGTCGATCTCGGCCCCCGACACGGTCAGGCGACCACTGCCAGGATCGAAGCGGTCGAAGCGCCGCGTGTAGTCGAACAATGCGTCGTCGCCTTGCGAGCGCACTCTGCCGACGATGTCGCGCACGGTCGCCTCGACATCCTCCGACACCTCGCGCTTGGTCGACAGGAAGGCGCTGAACCGGCTTTCGAAATCGGCCGCGGATGCGTCGAGCGTGATCGCCATGGCCGCTCAGTTCCCGTGCGCGGGCCGCGACGACGCGGCCCAGGCGGCTCCGAGGTCGGTCAGACGCGCCTCGATGCATTCGACGTCGAGCGCCACCGAGCCGCCGCCGGCGAAGAGCAGTTCGATCGTGCCGGCGGGCGTGTCGTCCTCGGCGAAGCCGACGGTGAGAAGCGAAAGCACGTCCTGGCGCTTGGCGCGGTCGATGCCCGTGGAACGCACGGCGAGCACGCGGTCGAAATGCAGAATGCTGCGCCGCCGCTCGTTGTGCCTGCGAAAGATCCCGCCCGACTTCTCCCAGACGAAACGGTTCATCTCGATCAGGAACCGTTTCTCTTTCGGCCGCCAGTCGAAGGCGCCGACCTGCATGACCGCGTCCTGAACATGGGCGGAGATGATTTCAAGGTCGTCTGCGTCGAGAGCCAGAAGCTTGAGCTGTTCCATGCGGGTCCGTCGCCTTGCCGGCGCTGCCAGTGGGTTACGGCCCGTAGTTAGGCGGGTTCGTGATGCGGCGCAACAATTACCCGAGCGCCCGGCCGCTTAGTCGGAAATCCGTTCGACGAGCGCGCCGCACCCGGTGAGTTTTTCCTCCAGCCGCTCGAAGCCGCGGTCGAGATGGTAGATGCGATTGACGATCGTATCGCCTTCGGCGGCGAGGCCGGCGATGACGAGCGAGACAGAGGCGCGCAGATCGGTCGCCATCACCGGCGCACCCTTCAGTTTCGCCACGCCGTCGACGACGGCGGTCTGGCCGGAGAGCGCAATATGCGCGCCGAGCCTAGCGAGCTCCTGCACGTGCATGAACCGGTTCTCGAAGATGGTCTCGGTGATGCGCGAACGCCCCTTCGACATGGTCATCAGGCCCATGAACTGCGCCTGCAGGTCGGTCGGAAAGCCGGGGAAGGGTTCGGTCGTGATGTCGACCGGCTCGATGCCGTGGCCGTTGCGGCGCACGCGGATGCCGTGGTTGAGCGGAGTGATCTCGGCGCCGGTCCGCGCGATCACGTCGAGTGCCGACTGCAGCAGCTCTGCCCGGGCCCCTTCAAGCACCACGTCGCCGCCGGTCATCGCCACCGCCATCGCATAGGTGCCGGTTTCGATGCGATCGGGAATGATGCTGCAGGTCGCGCCGGAAAGCCTGTCGACGCCCTCGATGACGATGGTGGAGCTACCGGCGCCCGAAATCTTCGCGCCCATCAGGTTGAGGCACTCGGCGAGGTTGACGATCTCGGGCTCGCGTGCCGCGTTCTCCAACACGGTCTCGCCGCGCGCCAGGGTGGCCGCCATCATCAACACGTGCGTCGCACCGACGGAGACCTTCGGGAAGACGTAGCGCGTGCCCTTCAGGCCATGTCTGGCGCGTGTCACCACATAGCCGTTGTCGACGTCGATCTCGGCGCCGAGGGCCGCCAGACCGTCGAGGAAGAGGTCGACGGGCCGGGTGCCGATGGCGCAGCCGCCCGGCAGCGATACCTTCGCCTCGCCCATGCGCGCGAGCAGCGGGCCGATGACCCAGAACGAGGCGCGCATCTTCGACACCAGCTCGTAAGGCGCGGTCGTGTCGACGATCTCGCCGGCGGTGAAGTTGACGGTGCGCGAATAGCCTTCCTTCTGGCTGCCGCGGCGGCCGTTGACCGAGACGTCGACACCGTGATTGCCGAGGATCTTGATCAGCTGGTTGACGTCGGCGAGGTCCGGAACGTTGTCGAGCGTCAGCGTCTCGCGGGTGAGCAGCGAGGCGATCATCAGCGGCAAGGCCGCGTTCTTGGCGCCCGAAATCGGGATCACGCCTTCGAGCTTGCGTCCACCCGTGATCCTGATTCTGTCCATGAAAAAATCTTTCGAAGTAGATATGGCGTGCGTGGGGCAGCAAAGCCGAAGTCGCCGAGAAACACCGTCTAGACCAAGCGACGCCTTGCTTCAAGGAACGGGCAGGGATGTCCGCGCGTCCCCTTCGCGGATAGCTCCATTCGCCAAATCAATGCGGCGAAATTCCGGATCGGCGCGCTAGTCCCGGCCGGCGTCGGTCTTGGCGCGCGGCGCGAGCGCGATGCCCTCCGGCCGCTCGTCGGCGGCACCCTCGCGCCGCGCCCGCGCCTGGGCCTTGCGGCGCATGAGATTGGCGCGCAACTCATCGGACAGCCGCTCGGGGCGGCCGGGTTTCGATTTCCGCGTCTGGTCGTTCGTCGACATCGGCCGCACCGTGTGGATGCCTCAGGATAGGATCGTGACCATTAGCATCGCAACTCCGCTTGCGCATCAGGTCTTCGTGTGGCAAAAGCCGCCGCGTTCCTGGAGACGCTGCCGTAGCTCAGTGGTAGAGCACTCCCTTGGTAAGGGAGAGGTCGAGAGTTCAATCCTCTCTGGCAGCACCAGTTCAACCCCAAGAACCTCTCGGACCTGTTGACTTTCTCGGCGTTGCGCCCATCTTTCTGTTACAAAGTTCGTTACAAAACGGCGGCGGAAACAGATGGGAACGAAGGTCGAGCACCTGCTAAATCGAGACGGTCGCTATTACGCCCGGATCGTGATTCCAAAAGCACTGCGATCATATCTGGACGGCAAGACGGAACTTCGGACCCCTTTGGGAGCCGATCGCCGGGTCGCGAAAGCGAATTTGCCGGCCGCCCTCGCGACTATGCAGGTGCAAATCGGGATCGCACGCGAGCGGGCAAGCAAGGCTGAAAGGCGCGACGTTCGCGTCGGCCATTACCCGATGGCGATGCCGGCGATGGTGTGGCAGGACTATCTAGAGCGGACGCGGCTGGACGCTGAAATCCGGGCGCAAGATCACCGCTATGCCGAAATGGAAGTCGACGCCGATCAAGCCCGTCGCTACCGCGACGGCTTCGCCGGCAAGCTCTCCGATGCCGAGCTAGCCATGCTTGTCGGCGATCGGATCGAACGGCTTCGCCTTCGTGGCAGCTTCGATGCCGTCATTGGCTCGCCGGAATGGCGCACCTTGGCGCAAGGCCTATGTGCTTCGGCATACGAGGCGATGGCGCGCGAGGCCGAGCGGAACGAAGGCGATTTCACCGGCAAACCCTCGCACCCCATTGTGGCCGCAGCCGTGGCAGAGGAAGATACGCCGGACCCTGTTTCGCTCACCGGCCTGTTCAATGACTACATTCGCGAGCTGAAGCGGGGAGGGAAGGGTGCTGTCGCTGAAAGGCGGTGGGTGCCGGTGTTCGATCACCTGCGCAAGTTCCTGAAGCACAATGACGCCAGCCGGATCACGAAGAAGGATTTGATCGCGTGGCGCGATAAGCTCCTAGAGACGCTTTCACCGCGCACCGTGCGCGACGTGCATCTTACGGGCTTGCGTGCCGTCCTGAATTGGGCTGCGCAGAATGAGCGCATTCCGGCCAATCCGGTCACGGGCGTAAAGGTGAAGGTGACGAAGGCTATCCAGTCGCGCGAGAAAGGCTTCCGCGACGATGAGGCACTGGCGATCGTGAAGGCGACGCTCGCCTACGTGAAGCCCGAAAAGGAAAGCGCAGAGATCGCCGCCGCGAAGAAATGGGCACCGATCTTGTGCGCCTTCACCGGCGCACGCATCACCGAAATCACCCAATTGCGGAAAGAGGATATCCGCGACGAAGGCGGCGTGCCGGTCATGCGGATCACGCCCGATGCCGGTTCGGTCAAGACCGGCCAATACCGTGACGTGCCGTTGCATCCGCAGCTAGTCGAGTTGGGCTTCCTCGATTTCGTCAAGGCCGCTTCCCCCGGCCCGCTCTTCCACAAGTCCAAGGGCGAAAAGGCCATCATCGGCGCACGCACGGCGTCCGGCCGTGTCAGCAATTGGCTTCAGGCAATCGACGTGGTGCCGGAAGGCGTCAGCCCGAACCACGGATGGCGACACCGGTTCAAGACGCTTGCGAACGAACTCGGCATCTCGGATCGTGTCGCTGACGCAATCCAAGGCCACGCCGGGCGAACGGCCGGCGACAGCTACGGTGACGTGACTATCAAAGCGCGGAAGGTCGCCATCGAAAAGCTGCCCCGGTTCGCCCTCAAATAGCGACAGGAAAAAATTCTTAGAAATTTTCGCGAGGGGATTCACAAGCCGAATCCGCCATGAGACAATATTCCTACAGTCCAGTTTGTAGGCGTCTCGCGTTTGCGTATCTCCGAGTCATTAAAGGCGTTATTCGGCAAGGGTGCCGAAAGGAAAGCGGTCACCCTCACGGACCCGCTCGCCGCCGACATCTTCGGCACGATGCCGTCGATTGCCGGCCCGACCATCGGCCCCGCGACGGCTATTCGAGTGCCTGCCGTCTATTCTGCTATTGCGCTGGTAACAGGCGCGATAGGCTCGCTTCCCGCCAAAGTCTTCGCCGTTGACGATGGCGGGAAGCAAGCCGCTATTCATCATCCGGCCTACGCCCTTGTGCACGATTGGGCGAACGACTGGACATCGGCCGGCGAGCTTCGTGCCGCCCTGACTGCCGACGCCCTGTTGCATGACGCCGGCTATGCCTACGCGAACCGGAACGGCGAAGGCCAGGTTGTCGAGTTCATCCGGCTGGACCCGCTGTCGATAACCGCGAAGCAGGACGAAACCACCGGCGAGCCGTTCTATGCGCAGCGCCAGTCCAACGGCCGCGAGCGAACCTTCCGGTATCAGGACATTCTGCGCATCTCGGCACCGCTCGGCATCTCGCCGATCAAAGCCGGCAAGGAAGCGATCGGCCTCGCGTCGGTCCTAGAGCGTCACGGCGCGCAGCTCTTCGCCCGTGGTGCGCGCCCGTCCGCTGTTCTGTCCAAGGAAGGCAAGGCCGGCAATGAAGGCGGCGCTACCGTCATCGGCCGGATCAAGGCCGCATGGCGCGCATGGCAGTCTGAAGCGTCCGGTGATCCTTTGTTTTTGGATGATGGCTGGGTCTACACGCCCGTCACGATGACGAGCACCGATGCGCAGTTCCTCGAAAACCGTCGCTTCGCCATCGAAGAGATCGCCCGGCTTTTCCGTGTCCCGCCCCACCTCTTATTCGAACTTTCGCGCGCCACTTGGTCGAACGCCGAAGAGATGTTTCAGTCGTTCCTGACGCTGACGCTGCGCTCTTGGCTGGACGAATGGGAGGCGGCCTATGCCCGTGTCCTGCTCACACCGGAAGAGCGTGCGGCCGGCCTCTACATCGAATTCGTCATTGACGACCTTCTCACGGCCAACGCCGCAACCCGTGCCACGACCTATGCGCAGTATCGCAGCATGGGCGCGATGACGGCGAACGAAGTCCGCGCCGGCTTGAATATGCCTCGCATGGACGGCGGCGACACCCTCGACAATCCGAACATCACGCCGGCTAGCCGCACCGGCGCGAACGACAACGGCATCGCCAGCAAAGACGCCGCCGCATGACCCCATTCACCCGCTTCCTTGGCGACGGCGATCACGCCTTCGCACTGCCCTTCGATTCCGTGCTGGAGCTGGAGCGCAAGACCGGCGCTGCATTCGGCGTTCTCTTCGATCGCGTGCGACGCATGCAGTTCGCCATGACGGACCTTTCCGAAACCGTCCGGCTCGCGCTCATCGGCGGTGGCATGTCGCCGAAAGACGCATTCGAGCTGGCGCGCACTTACGTCGCCGGCCGGCCGATCAAGGAAAGCTATCCGCTGGTTTTGGAGATCCTTTCGACCGTCTGGTTTGGCGAGGAAGCCGACGCCGCAACGGATAAGGCCGCCGAATGAACACCCTCGAAATTAAGGCGAGCTTCAGCGTTGATGACGCTGGCACCATCGCCGGTATCGCGTGGCCGTTCGGCGAGCCTGACAGCGTCGGCGACCTCATCGAACGTGGCGCGTTCCACCCGGCCGCCGCGATGCCCATTCTTTACGAGCATGACGCCGGCCGCGTTATTGGGGTTTGGGAAGAGATCGCAGAGACAGACGCCGGCCTCACCGTGAAGGGCAGGCTCTTCCTCGATAGCGTGCCGCTGGCGCGCGAAGTCCATTCCCTTGTGAAGCGCGGCAAGGCCACCGGCCTATCGATCGGCTTCAGGGCTACCGAATCCAAGACGCGCCCCGATGGCAACCGCACCATCGTCGCGCTCGACCTCGCCGAAATTTCCATAGTTCGCGACCCGTGCCACCCGGCCGCACGCATCCTGTCTGTCAAGTCCGCCGGTGGCGCGGCAACCCCTCCTAATGAAAGGACCGAAATGGAACCCGAACTGAAAAATGAGCCGGAGCTGAAGAGCGACCCGGTTGTAACCCCGGAAGAGCTGAAGGCGATCAAGTCCCGGCTCGACAAGATCGAAGCAAAGGCGAACCGTCCCGTCGCTGCGAACGCCAATCATCCCGGCGCCGACAATGACAACGAGGTGAAGGCGTTCACGCACTTCGTCCGTTCCGGCGATGCGTCGGAAGTGAAGTCGCTCGGCTACGCCGCGCCTTCCACCGGTGGCATTCTGGCACCGGAAACCGTTTCGGCATCGATCATCGAAAAGATCGCCGAATTCTCGCCGGTTCGTGCCGTCGCATCTTCGATCACCATGTCCGGCCCGCTGCTTCAGCTCCCGCGCCTTGTGGACGAAGTCACTGTCGGCGAAGTCACCGAAACCGGCGCTCGCTCCGAAAGCGAGCCGAGTTTCGAGCAGATCGACCTGAAGCCTTTCGAGATGGCCGTGATCGTCCCGGTCACGCGCGTGCTGCTGGAAGACTCGCAGATCGACCTTTCATCCTATCTCGGCAATCACGTCGCCCGCCGCTTCGGTCAGAGGGAAGCCGCGTGGTTCGTCAACGGCAACGGCACGTCCCAGGCTGAAGGTGTTCTCGTCTCGACCGAAGTCGGTGAGTTCGAAGCGGCCGGCACGGCGATCACCGCCGACGACCTCATCGATACGTTCTACAGCATCAAGACGGCCTACTCCGCGAATGGCGTCTGGATGATGAACCGCTTTTCGATGGCCGTGGTTCGCAAGCTGAAGGATACCGACGGCTCGTATCTGTGGCAGCCTTCGATTGCCGCTGGCGTGCCGCCCACGTTGCTCGGCCGACCCGTGTATGAGGCCGTCGACGCCCCGAATCCGGCGGCCGGTGCGACCCCGATCGTCTTCGGTGACTTCGCGGCCGGCTATACGATCGCCGATCGCGTCGGCTTCGAAATCCTTCGCGACGACTACACCGGCGCGGCGAACGGCATCGTGAAGCTTCACGCTCGCCGTCGTGTCGGTGGTCGCGTGGTGCTTGGCGAGGCGCTCACCAAGCTGACGCTGGCATCGGCGTAACGACAATGCGGCTCGCAGCACAAGACATCCTCATCCGGCACGGTGGCGACATCGTGCGTTTGCGGCCGTCGCTGCGAGCCGCAATCATCCTCGAAAACCGCTTCAGTTTGATGCCCGTCGCTCACGGTATCGAGCAGTGCAGCGTCGAAATCATCGAAGCAATTCTTGACGCCACGGCGGTTGATCCGATCGCCGCTCGCCGGCTTCTCATCGCCAAGGTCGATCGGCACGGCGTTCGCCAGCTTCAGCACCTGTGGCAACCGCTGATCGAACTTGTGGCCGCATGCTACGGCATCGGCGAAGATGCGCGCGAAGGCTATCAGGCGCAGCGCCAAGATCAGGCCGGCAAGCGTGTCAGCCTCATCGAAGCACTGGCGACCCTCTACCAAATCGCGACCGGCTGGCTAGGCTGGACGCCGGATCAAGCTCTTTCCGCGACCGCTGATCAGATCACGGAAGCGCACAAGGGTTTCATCGCAAAGCACCGCGCCTTTAGTGGCGTCGCCGATAAAGCCGACGAAGCCAGCCAATACGATCCCCGCAACCTGCCGTCCGACGAAGAAATCGCGGAAGCGAAGGCCAGGTTGAAGCAGATCGCACAAGGTGTCCGGTGATGGCAACCCGTCCGCCCCGTCTTTGCTCCTGTGGCAAGATCGTCCCAGCCGGCGAGCGCTGTGCTTGCCAGATCGCCGGTGATCGCGCCCGTAAGGCTCGCCACGACCGTCGCCGGCCGTCGGCCCGTGAACGCGGCTACACCCGCGAATGGCAGGACGCCGCTCGCGCCTTCCTCGCACGCCCCGAGAATCGCTTCTGCACATGCGGCGCGCCGGCCACCGTCGTCATGCACGTCATCTCGATACGCAAACGCCCGGACCTGCGCATGGTGCAATCGAACTGGCGACCCGGATGCCAGCGCTGCAACGCCATCGATGCCGCCAAGGAACGCCGGCCATGACACCTGACGATCTACTCACCTATGACGGCACCACGCAGCCCGTAAGCGAATGGGCGCTCGATTATGGCATCCCGGCCGATCTGATCATCGAACGCCTGAAGCAAGGCCAATCGATCGAAGCGGCTATCACGACCATGATGCCGTTCACCGCGTCGAAGCAGGCCAGCCGGGCAAACACCTACGCCCATGACGGCCTGACGCTCACGATTGCGGAATGGTCCGAACGGTCCGGCATCACGCGTTCCACTCTAACGCAACGGCTCGCACGTGGCATGCCAATCGGCGAGGCCATCAACCCCAACCTTAACCGGAAGAACGCCACCCACACACACAACGGCGAGACGCGCACAATCCGCGAATGGGCTGATCATGCCGGTATTAAATACGAGACGTTGCACTATCGCCTGTCACGGCTGGGCATGCCGATCGGCGAGGCTATCGCCATGCAGAAGCACGCGAAGCCTTCGTCGCCATCCCGCAAACAGAAGGCACCGGCGACGAATGGCGAACTCGCACCCGTCGTTATCAGCCTCCCCGGCTACCGTATCGAGATCAGGTCGCAGGGCAGGGGGGTGGCCGTCAATTTCGAGCCTTCCATAGGGACCGGCGGGGGGAGCACCGCGCAAGAGACCGTCCAAATAGATTTTTCGAGTGAAGCACCATGATCGTCAGTGTCGAGACCCTTCGCCAGCAGCTCAATCTTGATGCCGGTATCGAGGATGACACCTTTCTCGCCGGCAAAATTGGTGCGGCCGAAAGCTGGATTGAGGCGTTTATCGGCGAACCGCTCGCCGACCTGGACCCGATGCCGGGTGCCATTCGCGAAGCCATCCTTCAGCTCGCCGCGCACTTGTTTTCGAACCGAGAAGCCGTGCTTGTCGGCGTCTCTGCGCAGCCCGTGCCGTTCGGCGTGGTCGACCTCATCCGCCCTTGGCGGAAGTGGGAGTTCTGATCATGGCTGTGTCGAAGCAGGTCGCGCGGCTTCAGGCGCGCATGGAAGCGATTCCCCAACGTGTTCGCGAAGCCGTCGCGCCGTCGCTCGTGCAGTCCGCGAATGAACTCGCCGGCATGATGCGCCAGCTCGCGCCCGATGATCCTGCGACCGATGCACCGGACCTGAAGAGTTCGATCGCCGTCACCGCGCCCGACCAATCGACGCCACCCTATTCGCAGCCGGGCGGATCGAAGATCGCCGGGCCGCTAGAGGCGGTTGTCACTGTCGGCAATGACGCCGTG
Source organism: Mesorhizobium sp. (assembly GCF_023954305.1). Classification (NCBI taxonomy): domain Bacteria; kingdom Pseudomonadati; phylum Pseudomonadota; class Alphaproteobacteria; order Hyphomicrobiales; family Phyllobacteriaceae; genus Mesorhizobium; species Mesorhizobium sp. Next base: position 199,181 of record NZ_JAMLIG010000002.1, on the reverse strand, counting down.
CGGTATCCGCATTTGCTCGAATACGGGACTTCCAAGATGGAAGCCCAGCCCTTCTTTTGGCCGTCGGTCCGGCTGCTTCAGAAGCGGATCAAGAACCGGACGAAGCGCGCCGTGGCGAAGGCCGTCCGCGACGCTTGGAAGGGCGGCGCATGATCGATCCCGCGCTCGCCACGCGCACGGCCATCCGCGCGCACCTGATCACCGACCCGGCCGTAACCGCGCTCGTGTCGGCGGACCATATCCGCGCGGGCTCTACACGCCCGGCGAACTTCCCGACGCTGATCATCACCGACGGCACCGTGAACATGCACGGCCGGGCGGCGGGCGGACAGTTCGTCGCTAGCGTGTTTGCCGACATTCATATCTGGACCGATGACGGCCTCGATAGTGCGCAACAGATCGGCGCGGCTGTCGCTCGCCGGTTGATGGATTGGCCGGCACCGGACGGCATCACGTTCGATGAGTTCAAGCACCAGCGCACCGTTTGGCCGCGCGACCCCGACCCCGATCTTGGTCACGGCGTCATGTTTATCGAAGCCATCGCGCGATGGAGCATTTGATGCGCGCCGGCAACCTTCGCCATACGATCGATCTTCAGCGCGAAACCGCAACGGTTGCGGATTCGGGAAGCGTCATCACGACGTGGTCGATCTTCGCCAGCGTCCGCGCTGAGATCGTCACCGCAAGCGCCGACGAATACCTCACCGGCTACGGCGAAGCTGAAGCCGGCAACGTCGTGTTTCGAATTTGGTGGCGGCCGGGCCTCGATACCGCCGACCGGATCATGCACGCCGGCAAGGCTTACGACGTGAAGGCCATCTCCGAGATCGGCTTCCGGCGCTTCCTCGAAATCAAGGCCGTCGCCACGACATGACGCGCGGCCTGAAGCCTTCCACGATCGTCGCCGGCACCTCGCCGGTGACGAATATCCCTTCGCCGCCCGGCTACCTGTCGCGCGATGCGAAAGCGGAATGGCGTCGCGTCGCGCCTATCTTGGCCGATGAGCGCAAGGTGCTGACGATCGCCGATCTTGCCGCGCTCGAAAACTACGTGATCGCCGTCGCGACCATGCGCGAGGCGCATCGTGAGCTTCAGGCCACCGGCCTCACCATCGCCGGCAAGCGCAACCCGGCGAGCACCATCTTGCTTCAGGCGCAACAGCAGCAGCTTCGCGCCGCGTCCGAACTCGGCTTGACGCCGGCCGCCCGGTCCCGCGCATCCATGATCGCCGACAATGACGATGATGATGACAACCCGCTCGCCGTCGGGCGCGGCCGATGAGGAAGAGCGCTTTCCCGGCTTGGATTTATGATGGCTCGCCGATCGATGATCCTTTCGGCTACGGCGAGGAAGCCGTCCAGTTCCTGCGCAAGCTGAAGCACCCCAACAGCACCGAGCCGAAGCAGCGATTCCAGCTCTTCCCGTTTCAGGAAAGAATGGTCCGGCGCATCTATGGGCCACGCCACCCCGACGGCTCGCGCATCGTCAATCGCGTGTTCTGGATGATCCCGCGGGGAAACCGGAAAACCAGTCTCGCCGCGGCGCTGGCGCTTCTGCATACGATCGGCCCGGAACGTGTTCGCGCCGGACAAGCGATCTTTGCCGCGTCCGATCGCGAGCAAGCCGGCCTTGGCTTCCGTGAGGCCGCGAACATCGTCCGCCTGGACAAGCGCCTTGTCGGCGCAACGCGCATCTATGACGCGCACAACTCGGCAAAGAAGATCGTCTTCAAAGCCGAAGACGTAACCCTTCAGGCGATTTCGAGCGACGGCGCTGCGCAGCACGGCAAGACGCCGGCCTTTGTGCTCGTGGACGAAATCCATGTATGGAAGGGCCGCGACTTGTGGGAGGCGCTGAAGCAGGGCCTCACCAAGACGCCGAACACGTTGATGATCGTCGCCACGACGGCCGGCCGTGGTTCCGAGAACATCGGTTTCGAGGAATACGACTTCGCCCGGAAGGTCGCCACCGGGGAGATCGTGAAGCCGGACTATCTACCTATCATCTTCGAAGCAGACGAAGGCGACGATTGGCGCGACGAAGCGGTCTGGCACCGCGTCAACCCCGGCCTTGTGCATGGCTTCCCGAACCTCGCCGCGCTGCGCAGCCAAGCCGCTGAAGCTGAACACCGGCCGTCGGAACGGCACGCATTCGAGCAATTCAACCTCAACGTCTGGAAAGCGGCGAGCCGTGATCCGCTCTTCAGCATGGCGACCTATGACGAAGGTTGCGCCGACTTCGATCTAGACGATCTTGTCGAGCTGCCGTGTTTCATCGGCGTTGACCTGTCCGTCAACGGCGACCTCACTGCGATCGTCGCGGCGTGGCGGCACGATGACGGCACCCTGACTCTTCACCCGTGGTTTTTCGTGCCGGGCGATGACCTCGCCGGCCGCGCGCAACAGGACGGCGTTCCGTATGTTCGGTGGCGCGACGAAGGCCACGTCATCGCCGTTGACGGCCCGATCATCGAACCGGAAGCGGTGGAAGCTCATCTTCGCGAACTGTGCGCCCGGTTCGACGTGCGCGAGATCGCCTTCGATCCACACCTTGCCCGGATCACCATGCAGCGGCTTCACGATGACGGCCTTCCGGTTGTCGAGATGCGACAGGGTCCGCTGACGATGGCGCCGGCGATCGGCGCGCTAGAGCGAAGCGTCAACGGCCGCAAACTTCGCCACGCCGGCCACCCCGTCTTGCGGCACCACCTCGATTCAGTCGTGGCGAGCCGGAACGACAGCGGGCTCGTGCGGATGCACAAAGCGAACCGCTTCGATCGGATTGACGGCGCTGTCGCGGCGGCGATGGCCGTGGGACGCGCCGTTGCGAACGATAACACCCGCTCGATTTACGAAACCGATGAACTTTTCGAAGCAGCGTAGGAGGGCCGCGCATGGCCGATGATCAGGAACGTCTTGTCGTGGCGATCGAAGCCCGTATCAGGGACTTCGAAAAGAACATGGCGAAGGCCAGCCGCACGGCCGGCGATGAGTTCACGAAGATCGAACGCCGGGCGAAGCAGTCCGGCGATCGGCTTGAAGGGACTATGAAGCAGGCGGCGGCGCGTGTCGGCGGCGTCCTGAAGAACTTTGCGGCCGGTTTCGTCGGCGGCATCGCCGCCGGTGGCGTCATCGGCATCGTCGGCCAACTTGGACAGGTGGCGGCCGGCATCGCTGAAATCGGAGATCAGGCGAAGCGCGCTGGCGTCACCACCGAAGTTTTTCAGGAATGGGCGACCGTTGCCACACAGGCGCGCATCCCGGTTGATGCGCTCACGGACGGCCTGAAAGAGCTACAGCTTCGCGGCGACGAATTCGCCGTCACCGGCAAGGGTTCGGCCGCCGAAGCGTTTGGCCGGCTCGGCTATGGCGCGGAAGAGCTGAAGCGCAAGCTCGCCGACCCGTCCGCGCTGCTACTGGAAATCATCGAACGGCTCGGCAAGTTCGATCGTGCCGCGCAAATCCGCATCGCCGACGAAGTGTTCGGCGGCACGGCCGGCGAGCGGTTTGTCGAGTTGCTGGACCGTGGCGCGGTTTCGATCCGGGCGACGATCCGTGAGGCGCACCAGCTCGGCAACATCCTCGACAGCGACGTGATCGAACGCGCGGCCGAAGTAGATCGGCGGTTCAAGATCGTCAGTCAGACGGTCGGAACGGCGCTCAAGGGTGCCATCATCGACGCGATCGGCGCGTTGCAGGAGTTCATCGACCGCTTCAATGCTTTCGAAGCCCGGCGAGACGCAACGCTCGAGGAAGACGCCGCGCGGCTTGGCCGCGAACGGCTCGACATCGAACGGCAAATCCTCGAGCTGCGCGAACGCCAGCAGAGCGGGAAGGGTGTCGGCGACGGAATCCTTGGCACGTCGATCGGCGAGAGCACGTTCGGCGAGGCGGAATACGAGCTTCAGCGGCGCATGGAAGCGCTAGGCGCTGAAGAGAAGATGATCACCGACGTGCTGGAAGCCCGTAGGAAGCTCCGCGAGACTCCTAGCGGCTCGCCGGCCTCCACCTTCACGCCGCCCGCTTACATACCGCCACCGGCCACGGGAGGCGGTGCAAAGCGCGATGCGTCAGCAGCGGCGGCGGAACGGGAAGCCAAGGCCGTCCGCGCGCTCATCGCTGAGTTGGAACGGGAACTGTCGCTCATCGGCGCGACCGATCTTGAACGGCGCATCTCGAATGAGCTTCGATCGGCTGGCGCGGCGGCGACCGATGATCAGCGGGCGCGCATCGTCGCGTTGATTAGCGCCATCGAAGCCGAGACGCTGGCACAGGAACGCGGCACCCAGGCTAAGGAAGAATTCGCCAATGTCGCCACCGGTGCGATCACCGGTTTCATCAATGATCTTCGGAACGGCGCGACGGTGGGGCAGGCGTTCGCTAGCACCCTCAATCGCATCATCGATCGATTGGTTGATATGGCCGTGCAGTTGCTCGTCATCGGCCCGTTGCTGAAGATGTTCGGCTTCAGCGGCGGCGGCATCGTGCCGGGAGCTGGCAAGGTGCAGAAGCTCGCGACGGGCGGCTATGTGTCCGGTCCCGGCTCGGCTACGTCCGACACGATCCCGGCACGGTTATCGAATGGCGAGTTTGTCGTGAACGCGGCGGCGACGGCGAAGCACCGGGCGTTGTTGGAAGCAGTGAACGACAACCGGCTACCGGCCTTGACCACGGGCGGCATGGCAGGGCAGGGCATCGCGGCTCCGGCGGCCATCGGTGGGCAAGTGATCAGCATCAACGCGCCGATCACCGTCAACGGCAGTGCCGGCACGCCCGAGCAAAACACCGACCTTGCGAAGCGGATGGCGCGGGAAATGGAAGCGACCATGCGGCATGTCGTTTTCGATGAGATGCGAAAAGCGACACGGCCCGGCAACTTTTTTAGCCGGTAGCCCGAAAGCTCGTCACTCGACCGCTATAACAGGAGATTGAGAAAAAGAGACGACCGGGCCTCGTTTGTCCGACGGGTGGCCCGGTCGCAGGAGTCTGTTCGATGGCTGACACTTATAGCACCGAAAGGTGCGAGCATGCATCATCTTCGGAAGAATTTTTTCCTAGCGGATCGAATAGCCGAACTGCCAAAAAGGTAAATCGGGATAGGGTCAAATCGGCCTACCGCGATGCGCAGTTCCGGCCGTGGTTTCAGGCTCTTGACGCTCTCGACGCATTGCACGCGGCCGGTGAGACTTCAGTTACCTACGTCACCCCCTCCCATCCCCATACTCCCGTCCTTCACCTAGACGCCTCGACGCACACCCCTTCCGCTTCCCCTTCCGCCTCCAAACCCCTCACGGATGAGGAAGAGCTGAAGGCCGCCCGGTTCTGGCGCGCCTTCTATTCCGAGACGCCACGGCGGCACCGTCTTCCGGCAACGTGGCGCGAGCTTAGCGACGAAGCGCGCCTCGAATGGTTCCACAACGGGCTTCGGTCCCTTGGCCCCGTGTCGGCGTTCACCGTTCGCTTGGACCCTGCCGTTGAAGCCCAGTGCCGGGCGGCGCCCAATTCAGCCGGGTGGCTGTCCAAGCGCATCGCTCGCCGCCTGAAGGCTGCATTCGGCAAGCCGGTCGAGTTCTGGTTTGCCTTTGAACTCTCCGATCGTGACGGCTTGCACCTACATGGCGAGATCGGGCTAGGGGAGGGCGATCTTCCTATCGCCCGGAAGGCCATCCGGCTCGCATGCGGCGAGTGGGCGGAAGCTCGCCAGCACCAAGCCCACACCCGGCCGGACCCTTCAGCCGTCTGGACCGGCTACGCCGCTAAGGATGCGTTCTGGACCCGCCCATTGATCGGCCGATTGGCAACGCTTCCCCGGCCTATCAACGGCGACTGGATATTCGCGACGAACAAGATCAGATCAGTCAGTGCTGACATTTACAGTTCCAAGAGACGCCAAGCGATATCTCTAATGGAAAGCTACGATACCTAAATATATAGTCAGTCATTACTGACTTTAAGCCTGAATTTTGTTTATACATTGCTATTGACACGCGATTCCGACTGACTCATCAAAGGCAGGCAACCCCAAACCACAAGGGATACCCAATGCCTGAAACGCCTGAAATCTACATCGATGCCGAGACCTACCGCCGGCTCGTATGGGAACTCGTCAATATGAAGCCGTGCTGCTTCACCGGCGATCGCGAGACGCGAACCCACCTCGCGCTTGGCGAGATCGCGAACATTTGGCCGGACAGCATCCGAGAGGATAGTGCACGCGGCACTTGATTTTCGTTTCCGTTTCATGTATGGAAACGGGAACGAATGCGGAGCAAGCCAATGGCCTTATCAAACACCGATCGAGTGCGTGATTTCCGTAACAGGAAGAAGAAGGAGCGGAAGGTAGCGGCAGATGATGTAGCAGACATCGCCTCCACACCCTTTTTCGAATTCTGGCAGTCTCGTCAGAACATTTGGAGCGAGGCCGACGAATCGCTCGCTTCGGTCGGCGTCGTCGCCCCGACGTTCGATGACGACAGTGACCTCGACTGGCAGGAGGAATGGGCAGCGTTCGGTGACACCTATCGCGGTTCGATCGGTCGGGCCGAGCGGATGGTAGGTGCCTTCCTGGACTCTGCCGGCGCGTTGGCGAGGATCATCAACGAATACAAGCGGGAAGAGATCACCCGCGCCATCACGAAGCTTGAACAGTCGGACCTATCGGACCCGGCCGTTCGAACCAAGGCGCTCGCTGAGATCGTGCGCCTGACCAAACTGCGCGACCGGCTCGACAAGCAAGTGCGCTGGTCACTGCCGGAATGGAAGGTGAAAGGAGACTGATTACCCGGACAGCCTGAAAACGAGCGGCACGACCAAGGGCGCAACCTCGATCGTGCCGGCACTGAAAGACACCCGCATCAGCAAACACAGGAGCATCCAATGTGTGATGAGAATACCATGATCGCCGGCACGCCGGCAAACCCCACCTACGCCGAATTTCTGGCTGCTCACTCGCCGTCCATTGAACATCTAATCGGAGTCCTCGCCGATTTTGGGTTTCACGGCCCCAAGAACGTCGAGCAGTTTATCGCTGCACTGAAGTCAGGAGGTAATGGCGATAAGCGCTTGGGCTTCGTCACCCTCACGGCACACCTTTATCAGGCTGCTCTCATCTTTGAGGCGATTGAGAAGGCGTATCAGGTGCATGACTCGATCGGCCTCCAGCGCATCCGCACGAGCTTGAAGAGCAGGGATGCCAACGACCGGGAGGTGGTGTAATGCGCGCGTTCACGGCAGCAGAGATTTCCGCCGGGTTCGAGCATTTCGACCGTTCCGAAAAGGCGGCAGCTGACGGCAATCTGTTCGAACTTGTCATGCCCAACGGCAAGACGCTTGGTGAATGCACCGGTGTAGAGGCCGGCGAGTTCGGTGAGTATTTCACCGAAATGCAGCAGATCGTGGACGTGGTGCTTCGCCGTTACATCGGCCGTCAAATTCCGATCAAGGAACGGGCAGCCGAGGCTGAAGCGTGATGAGCCGGCTCCCTTCATCCGATCAGTTCGCCAAACTGAGCGTCATCGATCAGTCCGGCGTGCTCGAATATCATTGGACGCAGATCGAAGCCGAGATCTGGGGCTTGAAGTCCGGGATCATCCGCACCGAGCGACGGCCCCGGTCGCACTACCTGAAGCTGGCGCGCACCCGTATGCGCCGGCTCGAAAAGCTCGCCCATGACTTCGGCCACGGGATTCCCGGCTGAAGATCCTGAAGGGCGCGGCAACCCCGCGCCCTTCACCCTCTTCCGTGACTGAATATCTGCACCTGCACCGGCCCTTTGCCGCACCGCCGGCAGCGCAATCGCCGCTCCACCGTCGAAAGGGTCGCCTTTGTTCCTAACTTGTCCCTCAACGCATCAACACCCAGGTCGCCATGATGGCCGCAGCCGTGGCACCACGCGCGCAGGGAATGCCAGCTCCGCAAATCGCCTAGCATCGCCTCTACACCGTCCAGCACCTTCCGGCCGACCTTCGTGCACGGTTCACCCTCAGGCTCGCCGGGCGCAACCATCCGGTCCATTGTGAAACTGGCGTTCCGGTGAATCAGGAGCATTCCCGGCCGGCGGCGCACGGCGGCATGCCACGCGGCGACCGACACGAGATGATCCGATGAACGTGCGATCGTCTCGATTAGCTCGCGCTCATCGGCGTCCCACACTTCAACGCGGAAATTGTCTTCGGCAGTTAGCATGTCGTTTCAGCAGGCATAGCTTCGCCGGCCGGCGCGAGATCACGTCGGGGAGCCGATCGGCGATTTGGTGACGGCGGCAGGGTGGCACGCGGGGAGGGGAGAGCGCAAGGGATTAATTCCTACGCCTAACCCTCGACAGGTTCCTGACTAGCGCCTATCGTTGAACTCAATGAATCGCGTATCTCCTGTATGGGCGACGGAGTAGTGAAACATGGCGACTCTCGATGAGGCCAAACTAGACAGCGAGATTTCCACGGATGCGGTGGATTTTTCTTTCGGAGAGCTCTTGAACCTCCATCGTGATAAAGAAATTGTCATCCGACCAGAGTATCAAAGACTGTTCCGGTGGAGCAACGAGCAGCGGTCACGGCTGATAGAATCTGTGCTTCTGCGTCTTCCCATTCCGCCGATTTTCTTGGTCGAGAACGATGACAACGTCTTGGAGCTGATTGACGGACTCCAGAGAACAAGCTCGGTCCTCCAATTTCTCGATCACAAGGCTATCGATGAACCTGAGCTTGTATTGGAGGGGTGCGACATTCTAAAGCCGCTGAATGGCATTAGATTCGACGATTTATCGACTTCGTTAAAGTTGAAGATTAAGCGGACGCCCATTCGCGCGATAATAATAAAGAAATCTGGCGACCAGTTTGTAAAATATGAGATGTTCAAGCGTCTAAACACAGGCGGCTCTCTACTGTCGGCTCAAGAAATACGCAATTGTTCATCGCGAATGATTGACGGCGGTGAGGTATTTTATTCGGCGCTACAAAATCTAGCCTCATATCCAGCTTTTAGCGGTGCTATAGCGCGGCTTCCAAAGCCTAGCAAAGATATGCGTGCGGATGAGGAGTTGGTCCTTCGTTTTTTTGCGGTGAAAAACTTCAGAGGTGGATTTAAGGGCAACATTGAGGAGTGGCTTGATAATTATATGGAAGATATTCTGCTGAGAAACAGGGAATTCGACGTAGAAACGGAGGGCACCGTTTTCCGTTCAGTGTTTGATTTCATTTTTGCCACCTTCGGAGATGGTGCGTTCTCGCGTTACAACACCCACGATGAGCCGACCGGACGACTTGCTCCCGCTTACTTTGAGGCAGTTGTTGGAGCGGTGACTGACAACCTCGCCGACGTGTCAAGCGTAGATCCCGTGTTGTTAAGGCAGCGACTCATAGCAGCGTTCTCTTCAGAAGAATTCATAAGCTCGACTGGACCGGGGGCGAATACCATTCCCAAGTTCAATAGCCGTATAGCAGTTGTCCGCAAGCATTTGTTGGCGATTCCCGATGGAAGCGATTGACGAATTAACGGCCGATCTGGCTTGGCGCGAAACAGAGCTGGCCTTAATCAAAGTCTTCCTTCAGAGACGAGATGTAACTCAGAAGCAGCATGACATGCTAGCTCGCGCGGCGTGGAGTCTCCTTTATGCTCACTACGAGGGATTCGCCAAGTTTTGCCTGAGCGTGTTCTTTGATCGGGCTTCGCGGGCAGTCCCATCTTGCGATCTGCTGCCAACAAAGACAAAAAGCTACGCGTTAATAGATGACATTAAGAAGCTCCGGCAGCTTCCTCCGATCGATTTTCTCCAAAAAATTGAACTTATGCCGAGCGAACTCGCAACAATGAAGCCCACCTTTCCCGAGGTTGATACTAAGTCAAATTTGTGGCCAAGCGTATTAGAGGAATTGCTTGAATTGGCGGACATATCCTGTCCGTCTGTGGCGAAGCATAGGGTGCTGCTAAAAGCGCTGGTAGGAAAGCGCAACGGAATAGCGCACGGAGAAGCGGTTTCTGCGAAGTATGACGACTATTTGAGGCAGGAGAACGCCGTATACGAGGTGTTGTATGATCTGGCGTTTCAGGTTGATGCGCGATTGAAACTTGCCCCGTTTACCGCGACCGAAGGGTGACGGAGTTCCCATTTTTTCACACGTCACAATGTTACAAAATCAACTTTTAATATATTGTTTTTGTTAGAGAAAAAGCCATTTCAATCCTCTCTGGCAGCACCAGTTTTCTCCGGGAGCTCGGCCGAGTCGCCGATGCCGTCGTCATTCGCACGGCCCAGTGTCACACTTTACGTTACAAACCGAATGGAACGCGCCTGACGTGAACACGCGACGCCGGCGTAAGGCCAAGCCGTACACGTAGGAAATGGCGGAGGGAGTGGGATTCGAACCCACGGTGAACTTGCGCCCACGCCGGTTTTCAAGACCGGTGCCTTAAACCGCTCGGCCATCCCTCCGAACGTTCATTTCGTTAGCCTTCCGGTCTTTCGGCATCCGCCCAAGACGATTTTCGCTACCGAACGCGTTATCGCCCGCTTTTATGGCGCGTCTGACCGTCACGTCAACCGGCTCGGCAGCGGCTGTCTTCATTCCCAGCACGAGACGCAGAGACCGGGCGCGGCCCCGTCAGCATGCCTGGCCGTTCGCTGGCAACCTTGGCAGCCGACTACCATCGATCGATGACGCGGATGGCTTCTCAGGCGAGACTCTTGCCAGCTTCGTCCGGCCTTCCGACCGGCGGAGCTTTGGCCGGGACGAACATCTCCAAGGCTTCTATCCTGATGATCTCAGTCTTTATTTCGCCGCTCGTCGCCCAGGTGCAATTCACACTGAAACTGTCGATCATCGAAGAGATTGTCATTGCATGGCCACCGGACTTGAGTCGTACAATATCGCCAGGTCTGAAGTTCGCCATTTTCATCTCCGCTACGTTGAGACGTTCATTTTTTCACCTGTAGTTGAACCCGCTGCGCATCCATCAACGATTGATCGGTTCTGCCTGCCGAGACGGCCTGCCCGGCTGATGGCGCCCGGACAGGAGGACTCAGCAGTCGATGTGGAGGTGGAACGACCGATCCGCTGCCGTGCCGTTCGGCCCAAAGGTCCGCACGAACACGTGCGAATTGTTGCATGGTTAACTTCTTCTCCAATTGTTCCAGTCGCATGTTTCCCCAACGTAACCCTGCAAGGCTACGATCTCCGGCACAATGAAGAATTTCACACACACGCGACATCCTTCGGTCGGCCCAAGCCTGAACTTCTGCCAGCTCCCGCGCACCGAATGCTCCGATCGGCGGACGGACGTCATAAATTTGCCCGCTTCGGGTCACAATCGATTAAGACTGCGCTAAAGCCTTGGGCGCTACAAGAAAAAAGGCTGGATGCCGGGCGGGGAATGGCCGGCGGCCAGACGAGAGCAGGCGTCGGTCCGTCCGGATCGGCAGACTTCGTGGGGACGACCAGAGCATGACCGACAACAAGGGCCGCGGGGCGCTCAAATCCGGCGCAATCATCTCGCTGATCGCCTTTGCCGCCGCCCTCGCAGGCTGCTCGTCGCACGAACCCAAGGTTTCGGTGTCGAAGCGCCCGGCCACCAAGGAATATTTCCCGGAATCCGTCTACGGCAAGGCCAGCCCGCGCATGACGAACCTGCGCTCGCGCCTGCCGCGCGGCGGCGGCCGCGATCAGATCGGCAAGCCCTATCAAGTCGCCGGCAAATGGTACTATCCGAAGGAGCAGCCGGGCTATTCGAAGAAGGGCAAGGCGTCCTGGTATGGCGACGCCTTCCATGGCCGGCTAACCGCCAACGGCGAGATTTACGACATGACGCATCTGTCGGCGGCGCATCCGACCATGCCGCTGCCGAGCTATGCGCGGGTGACGAACCTCAAGAACGGTAGTTCGGTCATCGTGCGCGTCAACGATCGCGGTCCGTTCGCGCATGGACGCGTCATCGACCTCTCGAGCCGGGCGGCCGAGATGCTGGACTACAAGCATAGCGGCATCGCGGAGGTGCGCGTCGACTATGTCGGCCGCGCGCCGCTCGAAGGCCGCGACGATGAATTTCTGCTGGCGTCCTACAAGCCGGGCAACGCGGCGCCCGACCCCTCCGACGGGATGGCGACAGGCGTGATGATTGCGATGGCCGGGCCGACGCCCACCGCCACCGTCGGCGCTTCGCAAGCAATGGCTGCGGCGTTCCCCGGACAGCTTACCTCGTCCGGAACAGCCGGTTCCGCCGCGGGCTCGATGGAATTTCCCGAAAACGGTCCCGTCATCGCCGACCGGCCGCTGGCCCGTCTGGAAGGCCGCGGTGGCAAAACGGCGGTTCTCGGTTATGCCGAGGAGTCTTCGGGCCGTTCGGCTGCTCCCTTCGACGAGGTCGCCAAGGGCGGACTGTCGCCCGCGCAAATCCTGTCGTCGCAGACGTCGGGGCAAGCTGACCCCACGGATTATGTGTCCGTCGGGACATTCGCCGACCGCGCGGAAGCCGAGCGTCTGGTGAGCGAGCTCCTGCCGCTCGCGCTGGCATCGATCGAGCAGAGCAGGGACGGTTCGACCGTCTGGTATTCGGTGACGGCTCGGCCCAAGCAAGCCATGGCGATCGACGACCTGCTGCGCTCGGCATGGGACAACGGGGCAACAGACGCCTTCATCGTCCGCAATTGAGCGCTCTGGCTCAGCCGCCCACAATTCTCCCGCCTTTACGCCTTCCTGCCTCCACTTCAGGCCGGTAGGATGGCCTCGGCTTTTGGAGGGCATCAGTTGGTATCGAAGGTCGTATGCGGCTTCAGGGCGGCGTTCATCGCCACTACCTGGCTTGTCCTTTCGGCCTGCGCCGCGCTGGCGCAGTTCGAGACCAAGGCCGCGCGCGCCTTCGTGATCGACGCCGAGACGGGTACCATCCTCTACGCCAAGGATCCCGACGTAAGATTCACGCCCGCATCGCTGGCCAAGCTGATGACGGCTGAGATCGTCTTCGATGCGCTCAAGGCGGGCCGCTTAAGCCGCGACACCACGTTCCAGGTCAGCGAGCACGCCTGGCGCACCGGCGGCGCGCCGTCGCGAACGGCAACCATGTTCGCCGCGGTCAAGTCTTTCGTACCGCTCGGCGACCTGATCCAGGGCGCGGTGGTGATCACCGCCAACGACGCCTGCATCGTCATGGCCGAGGGTATGTCCGGCTCCGAGGCCAAGTTTACGGAACGGATGAATGAACGGGCGAAAGAGCTCGGACTGGCGAAATCTGTCTTCGTCAATCCGACCGGCCTGCCGGCGGACGGACAATCCGTCACCGCGCGCGATCTCGTCACGCTCGCGCGCCATATCTGGCAGACCTATCCCGAGTTCTATCCGCTCTTCGCGCAGAGCGAATACAAGTGGAACAACATCAACCAGCAGAACCGCAACCCGTTGATCAAGCTGGGCATCGGCGCCGACGGGCTCGCCACCGGCTTCGCGGAGGAAGCGGGGTTCGGTATCGTTGCCTCGGCGGCGGGCGACGGCAAGCGGCTGTTCCTTGCGATGAGCGGACTGGCGACGGAGAAGGAACGCGTGGACGAGGCGCGCAGGCTGATCGAGTGGGGCATGCGGGCCTTCAGGAAGATCGAGATCTTCGCGGCCGACGAGACGGTCGGCGAGGCAAAGACCTTCGGCGGCGAGAAATCGCGGGTCAAACTGTCGGCACATGGTGCGGTATCGATGCTTGTGCCGGCGGAGAACCGCGACAAGGTGATCGCGCGCATCGTCTATGAGGGGCCGGTCGAGGCACCCGTCCAGGTCGGACAGCCGGTCGGAAAGCTGAAGATCTGGGTCGGGGACATGCTGACCCAGGAGACGCCGCTCTATGCGGCGGAAGCGGTCGGCGTCGGCTCGCTGTCGCAGCGCACGCTCGATGCGATCGAGGAACTCGCAATCGGCTGGCTGCGCTGATGCCGGTGGACGTTTGGAAGCAGGGCGAATAAACGCTAGGACCTGTTATCCGGCACGACGGTGAATTCTTGGCGCGCGGACTTTTCGTGACATTCGAGGGCGGCGAGGGTGTCGGCAAGTCGACCCAGATCGTGCGGCTGGCCGATGTATTGCGCGCCGAGGGCTTGGACGTGCTGGTGACGCGCGAGCCGGGTGGCTCGCCGGGCGCGGAGGCGGTGCGCCACGTCCTTCTTTCGGGAGCCGCCGAGACCTTCGGGCCGGCGATGGAGGCGATCCTGTTCGCCGCCGCGCGATCCGACCATGTCGAGCAGGTGATCCGTCCCGCCGTCGAGGACGGGAAAGTCGTGCTGTGCGATCGGTTCCTCGATTCCTCGCGGGTCTATCAGGGCGTGACGGGCAATCTCGATGCCGGTTTCATGCGAGCGCTGGAATCAGTCGCGATCAACGGCATGAAGCCGGACCTGACGGTCATCCTCGATCTCGATCCGGCGCTCGGACTTGCGCGAGCGGCGCAGCGGCGCGGCAGCGGCGCGGTGGACCGCTTCGAGAAGGAGACGCTCGACATCCACGAACGGCGCCGCCAGGCCTTCCTCGACATCGCGAAGGCCGAGCCGGGGCGCTGCGTGGTGGTCGACGCGTCCAAAGCTCCGGCAAGGGTCGCGGCAGAGATCGAGAAGGCTGTGCGCGCCCGGCTGTCCCGGACGGGCACTGCGATCGCCGCGCATCAAGGACAGGGCCGATGAGCGAGCGTCTCGCGCCCGAACAGGCCGACAGCCTGCCCGATATCCCGGAGCCGGCGGAGAACCCGCATCTCTTCGGCCATGCCGAACACGCCGCCCAGATCGCGGCGGCCTATCGCGCCGGAAAGTTGCATCACGCCCTGCTGTTGACCGGGCCGAAGGGCATCGGCAAGGCAACCTTCGCCTTCCACCTCGCGCATCACCTCCTGTCCCATCCGCGCGGCGAAGACGCGCCCGCTGCCTTCGGCCGGCCAGATCCAGCGAGCGCGGTGGCGCGTCAGGTGGCGAGCGGCGCGCATCCGGCGGTGCTGCATCTGACGCGGCCTTATGACGACAAGACGAAGAAGTTCAAAAGCGCCATCACCGTCGACGAGGTCCGGCGCGTCGGTCGCTTCCTGTCGCTGAGGGCGCATGACGACAGCTACCGGGTGGTGATTGTCGATCCGGCCGACGAGATGAACCGCAACGCGGCGAACGCGCTCCTGAAGAGCCTCGAGGAGCCGCCGGCGCGCGCCATCTTCCTTTTGATTTCGCATGCGCCGGGAACCTTGCTGCCAACCATCCGATCCCGCTGTCAGGTGATGCGCTTTTCGCCGCTTTCGGAACCCGAGATTGACGCGGTGCTCGGCTCGTTCGGCTCGGGCCTGCCAGAGGCCCCGGACGCGCGCCGCGCGCTCATCGATCGCGCCGGCGGCAGCGCGCGGCAGGCAATCCTGCTCGCCGAGCATGGCGGCTTCGACGTCACGCAGGCGGCCGACCAATTCACTGCCAAGGCGCGGCGCGATCCACTCGATGCCTACCGGCTTGCCGACGCCGTGTCCGGCCGCGACCAGACGGTGACGTTCGACATTCTCAACGACCATCTGCTCGAGACCGTTGCGCTGGCTGCGACCGACGCCGCGGCCCGAGGCGAGGGGAGGCGGGCGGCTCGCCTCGCCGAACTGTGGGACGAGGCCAACGCGACGATCCGCGACACCGACACCTACAATCTCGACAAACGTCAGCACGTGGTCGGGCTTCTCAACCGTATCGGCGAGGCATTGGGCCGGTAGGAGCGCCGATCCGGGATAGCCATGCGCCTGCCTATGCGCTATCTCACCGCGCAATCCTCATGTCCGCGGCCTCCCTGATGCAAAAAGAAAAATTCTACCTTACGACCCCGATCTTCTATCCGAACGGGCGGCCGCATATCGGCCACGCCTACACGGTGATCGCAACCGACGCGCTGGCGCGGTTTCACCGTCTCGACGGCAGGCAAGTGTTCTTCCTGTCGGGCACGGACGAGCACGGGCTGAAGATGCAGCAGACGGCCGAGAAAGAGGGCGTGAGCCCGCAGGAACTGGCGGATCGCAACTCGGCTATCTTCCGCACGATGGAGGAGATGCTCGGCGCCTCCAACGACGATTTCATCCGCACGACCGAAGAGCGCCACAGGCGGTCCTGCCAGGCGATCTGGCAGCGCATGGCCGACAATGGCGACATCTACCTCGACCGCTACAGCGGCTGGTATTCGGTGCGCCAGGAAGCCTATTTCGATGAGGACGAAACGACCGTGGGCGACGACGGCGTGCGCCGCGAGCCGCTCGGATCGCCGGTCGAATGGAACGAGGAGGAGACCTACTTCTTCCGCCTGTCGGCCTACCAGGACAAGCTGCTCGAACTCTACGAGAGCCAGCCCGATTTCGTCGGCCCTGCCGAGCGGCGCAACGAGGTGACGAGCTTCGTCAAGTCGGGTTTGAAAGACCTGTCGGTGTCGCGCTCGACCTTCAAGTGGGGCGTGCCGGTGCCAGGCGACGACAAGCACGTGATGTATGTCTGGGTCGACGCGTTGACCAATTACATCACAGCGGCGGGCTTTCCCGACGAGGCCGACCCGCGCTGGGGCTTCTGGCCCGCAGATGTTCACATCATCGGCAAGGACATCGTGCGCTTCCACGCCGTCTACTGGCCGGCATTCCTGATGTCGGCGGGCGTGCCGCTGCCGAAGCGCGTCTTCGCGCACGGCTTCCTGTTCAACCGCGGCGAGAAGATGTCGAAGTCGGTCGGCAATGTCGTCGATCCGTTCGCGATGGTCGAACACTACGGGCTGGACCAGGTGCGCTATTTCTTCCTGCGCGAGGTGCCGTTCGGCCAGGACGGCAGCTACAGCCACGAGGCGATCGTCAACCGCACCAATGCGGATCTGGCCAACGGCATCGGCAATCTTGCCCAGCGCTCGCTGTCGATGATCGCCAAGAACTGCGGCGGAAAGGTTCCGCAGCACGGCGAACTCACCGATGACGACCGCGCCGTGCTGGCCGAGGCCGACAAGGCGCTCGCACAGGCGCGCCGCGCAATAGGCGAGCAGGCGATCCACCTGGCCCTGGCCGGGGTGATTGCCGTCGTCAGCGAGGCGGACCGCTATTTCGACCGCCAGGCACCCTGGGCGCTGCGCAAGACCGATCCGGCGCGCATGGAAACAGTGCTGTGGACGACGGCGGAGGCGGTACGCCGCATCGCGATCATGCTGCAGCCCTTTGTGCCGGGCTCGGCGGTCAAGCTGCTCGATCTGCTGGCCGTCGCCCCGGACAGGCGAAGCTTCGCGAGCGCCGGCGACGCCGACGCGCTGATGCCCGGCACGCCGCTGCCGGCGCCGGCGGGAGTCTTCCCGCGCTACGTCGAGGCCGCGGGCACCTGATCGCATGCTTGTCGACAGCCACTGCCACCTCGACTTTCCGGACTTCGCCTCCGAGCGCGCGGAGGTGATCGCCCGCGCCAAGGAAAACGGCGTCGGCGCGATGGTGACGATCTCGACGCGCGTCCGCCGCTTCGACGAGATCCGCGCGATCGCCGAAGCCTATCCGGAGGTGTGGTGCTCCGTCGGCACCCATCCGCACAACGCGGGCGAGGAGGACGGCATATCGGCCGATGAACTGATGGCGCTCTCGGCGCACCCGCGCTGCGTGGCGATCGGCGAGGCCGGGCTCGACTATTTCTACGACAAGGCGCCGCGGGAGGCTCAGGCGAGGGGGTTTCGCACCCATATCGAGGCGGCGCGGCGCACCGGCCTGCCGCTGGTCATCCACGCCCGCGACGCCGACGCCGACATCGCCGCCATCCTCGAAGACGAAACAGGGAAGGGGCCCTTCCCCTTCCTGCTCCACTGCTTCTCCTCCGGCGCGGAGCTGGCGCGTACCGGCGTCCGGCTCGGCGGCTACGTCTCCTTCTCCGGCATCCTGACCTTCCGGCGTTCGGACGACCTTCGCGCGATCGCCCGAGAGGTGCCGCGCGAGCGGTTGCTGGTCGAGACCGACGCGCCCTATCTTGCGCCGATGCCGTATCGGGGTAAACGCAACGAACCCGCCTATGTGCGTCACACGGCCGAGGTCCTGGCCGAAACCATCGGCGTCTCGTTCGACGACATCGCGCGCATCACCACCGACAATTTCTACCGGCTGTTCTCCAAGGCCGTCCGGCCGGCGGCGTCCTGAAAGATGGCCGACACGCTGCGCCTCACCATACTTGGCTGCGGCTCGTCGCCGGGCGTGCCGCGCATCACCGGGGACTGGGGTCAATGCGACCCGGACAATCCGAAAAACCGGCGGCGCCGCGCCTCGGCCCTGGTGGAGCGGATTTCGGAACGCGGGGCAACACGCGTCGTCATCGACACCGGACCTGATTTCCGCGACCAGATGCTGACGGCGGGCGTCAGCCATCTCGATGCGGCGATCTACACCCATCCGCATGCCGACCACATCCACGGCATCGACGATCTTCGCGGCTTTGTCATCGAGCAGCGTCGGCTGATGCCGGTGCATGCCGACGCGCCGACCGCGCAGCGCCTGATGGAAGCCTTCGGCTACTGCTTCACCACACCGGAAGGCAGTTCCTATCCGCCGATCCTCAAGCACGTGCCGATCGAACACGGCGTGCCGTTCGAGGTCGCGGGCGAGGGCGGTTCGATCAGGTTCGAACCCCTGCCCCAGATCCACGGCGACATCGTTTCGCTCGGTTTCCGCATCGGCAATCTGGCCTATTGCGCCGATGTCAGCGGCTTCACGGGCGCGACGCCCGACCGGCTGAGAAACCTGGACTGTCTCATTATCGACGCGCTGCAGTATCGGCCGCATCCGAGCCATCTGTCGCTCGAGCAGGCGCTGCAGTGGATCGACCGGCTCGACCCGAAGCGCGCCGTGCTGACGCACATGCACACGCCGCTGGACTACGAGACGGTGCGCCGGACGACACCCGATCATGTCGAGCCGGCCTATGACGGGATGGCGATCGAGATCGACTTTGTGTCGTGACGCGCGGCAAGGGCGGCATGTGGACCTTCGGAGTGTTTTCGGTGACGCGACTTTGCTCGACGAGCTTCGCGCAAACCTTTGATCTTTCGCCGTGCCGATGCGTCGTTCCTCATCGGTAGGTTCCATAATCTATCTTATGCGATTTGCCGATGGGAAGATTTGCAGGGCGTCGAACCGTGCATCGAGCCTGCTCTACCCCTCTGATCGGTTCGTACCGTCCCGATCGCGTTCGTATCGTCGCGCAACTGGAAACGGCGGCAGCCACGACTCCCGGCGGATCGTCCACAGCTCGTAGGTGGGCATGAACTGGTCGGGCGCGTCGAGCGAGCCGAGATTGACTTCCACCTCGTCGCCGCTGCGTCCGAATACGGACGAGCCGCAGCGCGGACAGAAGAACCGTCCGGCGTAGTCGCGTGTCTCGCCTTCGATCGTCACCGCGTCCTGCGGGAAAATCGCGGAAGCGTGAAAAAGCGCCCCGTGATGCTTGCGGCAGTCGAGGCAATGACAGATGCCGACACGGTACGGGCGCCCTTCGGCGACGATCCGGACATTCCCGCACAGGCAGCCGCCGGTGAATCGGTCCATGCTGCGTTCCTCCGAAGCCAAGCGGTTTTGATGTCTAGCTCGAACCGCTCCAGGCGTCGATGCGAGAGACCGGCTGTCCCGCTTGGGCTAAGCCGCGCATCCTATCGGCCAGGCCTTGTTAACCCGTCGATTTGCCTGATCGGAGCGAAACCGTTATCGCTGCCTGGCCGCATCTTTTTCAGACGGCGCCGTTCCGCCCTGAACTGCCTCGCCCGCAATGATATGATGGATTTGACCACGGCGATCATTCTGGCTGGAGCCGCCGCAGCCGGCTTTGCGCAAGGCGTGTCGGGCTTTGCCTTCTCGCTGGTCGCACTGTCGATCTGGGCCTGGGCGATCGCTCCCCAGCTCGCCGGGCCGATGGCGGTGTTCGGCTCGCTCGTCGGGCAGCTGGTCGCCCTGCCCTGGGTCTGGCGTGGCTTCGATCTGAGGCTCCTGATGCCGCTGCTCCTCGGCGGCGTCTGCGGAGTGCCTGTCGGCATTCTCGTCCTGCCATGGCTCGATCCCGACGTGTTCCGGCTGACGCTCGGCATCTTCCTGCTGATCTACTGCCCGCTGGCGCTGCGTCTGCCGCACGACTACCGGCTCAAGGCGGGCGGACGGCCGGCAGACGCGGCCGCGGGTTTCGTCGGCGGCGTCATGGGTGGCATCGCCGGCATGGCAGGCCCTATCCCGACGCTCTGGACGACACTTCGCGGCTATCCCAAGGAGGTCCAGCGCGGCGTCATGCAGGCCTTCAACATCTCGATGCATACCACGACGCTGACAGGCTACGTCATCGCCGGAACGATCGATCGTGGCGCGATCGACATGTTCGTGCTCATCGCCCCTGCGATCGTGATCCCGGCGATTTTCGGCGTGCAGCTGTTCCGCCGCATGCAGACACAGGCCTTCCGCCGGCTGGTGCTCGGTTTCCTCTTCGTCTCCGGTCTGGTGCTCGTCGCCGGCAGCGTCGGTCCGTTTCTGCGGACAATCTGACGCCGGCCGCGACTCGTCGGTCGCGTACCTGGCGTGCACCTCGCGGTCTGGCGTTCAATTGGGTCCGCGTGCCTGCATATGGCGCTGTGGCGGATGGCGAGGCCATGTTTACGCCTCGACCGAAGCGGCGGAGCGGTCGCGAGCAACAAGCCGGGACGCAGCTCGACGATCTCGTTGTCGAGGATGCCGCGTTGTCCTGCAGGTGGACAAAACCGTTTTGCTTGACATTGCAGGTGCCGCACAGGCCGAATTCGCAGGCTGCGGCAATGCCAAGGGAGTGTTCTACTTGGCGGCCATCAGGGCTCGATCATATTTAAATTGCTGACCGCCGTCGCCGAACCATCTTGCATCGAACGCGGCCTGCTTGCGGTCGTGCCAGGCGCTGGATGCCATAGCGAGGCGCTTGGCCTGATCAACCATGCCGGCGCATTCCCGGCGTGCGTCGCCGGAGAGTTTCCGGATATCGTTCTCGACCCGGCGCGCGTATTCGAGCCCGATATCGCGGTGGCGCTTTTCGTGCCGCCACAGATGTGCCTCGAAGGCCGCCCAGGCCTTGCGCACGGCCGGGCTCCCCTTCCCCGTCCATCGTGGAACTCGATAGACCACATCGACGTGCACATCCACGCGGGTGACGACGCAGCGATTTCCCTTGACTGCCGCGTCAACCCAGCGAACGTCGAAATCCATCGTCGTGGTGGCTACCTTGTGATCGGGTTGGCCGGTGAGCAGGGGACCTTTCTTCGAGATCTGCGAATAGATCTCCTGGCCGGTCCTGCCCTTCACCGTATAGTGGATCGTCTTCTCGCTGTAGGTGACTTTGGCGACCGAGTCGGACAGGCTCGGTGCGGTCATCAGAATGCCCAGCGTCAAGGCTTTCAGGCCGGACTTCACGCCTCGTCACCTCCCCTGCGAACCGGGAGATCCGGTGCGTCGGACCAAACTATTGCGCGTGTGAGAACAAATGCAACCTTCCAAAGACATCGCCCGCCTCCTCGAGATCATGACCGCGCTGCGCACGCCGGGCACCGGCTGTCCGTGGGACCTCGAACAGGATTTCGCGACCATCGCGCCCTACACGATCGAAGAGGCCTACGAGGTTTCGGACGCGATCGCGCGCAATGACATGACCGACCTCAGGGACGAACTGGGAGACCTGCTTCTCCAGGTCGTCTTCCATTCGCGGATGGCGCAGGAGGCCGGCGAGTTCGATTTCGGCGATGTCGTTCATGCCATTACCAGCAAGATGATCCGCCGCCACCCGCATGTCTTCGGCGATGCCGAGGCGCGCGCGGCCGGTTCCGCCAAGGGCCAGTGGGACCGGATCAAGGCGGAGGAAAAGGCCGAAAAGCGCGCCGCTCGGATCGGCCGCGGTCAGGATCCGGAGGACTACGGAAAAGGCTTCCTCGACGGCATTCCCGTCGCGCTTCCCGCCCTCACCCGTGCGTTGAAACTGCAGCAGAAGGCAGCGACGGTCGGCTTCGACTGGGGCGAGGCCGCGCCGATCCTCGACAAGATCGAGGAAGAGATCGGCGAACTGCGCGCCGCCATGGCGTCGAACCGCAAGCCGGAAATCGCCGACGAGTTCGGCGATGTCCTGTTCGCGATCGTCAATCTCGGGCGCCATATTGGCGTCGACCCCGAATCCGCGCTTGCCGGAACCAACGAGAAGTTCCGCTCGCGTTTTCACTATGTCGAAACCGCACTTTATCAAGCGAATTCAAGCCTTGAAGCGGCTTCTCTTAAGGAAATGGAGGAGCTATGGCAGAAGGCGAAAATGAAACCCTAAGGGGTTGAATTACAAGCTATTTATGCCTTGTGCGGGCGTCCATCTCGGCCAAGGCCGCCGGCGTTGCCTGAAGTTCGAGCGTCACCGACCCGTCATCATTGTCTTTTCGCGACAACACGGCGGCGTTGCGGTAGAGCCAGTCGACGACGGCAAGCTGATCGGGGGGCACTGTCACCGTGGCAGGTTTGAGCGCGCCTGAAATGCGCGTTTCGATAAGGTCGAGAAGCTGCGCGGTTCCCTCCCCGGTGATTGCGGAGATCGCGATGGGCGGCGCCTTGTCCGGCGCCCGGCCCTCGTCCAGCAGCTTCTGCCGCGTGCCTTCATCAAGGAGGTCTACCTTGTTCCAGACCTCGACCACCCGCCGCCCGTCAGCGGCGTCGACGCCGAGATCGGCGAGGATGCGCTCGACGTCCTCTGCCTGAGCCGCGGTGTCGGGGTCCGAAATATCGCGCAGATGCAACACCAGGTCTGCCTCGACGACTTCCTCCAGCGTTGCGCGGAACGCGGCGACGAGATGGGTGGGCAGGTCCGAGATGAAGCCCACCGTGTCGGACAGGATCATGATGGTCCCGTGCGGCAGCCTTACCCGGCGCAGCGTCGGATCGAGCGTCGCAAAGAGCATGTCCTCGGCCAGGACCCCTGCCCCCGTCAGCCGGTTGAACAGGGTGGACTTCCCCGCGTTCGTGTAGCCGACGATTGCGACGATCGGATACGGCACCTTCTTGCGTTTGGCGCGATGCAGTTCGCGCGTGCGCTTGACCGTTTCAAGCTCGCGCTTCAGCTTGACGATCTTGTCCTGCAGAATCCGCCGGTCGGCTTCAATCTGGGTTTCGCCCGGCCCTCCGAGAAAACCGGCGCCGCCGCGCTGCCGCTCCAGATGGGTCCACGAGCGGACCAGCCGGCCCTTCTGATAGTTGAGATGCGCCAGCTCGACCTGCAGCGCGCCTTCCTTGGTTCGTGCGCGGCGGCCGAATATCTCAAGGATGATGCCGGTGCGGTCGAGCACCTTGGCCTTCAGCTCCTTCTCGAGATTGCGCTGCTGCACCGGCGTGAGCGGATGGTCGACGATCACCAACTCGGCATTCTTCTCGGCAACGACGGCGGCGAGGTCTTCAATCTTACCGCTTCCGAGAAGGGTGGCCGGACGCGGGTCGTTGACGGTTATGATTTCGGTGTGGACGGGTTCGAGGTCGATAGCGAGCGCAAGGCCGACCGCCTCGTCGTGGCGCGCCTGGGGCGAACGAGAAAGCCTCGGCCGCGAAGACGAATCAGCGGCTTCTTCGCTGCGCGGATGCCTGGTGAGAACCGGCACGACAACGACCGCTCGGCCGGTGCTTTCGGGAACGGCTTCCGCGGAGCCGGTTTTGCGGCCCCGGGGTTTGTCGCCGGTTTCGCTCAATCAGGCGCCTTCTTCGCCGTCGAACATCTGCACCGGCTGGCTGGGCATGATCGTCGAGATCGCATGCTTGTAGACCAGCTGCGAGTGACCGTCGCGGCGCAGCAGGACGCAGAAATTGTCGAACGAGGTCACGACGCCGGTGAGTTTGACGCCGTTGATCAGGAAGATGGTGAGTGGGTTCTTGCTCTTGCGAACCGAGTTGAGGAACAGGTCCTGGAGGTTTTGCGATCGTTCCGCCATTTTTCTTATCTTTCACCTTCCCCGCAAGTTCACCACAGTAGCACCGAACCGAGCCGGCCTTGTCAAGCGTCGCGGACGTAAATCCGGCGCATAGCAACCCTGCGTTTCGGTGGGGAACTCAACTTAGAGCCGCTGCCGGCCCGAAATGCGGTTATCAGGCCGGAGTCTTTTCCGCAACGTCAAAAAACGCCTGGCGCAGCGATTGGACGACCGAGCCGGGATAACCGTTGGCAATTGGGGCTCCGTCGATTTCCACGACCGACATCGCGATGGTCGTGGCGGAGCTGATGAAGGCCTCGCGGGCTGCTTTCGCCTCGGCGACGGAAAAGCCGCGCTCCTCGATCGTCAATCCCAGTCTCTCGGCCACGTCGAACAGGGTCGTGCGGGTTATGCCGCGCAAGATACCAGACTCCGCGGGCCTTGTGACCAGGCGGCCATCCTTCGTGACGATCCAGGCGTTCGACGATCCGCCCTCCTTCACGAAGCCGTCGGCATCGACAAACCACGCTTCCTGCGCGCCCGCCTCCTTGGCGGCTTGCTTGGCCAGTACGTTGGGCAGCAGCCCCACGGACTTGATGTCGACACGGTCCCAGCGGTTTTCCGGCAGGGTGATCACCTTGATGCCGGTTTCTGCACGTCTGGCGGCCAGGCCCGGATCGACCTTCTTTGCGGTCACCACGAGCGACGGGGCCACGTTTTCCGGAAAGACGAAATCGCGACCGGCAACGCCGCGCGTCACCTGCACGTAGACGAGGCCGTTCCCGACGCGGTTGCGGGTCACCACCTCGCGCATCACCGTCACTAGGGCCGAACGATGCATCGGCCAGCCGATTCGCAGTTCGCGCAGCGACCTGTCGAGGCGGTCGAGATGGCGGGTCGCGTCCATCAGATTGCCCCGCGCAACCTCGCAGACCTCGTAGACGCCGTCGGCAAACTGATAGCCCCGATCCTCGATATGAACGGCCGCATCCCGATGTGGAACGTAGCGGCCGTTGACATAGGCGATGCGGGGCATGGGACGTCCTTGCAGTGTTGGTCAGAAACGAGCCGGATCAGAAGAATTCCAGGCTGACGCGGAACATCTGCTCCACCTGCCGGACTTCCTTGGCCATGGCGAATATCACGACGCGGTCTTTCGGTTTGATGCGCATGCCGCCGTCAGGCTTGAGGACCGCACCGTCGCGATAGATCGCACCAATGCGCATGCCCGACGGGAGGTCCGCATCGCGCAGAAGCGGACCAACCAGCGGCGAGGTTTCGAGAGCCTCGGCTTCGATGATTTCGGCCGCCCCCTTCTGCACGCTGTGCACCGCCCGGATGCGGCCGCGGCGCACATGCTGGAGCACCCGCGAAATCGTCACGTTGCGCGGGTTGATGTAGGCGTCGACCCCGATCGTCTTGGTGAGATCGTGGTAGGATGGATTGTTAATCAGGGCGAGATTGCCCTTGCAGCCAAGCTGCTTGGCGATGACGCTCGACAGGATATTGACCTGATCGTTGTTCGTCAGGGCAACCATCAGGTCGGCATCTTCTATGTCGGCTTCGAGCAGAAGCTTCTGGTCGAGGGCGCTTCCGTGCAGCACCACGGTTTTCCTCAACTGATCGGCAATGGCGATGGCGCGCTCGCGCGTGTTCTCGATCAGTTTCACTCGGGTGCGGATCTGGCGCTGTTCCAGCGCCCTTGCGACGTAGAGACCGATATTGCCGCCGCCGGCGATGACGATCCGCGAGGCTTCGGTCTCCTCATGTCCGAACAGGCCGAGGGTGCGGCGCACCTGTTCCTTGGTCGTGACGACATAGGCCAGGTCGCCGGCGAGCAATTGATCGCCCGAATGCGGCACGAACAGCTTGCCGGCGCGGCTGACGCCGACCACCGTCGAGGGCAGGTCCGGGAACAACTCGCTGAGCTGTGCGAGCGGCGTATTGATGACCGGGCATTCCTCCAGGCATTCGATCGCGACCATCGCGACCTTGCCGTCGGCGAAGCGGACCACATCCGTCGCGCCCGGCAGCGCGATGCGCCGTAGCACCATCTCGCCGACCTCGAGCTCCGGCGAGATCACCACGTCGATCGGCAGGTGCTCGCGCGAGAACAGATCCTGATAATGCGGCTGGAGGTAGGACTGGGACCGGATACGGGCGATCTTGGTCGGCACGTTGAACAGCGAATGTGCGACCTTGCAGGCGATCATGTTCACCTCGTCGTAGAGCGTCACGGCGATGATCATGTCCGCCTCGGCGGCACCGGCGGCTTCGAGCACGTCTGGATGCGCGCCGTGGCCGACGATGCCGCGCACGTCGAGCGAATCACGAATGGCCCGGATCAGCTCGGGCGACGTGTCGATGACCGAAATGTCGTTGCGCTCTGCGGCGAGGCGCTCCGCGATGCCGTATCCGACCTGTCCAGCACCGCAGATGATGACCCGCATTGAGATGAATGCCCCGTCAGACCCCGAGCGACTTCAGCTTACGGTGAAGCGCCGAACGTTCCATACCAATGAACTCGGCCGTGCGCGAGATGTTGCCGCCGAAACGGTTGATCTGGGCGATGAGATATTCCTTCTCGAACAGCTCCCTGGCCTCGCGCAGCGGCAGGGCCATGATGTGCTGGTCCGACTGGCTCGGGGTCTTGGGCATCACGTCGCCGATCTCGGATGGCAGGAGATCGGCGGTGATCGGCGCATCGGCGTCGTCGCCTCGGGCGAGGATCATCAGGCGCTCGACATTGTTGCGCAGCTGGCGGACGTTTCCGGGCCAGTTGTGCGCCTGGAGCACAGCCATCGCGTCGTCGCCCATGCGGCGCGGCTTGATGCCAGCCTGGGCCCCGACCATGGCCATGAAATGATGCACCAGCAACGGAATGTCCTCGCGGCGCTCCGACAGGCCGGGGACGAAGATCGGCACCACGGCAAGACGATGGTAGAGGTCTTCGCGGAACCGTCCGTCCGCGATCATCGCCTCCAGATTGCTGGCCGTCGACGAGATGATCCGCACGTCGACCTTCACCCGCTTGGTGCCGCCGACGCGTTCGAATTGCTGATCGACCAGGACGCGCAGGATCTTGTTCTGCGTCTCGCGCGGCATGTCGGCGACTTCGTCGAGGTAGAGGATGCCCCGATGCGCCTCTTCGAGCGCGCCGATCTTGCGCTCGACGCCGTTGGCTTCCGTGCCGAATAGCTCGATCTCCATGCGCTCCGGCGTGATGTTGGCCGAATTGACCGACACGAAGGGTCCGCCTGCCCGGGTCGACTGGGCATGGATCGAGCGCGCCACCATTTCCTTGCCCGAACCCGAAGGGCCGATGATCATGATCCGGCTGTTGGTCGGCGCCACGCGCTCGATGGTCTGCCGCAGCTGGTTCATCGCCGTCGACGTGCCGATGAGGTCGAAGGTCTCTCCGGTACGGCGTTTGATTTCGGAGACTTCGCGCCGCAGGTTCGACGTCTCCAGCGCGCGTTCGGCAATCAGGATCAGGCGGTCGGCCTTGAACGGCTTCTCGATGAAATCGTAAGCGCCGCGGCGGATCGCGGAGACCGCGGTCTCGATATTGCCGTGGCCCGAGATCATGACAACCGGCAGCTCGGGATAGATGGTCTTGATCTCGTCGAGCAGCGCCAGACCGTCGAGGCGGGAGCCCTGCAGCCAGATGTCGAGGAAGACGAGACGGGGCATCCGGTCGGAGATCGCCGCAAGCGCGCTGTCGGCGTCGTGCGCGGTACGGGTCTCATGACCCTCGTCATCGAGAATGCCCGCCACGAGCTCGCGGATGTCCTGTTCATCGTCAACAATCAGGATGTCAGACGCCATTGTGCACCTTCTCCGCTTGCTGTTCGCCCTCGGCCCGTCTGGCGGGTCGAGCAGCGGCTTGGGCGGCACCTATTCCCGGAAGGATCATCCGGATCATCGCACCACGACCACCGTGGAAATCGGCTGGCGCGTCGTGGAGTTCGAGCCGGCCTCCGTGGTCCTCCACGATCTTCTTGACGATAGCGAGGCCGAGACCGGTACCTTTTTCGCGCGTCGTCATATAAGGCTCGAGCAGCCTTTGCCTGTTCTCGCGCGGCAGGCCCTTGCCGTTGTCGATCACGTCGACGGCGATATAGCCCCTCGCCTGCGTCGCGCGGATACGAATCACCCCAGGTTCGCCCGCCGGTCTTTCTCCCGCATCGATCGCTTCGGCCGCGTTCTTGATGACGTTGCCGAGTGCCTGGCCCATCAGACGGCTGTCGAACGTTCCCGTCAGCGGCTCGCTGCCGAACTGACGCTCGAACACGATATCGGAGCGGCTCACTTCGACGAGGAAGGACGCCTCGCGAAGGGCTTCGCGCAGGTCCATCTGCTGCATCGTCGGCTTTGGCATGCGTGCAAAGGCTGAGAATTCGTCCACCATGCGGCCAATGTCACCGACCTGTCGGATGATCGTGTCCGTGCATTGGTCGAAAATCTCGCGATCCTCGACGATCACCTTGCCGAAGCGCCGGCGGATACGCTCGGCCGAGAGCTGGATCGGCGTCAGCGGGTTCTTGATCTCGTGCGCGATGCGCCGCGCGACGTCGGCCCAGGCGGTCGACCGCTGCGCCTGCACGAGATCTGTGATGTCGTCGACCGTCACGACATAGGCCTTGGGATCGTCCTGCCGGTCGCTGCCTTCGACCGTGATCTGCACGTTGAAGGTACGCTCGGCGCCGCCGCGGTAGAAGGTGACCTGCTCGCGATAGACAGGGCGCGAGGAATCCCGGGCGATCTCGAAGACGCGGCCGACATGCGGCAGCATGGTGCTAATGTTCTTGCCGATCGTATCTGCGAGCGGCAGTGCGAGCATGGTCTCCGCCGAACGGTTGACGATCGTCACCAGGCCCTCGGAATCGACCCCGATGACGCCCGCGGTCACGCCGGCGAGAACCGCTTCCGAAAACCGCCGCCGCTCGTCGATCTGGTCCTTCGCGCTCAAGAGTGCGTTGCGCTGGAATTTGAGTTCCGTGAGCATGGTGTTGAAGGTCTGCGACAGGTAGCCGACATCACCGTCCGATGCGCGGACGGGCACCTGGACGTCGAGATTGCCGGTAGCTACCTCGTCGGCGGCGCCGATCAACTGGCGCACCGGCCTGACAAGGCGATCCGCCACCGCGATGCCGGTCCAGATCGCTGACATGACGATAACCAGCGTCAGGCCGAGATAGAGCAGTGCGAAGGCGATCTGGGTCGCAGTGCGGTTGTCTTCCAGCAGGCGATAGTCGGAGGCATTGGCGCGCACGAGCTGCCGCGCACGGATGACCTCCTGGTCGACCTCGCGGATCGTATAGAGATAGGCATCCGGGATCTGCCTGAGCTTGATGATCGCGCCGACGATGTTGCGAACGCGCGGTTCGATCAGCACCGGCTGACCGTCGGCGGCGGTCTGGACTGCCTCGATCGGCGGATCGGGCAGTGCGATGCTGCTCCTCGTCTCGGCCTGCATCATAACCGAGCCGTCGGCGCGGATAAGTGCGGCATGAGCCAGCGCCCTGCCCTGCGCCTGCTGCGTCACCAGAGCTTCGAACCCGCCGCGGTCGAGATTGTAGAGCGTCCGGTTGCTGTCGAGGTCGTTGGCCATCGACAGCGTCGTTCCCTGCAGGTTGCGCGCATTCTCGCGCACATAGGCCTCGGCGATCGACAGGGAGGAGTTGATGATCGTCTTGGTGCGAATGTCGAACCACCGGTCGAGACCGATATCGAGCGTGATCGAGGCGACAATTGCGACGAGGATCGCCGGCAGGGCCGCCACCAGGGCGAACATGGCGACGATGCGCACATGCAAGCGCGACGCCGCCTTGCCGATGCGTCGCGCCATCAGGATGCGATGCGCCTCCCGGCCGATCAGTGCCAGCAGGACGAAAATGAAGGCGGCGTTGACCGCGATGAGCACCAGCGTCGTCCGCGGGGTCGGCTCGATCGCGGTCAGACCCATCAGGATTACGAAGGAAAGCGCGGCGCTGGCGAGCGAGAGCACGACCGTGACGATGCCGGGCCACGCGAGCAGCCGGCGGCTTTCGGCCGGTCTCACGGCCACGGCCTCCGCGGGCAGCTCGGCTCCCGAGATGGCAGGGTCCACGGTTTGGTTCATTGCGTGTTGCACGGCATGGTCTGCGTTGCAGCTATGCAACGCATTGTGGCGATTCTGCAACAATTCGATGGCGGCGCGCGGTTTCCCGTCAGGCCTGGCGGGAGGTGCGGTAGACGTTCACGCCAAGCTCGCGGATCTTCTTGCGCAGCGTATTGCGGTTAAGGCCGAGAAGTTCAGCCGCCCTGATCTGGTTGCCGCGCGTCGCGGTCATCGCCGCGAGCACAAGCGGATACTCCACTTCGGCGAGCATCCGCTGATAGAGGCCGGGCGGCGGCAGGTCTTCACCAAAACCCGTGAAGTAATGCTGCAGGTAGTGCTCTACCGCCTGTCCGACGGAAATGTCGTCCGGCAGGCTCGACGAGCTGCCCACCGGCTGCGGCAGTTCCCCCGTCCGTAGTTCGTGCTCGATGATCTCGGCGGAGATCTCGTCCTGGGGATAGAGCGCGGCGAGCCGGCGGATGAGGTTTTCGAGTTCGCGCACGTTGCCGGGCCACGGATAGCGTTTCATCAGTTCGATGCCGGCGCTCGAAATGCGCTTTGCCGACAGACCCTCGCTCTCGGCCTGCTTGAAGAAATGTCGGACTAGGTCCGGGATGTCCTCGGCGCGCTCCTTGAGTGCTGGCAGGCGCAGCGGCACGACATTGAGGCGATAGAACAGATCCTCGCGGAACAGGCCCTGATTGATCAGGGTGCGCAGGTCCTTGTTGGTCGCGGCGACAATGCGCACATCGGTCTTGATCGGCGTGCGGCCGCCCACGGTCGTGTATTCACCCTGCTGCAGCACGCGCAGCAGCCTTGTCTGCGCCTCCATCGGCATGTCGCCGATCTCGTCGAGAAACAGCGTTCCACCCTCGGCCTGCTCGAAGCGGCCGGTCGAGCGGTTCTGCGCCCCGGTGAAGGCCCCCTTCTCGTGGCCGAACAGTTCGGATTCGATCAGGTCGCGCGGGATCGCCGCCATGTTGATCGCGACGAAGGGGCCGTTGCGGCGGCGGCCGAAGTCGTGGAGCGCCCGCGCCACCAGCTCCTTTCCGGTGCCAGACTCGCCCGAGATCATCACCGTCAGGTCGGTCTGCATCATGCGCGCCAGCATGCGGTAGATGTCCTGCATGGCGGCCGAGCGGCCGACCAGGGGCATCGATTCCGGCGGTTCTTCCGCGCGGTCCGCGCTGACCGCCTTCTTCGGCTCGGACAGCGCCCGATTGACGATGTTGAGCAGTTCGGTGAGGTCGAACGGTTTCGGCAGGTATTCGTAGGCGCCCTTTTCCGAGGCGCGGATCGCGGTCATGAACGTGTTCTGCGCGCTCATGACGATCACGGGCAGGTCCGGCCGCGCCTTCTTGATGCGCGGCAGCATGTCGAATGCGTTCTCGTCCGGCATGACGACGTCGGTGATGACGAGGTCGCCCTCGCCCGCCTGGACCCAGCGCCAGAGCGTCGCCGCGTTGGAGGTGACGCGCACGTCGTGGCCGACTCGCGAAAGCGCCTGGTTTAGCACGGTGCGGATCGCCGCATCGTCATCGGCAATGAGGATACTGCCGCGTGTCGTCATCCGTCGAGACCTCCGTCCGGGTCATGGCCCGCGGGATAATTACTTTCCTTCCAGGCGGGCATCAGGATGCGAAAGGTCGTCCCGGCCCGGGACGATTCGCATTCGATGATGCCGCCGTGCTCGCCGACGATCTTGGCGACGAGCGCCAAACCGAGGCCCGAGCCGTTCTGCTTGGTGGTGATGAAGGGGTCGAACAGAATCGGCAGGATGTCTTCCGACACGCCGGGCCCGTTGTCCGTGACGCAGAATTCGAGCGGCAGCGAAACCCGGTCGGAGGTGCCCGGCACCGAGAGCCGCATGCCGGGGCGGAACGCCGTCGACAGCTTGATCTCGCCCTTCGGATCGGACCCGATCGCCTCTGCCGCGTTCTTCACCAGATTTAGGAAAACCTGGACCAACTGGTCGCGGTTGGCAAAGACCGGCGGAAGGCTGGGATCGTATTCCTCGACAATGCGGATGCGGCTGGCAAAGCCGTTCCTGGCGATCGCCTTCACTCGATCCAGCACCGCATGGATGTTGACTGGAGAGCGTTCGATCGGGCGCTCGTCGGAAAAGATCTCCATCCGGTCGACGAGCGAGACGATCCGGTCGGTCTCCTCGGTGATAAGCCGGGTCAGAGTGCGATCCTCGTCGGGTACGACGGTTTCGAGAAGCTGAGCCGCACCTCGAATGCCCGACAGCGGATTCTTGATCTCGTGCGCGAGCATGGCTGCCAGGCCGGTCACCGAACGCGCAGCGCCTCGATGCGTCATCTGGCGGTCGATCTTCTCGGCCATCGAGCGTTCCTGGAACATGACGACCACGGACCCGGGTATCTCCACGACCGGCGCGACATAGATGTCGACGATCTTGTCCGGGCCGATACGAGGCGAGGAAATGTCGACGCGGTATTCGTTGACGGCCGCCTTGCGCTCCCTAACCTGGTCGACCAGCGTCAACAGCGGACTTCCAAACGGAACGAAATGATCGAGCGTATTGCGCGACAGGATCACCGCGCTCGCTTTAAAGAAATCCTCGGCATCCGCATTGGCGAATGTGATCTTGTTGTCGGGGCCGACCATGATGACCGGGTGACGGATCGTGTTCAGCACGATCTGCGCCGGATCGGTCACCGCTCTTCGAGATGTGGTCATCACGGTCATGCGGCGATCTCCGCCTCGTCGAACGACGTCTCCGTCAGCGCAAGGCGAAGGCTGCGCTTCACCGCCGTAGGGTCCGTGCCGGTCATGATCGCCGAGCGCAGTGCGTCGAGCGTCTGCGGCGCGTGGCGGTCGAGATACCAGCCAAGATGCTTTCGCGCGTGGCGCAGCCCGGTCGCGGTGCCGTAGAGCGACAGCATCTCCTCGTAGTGCGCAATCACGTAGTCACACAGCGCTTCAGGCGATCCGGGCGCGGTAGACGCTCCCGCGCCGGCGATCTCTCCGGCCAGCCACGGCGCACCGTAGTGGCCGCGCCCGATCATGACCGCGTCGGCACCGGACCTTTCGAGGTTCGCGGCGGCGTCATGTGCTGAGCAGACGTCTCCATTTGCGACCACAGGGATAGACACCGCCTGCTTGACCGCGGCGATGGCGGCCCAGTCCGCCCGTCCGGTGTAAAACTGGCAGCGCGTGCGGCCATGCACAGTCACCATGCGCACGCCCGCCTCTTCGGCGCGGCGGGCAATTTGCGGGGCGTTGATGGACGCATCGTCCCAGCCGAGCCTCATCTTGACCGTCACCGGCACGCCGACCGCCGATACGACCGCCTCGATCAGGGCCAACGCATGGTCAGGCTCGCGCATCAGCGCCGAGCCGCAATAGCCGCCGGTCACTTTCTTGGCCGGGCAGCCCATGTTTATGTCGATGATGTCAGCGCCCTCGCCTTCGGCGATCCGCGCCCCTTCGGCGAGCCAGTGCGCGTCGCGTCCAGCAAGCTGCACCATATGCGGACCGTCGCCGGTGCGCTGGATGCGGCGATTCGATTCGTCATTTCGCTTGGCGAGTTCGCCGCTGGCGACCATTTCGGACACGACGAGTCCCGCACCGTGCGCATAGGCCCGCTCGCGGAACGCTCTGTCGGTAATGCCCGACATTGGCGCGAGGAACACCCTGTTGCGAAGCCTCACACCACCGATATCCATCGGCTCGGCGAGGGGATTGGAAAGCTGCATGCACAAAAACCGGGCAACTTTGAAGATTGCTTAGTCTCTAGACATTTTCGAGGGAAGGCGCAACGGGCAAGTGCTCCAATTTGCAGTGGCCCAGCCTTTACTCTGGCAAAGACGGACTTCGTGCCTTATCCGCAATCGCGGTTCAGAAATGTGGCAACCGTCCGTATGGCTCAATCATCCGAGATCGCCGTCATTATCGTGGCTGCCGGCCGCGGCGAACGGGCCGGCAGCCCGCAGGCGGGTCCGAAGCAATATCGCCGCATCGGTGGAGAGCCGATCATCCGCCATACGATCCGGCGCTTTGCCGGTCATTCCTCGATCGGCCGGATCGCCGTCGCCATCCACCGGGACGACCGTGCACTTTTCGAGGAAGCGCTCGGGCCTCTTTCCGGGCGGGCTCAGTTTGTCATCGGGGGGGTGAACCGCCAGGAATCGACCTTGCTCGCGCTGCGGGCGCTGGCCGGCGATCCGCCCGGCTTCGTCCTGATCCATGACGCGGTCCGCCCCTTCGTCGACGACGCCCTGATCGATCGGGTTATTTCGGCCGCCTCAACGGGCGTCGGCGCGCTTCCGGCGATCGCAGTCGCGGATACGCTGAAGCGGGCGACCGAAAGCGGACTCGTGACGGTCGACCGCAGCATGCTGTACGCCGCGCAGACGCCGCAGGGCTTTCCATTCGCCGCCATCCTTGCGGCGCATGAAGCCGCCCATGGCGCCGGCCGCGCCGATTTCACCGACGACGCGGCCATTGCCGAGTGGGCGGGACTGCATGCGCACCTGGTCGAAGGGTCGCCGGATAATTTCAAGCTCACCTATCCGCGGGATATCGCCATGGCCGACGAGAAACTCAGTCGAGGCACGACCGCCTTCCCCGACGTGCGGACCGGCAACGGCTACGACGTGCACGCCTTCGAGGCCGGTGATTCGGTGATGCTGTGCGGCGTCCGAATTGGGCACGACCGTAGGCTCTCCGGCCATTCGGACGCGGATGTCGGCCTGCACGCGCTCACCGACGCGCTGCTGGCGACCTGCGGCGCCGGCGACATCGGCACGCACTTTCCGCCGTCGGATCCGCAATGGAGAGGAGCCGCGTCGCGGCTCTTCGTCGAACACGCGGTTCGGATCGTGCGCGCGCGCGGCGGGCGCATCGCCAATGCCGACGTGACATTGATCTGCGAGGCGCCGAAGATCGGACCGCATCGCGCTGCAATGACGGCGGAACTGTCTGCGATGCTCGGCATTACCGCCGACAGGATCTCGATCAAGGCGACGACCAACGAGCGGCTGGGGTTCATCGGCCGCGAGGAAGGTATCGCTGCGATCGCGACCGCCAGCGTCGTCTATCCCGGGAGCCTGCCAGAATGACCGATCGCGCCGCCCTTGCCCGCACCTTCCTCGAGGCGTGCAAGGCGCGCGGTATTCTCGTCGCAACCGCGGAATCCTGCACCGGCGGCGGCATCATCGCGCTGATGACCGATCTGCCGGGCTCGTCGACCATGGTCGACCGCGGCTTCGTTACCTATTCGAACGAGGCGAAGATGGACATGCTGGGCGTACGCAAGGAGACGCTGGACCGGTTCGGCGCGGTGTCCGAGGAGACTGCCAGGGAGATGGCAGAGGGCGCGCTGGCGCGCTCGCGCGCGGGGATTGCCTTGGCCGTGACCGGTATCGCCGGGCCGGACGGCGGCTCGGAAGAGAAACCGGTCGGACTGGTCTGGATCGGCGTCGCCGCCACCGGCGTTCCGACCGAGACGCGCCGCTATCTCTTCGGCAATCCGGGGCGCGACATCGTCCGGCGCGAGACCGGCATCGCCGCGCTGCGGATGGGAATCGAGGCGCTGAAGCGCGGCGCGGCCTGAGATCCGCTTAAACTGCCTGCGGGGCACCGGCGGGCCGGCCATAGATCTCGTCCGCGCGCTTCTCGAAGGCGCTCGCGAACATCCTGAAGGCGCGGTCGAACACGGCGCCCATCAAGGCGCCCAGCATGCGGCTCTTGAATTCGTAGTCGATATCGAAGCCGACGTCGCAGCCGCCGCCGGGCGCCGGCGCGAAAGTCCACAGGTTGCGCAAATATCTGAACGGCCCGTCGAGATATTTGACGTCGATGAGGAGGTCGTCGGGCTTGAGCACGACCTGGCTGGTGAAGGTCTCGCGGATCGCCTTGTAGCCCACGCTCATGTCGGCGACGAGCACAGTTACGCCGTCACGCTCCTTGCGCGAGCGGACGGTGAGCGCTTCGCACATGGGCAGGAACTGCGGGTATTTCTCGACGTCCGCGACCAGCGCGAACATCTGCTCCGGCGAATAGGGCACGCGCCTGACGGTGTTGAACTTCGGCATGTGCTTCCGTCGTCAGGCCCGGCGCGCGAGGTGCGCTTCGCGGGCGGCGCGCAGGCGCGCGAAATCCTCGCCGGCGTGGTGAGAGGAACGCGTCAGCGGGCTCGCCGAGACAAGCAGGAACCCCTTCGAATAGGCGACCGTCTCATAGGACTTGAACTCGTCCGGCGTGACGAAGGCCTTCACCGGATGGTGCTTCTTCGACGGCTGGAGGTATTGGCCGATGGTGAGGAAGTCGACGTCGGCCGAGCGCAGGTCGTCCATCAGCTGCAGCACCTCGCTCCGCTCCTCGCCGAGCCCGACCATGATGCCGGACTTGGTGAAGATCGACGGGTCGAGTTCCTTGACGCGCTGCAGGAGACGGATCGAGTGGAAGTAGCGCGCGCCGGGCCGAACGGTGAGGTAGTTCGACGGCACGGTCTCGAGATTGTGGTTGAACACGTCGGGCTTTGCCGCGACCACCACTTCGAGGGCGCCCTCCTTGCGCAGGAAATCGGGCGTCAGGATCTCGATCGTGGTGCCGGGCGCCGCCGTGCGAATGGCACGGATCGTCTC
Source organism: Mesorhizobium sp. (assembly GCF_023954305.1). Classification (NCBI taxonomy): domain Bacteria; kingdom Pseudomonadati; phylum Pseudomonadota; class Alphaproteobacteria; order Hyphomicrobiales; family Phyllobacteriaceae; genus Mesorhizobium; species Mesorhizobium sp. Next base: position 162,568 of record NZ_JAMLIG010000002.1, on the reverse strand, counting down.
GGCGAAATGTTCCGCGCCGCCGTCGTCGAGATCATCGCGGTCGACGGAGGTGATGACGACGTGGGTGAGCCCCATCTGCGCGACGGCGCGGCCGACGCTGTCAGGCTCGGAGCGGTCGAGAGCGTCGGGCCTGCCGGTCGCGACGTTGCAGAACGCACAGGCGCGCGTGCAGATCTCGCCCATGATCATGAAGGTGGCGTGCTTCTTGTCCCAGCACTCGCCGATATTGGGGCAGCCGGCCTCTTCGCACACCGTGACCAGCTTGTTCGAGCGCACGATCTCGCGCGTCTCCGCATAGCCGCGCGACGTCGGCGCCTTGACGCGGATCCAGTCGGGCTTGCGCATCACCTCCTGGTCGGGACGGTGAGCCTTTTCGGGATGCCGCGGGCGCGGCTTCGCGATTGTGTCGAGGACGGTGACCATGCTTCTCCCGGTCGCGTATCAACAGCGCCGTTCGAGGCGGCGCAGCAGACATTTAGGCGCAACCGGACAAAAGCGAAAGGCCGCGAAGGCGAATGCCCCCGCGGCCTTTATGCATGGCTCGCGCTTACGCCGCGCTGCGGCGGAACATGCGTCCGATCGCAATGAGGATACAAGCGCCGATGAAGCCGGCGATCAGGTAGCCGACCCAGCCGCCCAGCGCGACGCCAAGCAGCCCCAATAGCGCATTGGCGACGATCGCGCCGACGATGCCGAGGATGATGTTCATCAGCACGCCCATGTTGCTCTTCATGAACATCTCGGCCAGCCAGCCGGCGATACCACCGATGATGATGGCTGCGATCCAGCCAACGCCCGCGTCTTCCATTTGAATTCTCCAGTTTCTGCACCGGCGACAACCGCCTTCGCGACAACGCGGCGGCGCGCCTCGGGTTCCGGCGACTGGAGATGGCGTCAGTAATGGTCAGCGCGAGCCTTGCGCCCGGCCCCATATCCACAGAATAACGATCGCGCCGGCGATGGCGACTACGAGATTGCCAAGGAATCCGTAGAAGACGATGCCGAGCAGGCCGGCGAGCGTGCCGCCGACGAAAGACCCGGCGATGCCGACGAGGATGTTGGTCAAAACGCCGTGGTCGCGATTCATCGTCCGTTCGGCGACGTATCCCGCCAGAAAACCGATCAGCAGCATGCCGAAGAAGCCAACGCCCGGCATGCCGAGAATTCCGTAGGTTGGTTCCATCACCCTGCCCTTTCGTCCGCGGCCGCGCCGCTCAGATATTCAGCGCCTGGCCGTAGGCGTCGAGCACGCTTTCCTTCATCATCTCCGACAGGGTCGGGTGCGGGAAGATCGTGTGCATCAGTTCTTCCTCGGTCGTCTCCAGGTTCATGGCGACGACGAAGCCCTGGATGAGTTCGGTGACCTCGGCGCCGACCATGTGCGCGCCGAGCAGTTGGCCGGTCTTCTTGTCGAAGATCGTCTTGACCAGACCCTGGTCTTCGCCGAGCGCGACGGCCTTGCCGTTGCCCGCGTAGGGAAAGCGGCCAACGCGGATGTCGTAGCCCAACTCCTTGGCCTTGGCCTCGGTGAGGCCGACCGACGCCACCTGCGGATTGCAGTAGGTGCAGCCCGGTACCAGCAGCCGGTCGAGCGGGTGCGGATGCAGCCCGGCGATCTTCTCGACGCAGACCACGCCCTCGTGCTCGGCCTTGTGCGCCAGCATCGGCGGGCCGGCGACGTCGCCGATGGCGTAGATGCCGGGCACGCTGGTGCGGCAGTAGTCGTCGATCTTGACGATGCCCCGTTCGATGGCGACGCCCACGGCTTCCAGGCCGATGTTCTCGATGTTGGCCTGCACGCCGACAGCCGAGATCAGCCGGTCGGCGGTGAGCTTCTCGACCTTGCCGTCCTTCGTCTCGACGTGAGCGGTAACCGAGTTCGCGCCTTTCTCGACCTTGGTGACTTTCGACTCCATCAGGAACTTCATGCCCTGCTTTTCGAAGCGTTTCCTGGCGAACCTGGAGATTTCAGCGTCCTCGACCGGCATGACGTTGGCCATCAGCTCGACCACGGTCACGTCTACGCCCATCGAGCGGTAAAAGCTGGCGAACTCGATACCGATCGCGCCCGAACCCATGACGATCAATGACTTGGGCATCTCTTTCGGGCTCATTGCCTCGAAATAGGTCCAGATCAGCTTGCCGTCCGGCTCGATGCCCGGCAGCGCGCGCGGCCGCGCGCCGGTCGCGACGATGATGTGCTTGGCGCTGTAGGTTCCCTCGCCCTTGGTGTTCTTCGGCGGCGGCACCTGCGGTTCCATCGGCTTCTTCGTCGTCTTCGACACGACGATCTCGCCCGGCTTTGTGATCTTCGCCTCGCCCCAGATCACGTCGATCTTGTTCTTCTTCATCAAAATGCCGACGCCGCCGTTCATGCGGGCGGCAATGCCGCGCGAGCGGGCGACGATCGCCGCCAGGTCTGGCGTGACCTTGCCCTCGATCTTCACGCCGTAGTCGGAGGAATGCTCCGCATAGTGCATGATCTCGGCCGACCGCAGCAGCGCTTTGGTGGGAATACAGCCCCAGTTGGAGCATATGCCGGCGAGATGCTCGCGTTCCACGATTGCCGTCTTCAGTCCGAGCTGGGCGGCGCGAATCGCCGCGACGTAGCCGCCGGGCCCGGCGCCGATGATGATCACGTCGTAGGATTCAGCCATTGTCGTCTCCTAAAGTCCCAGCATGACGCGGACGATCGGTTCCAGCCCCCGCCCGATCGCGCGCGTGTTGGCCGCGTCGAGATGCACGCCGTCGAGCGGCGACGCCTTCGCCACGGATGCAGCATCGAAGAAACCGCAGCCGGTGAGGTCGGCGAGGTCGGAATAGAGGCTCGCCAGCATTTTCGACTGCGCGATGCCGCCCTCGAACATCGCGGCGAAATCCGGATCACCCGTGTCGCACAGCGGTGGCGGCGCGACCAGAAGGATGTCCGGCGCGTCCTCCCCCAGCGGATAAGCATGGCCGCGCACGATGTCGATCAGGCGCTGCATGCCCTGCTTGGCGGCGATTGCCCGGCCCGCGATCCACGGCTTCATGTCGTTGGCGCCGAGGAAGAGGATGGCGAGGTCGATCGGCGAATGGGTGGTGAGGATCGAGGGCAGCAGCCGCGCGCCGTTGCGGTCTGCCGAACCGAGATGATCGTCGAAGGCGGTGGTGCGGCCGTTCAGGCCTTCGGCGATGACGGAGACATCGGGACCCAGCCCCGCCTGCAGCACGCTCGGCCAACGGTTCTCGTAGGCGTGGCGACCCGGGCCTTCCGGATCATAGCCCCAGGTGAGCGAATCGCCGTAGCAGAGAACTGTCTTCATGCGGGCGCTCCAGGACCCCGGCCGAAAAGCATCTGAGACGGTGCCGGGCGCGACCGCCAGCGGAAAATCAGCCACTGGACGATCACGACCACTGCGCTGCTGCCAAAGATGCCGACATAGAGCTGGACCCCACGCCAGGCGGACGCGAGCGTTCCATTGACGAAGAGTTCGAACACCGAAAGTGCGGCAAACAGCACGACCAGCAGCCCAACCGTGACAAAGGCAACGCGATTGATCGCCCGCGCGGGCACCGTCCGGGTTGACGCGACCAGGAAAAGGACCGCCGCGACCAGGCCCGCGAACGGGATTGCCATGAAGGCCAGGATGAAACTCTCGTCGCCCCGTGCCCATTCCGCCGCGAGCAAGGCGGCGGCCGAGCCGCCCAGCCAGGACAGGATCAGTGCAAGCAGGATCGTGACGACGAGGCGCATCGCCTAGACCAGCATCGCCATCGGGTTCTCGATGTAGCGCTTGAAGGCGACCGCGAATTCGGCGCCCAGTGCCCCGTCGATGACACGGTGATCGAAGGCGAAGGTCGCGGTCATCACCGTGGCGATGGCGATCTCCTTGCCCTTGACCACCGGCTTCTCGATGCCGGCGCCGATCGAGACGATCGAGGCGTGCGGCGGATTGATGATCGAGGTGAAGTTCGAGACGCCGAACATGCCGAGGTTCGACACCGCGGTGGAGCCGCCCTGGTATTCCTCGGGCTTCAGCTTCTTGTCGCGGGCGCGCTTGGCCAGATCCTTCATCTCATTGGAGATGACCGACAGCGTCTTTTCTTCCGCCCTGCGCACGATCGGGGTGATCAGCCCGTCGGGGATGGCCACCGCGACGCCGACATCGGCATGTTTGTGCAAGACGCGGGCCGTGCTGGTCCACGAGGCGTTCGCCATCGGCACGTCGCGCAGCGCCAGCGCCATGGCCTTGATGATGAAGTCGTTGACCGACAGCTTGAAGGCGGGAACGTCGCCCTTCTCGGTCTTGGTCACCGGCGCCGAGCGGTTGATCTCCTCGCGCAGCTTGAGCAGCGCGTCTAGCGTGCAGTCCATCGACAGGAGGTAAGCCGGGATCGTCTGGTGCGATTCCGTGAGCCGGCTGGCAATCGTCTTGCGCATGTTGTCGTGCGGCTTGAGCTCGTAGGAGCGCTCGGCGAAGAATTTCAGCACCGCATCGTCGGACATGGGCTTCGCAGCGGGTGCGGCCGCCGTCGGGGGAGCCGCCTGCGCCGTCGGCGCGGCGGTCGCTGCCTTCTTTGCGCCGCCTCCGGCGATCGCCGCCTCGACGTCGGCCTTCACCACGCGGCCGCGCGGGCCGGAGCCGGAAACGGCAGAGACGTCCACGCCGGCATCCTTGGCGATGCGGCGGGCAAGAGGCGAGGCGAAAGTGCGCTCGCCCGAAACCGATGCGCTCGGCTGTGCCGCAGCCGGTGTGGCTTCCGGGTTAGCTGCAGCGGCTTTCGGCGCTTCCCCCTTGGGGGCCTCTGTCCTAGCAGGTTCGGCCTTGGCCGGCTCAGCTTTGACTGTTTCGGCCTTCGACGACCCAGTATCACCGCCCTTGGCCGCCGCGCCCGCATCCTCGCCCTCGCCCGCCAGGATCGCGATCACGGCGTTGACCTTGACGCCCTCGGTGCCGGCGGGCACGACGAGCTTGGCGACGGTGCCCTCGTCGACCGCCTCGACCTCCATCGTCGCCTTGTCGGTCTCGATCTCGGCGATCACGTCGCCGGGCGAGACGTGATCGCCTTCCTTGACCAGCCACTTGGCGAGATTGCCCTCCTCCATCGTGGGCGAGAGGGCCGGCATGGTGATGTTGATGGGCATCTAGCGGTCTCCGGCGTAATAGGGCGTAGGATCTTCGTTGAAGCCGAGCGGCGGATCGAGCGGCCAGAGATCGGCCAGCGGGAAGGAAATGGCGTCGAAAGGAGGTGCGCGGACGATATCGGCGGAATTCCACGTTCCGACGTCAGTCCAATTGCCGCCGCTGAGTTCGAAAGCCTCAAGGAGTTGTAGACGCGGATCGATCAACCAGAGATGGGACACGCCGCCCGTCGCGTATATGCGCTTCTTGACGCTGCGGTCGCGTTTCTCGGTGGAGGCTGAAAGGACCTCGCAAATACAATCCGGTGCGACTTCCAGGTAGTTGCGCTTCGGCACGGATGGCAAGCGCTCGCGACGCCAACCCGCAACGTCCGGTACAAGAATATCCCGGCCGAACTTGATCTCCGGCTCGATGACGAACACCCAACCCCCAGGCCCGCCGCGTCCCTTCTGAAACGGCCCCGTCAGTTCGTCGACGAGCGAGGTGGCAGCCGCGCCGTGACGGAAGGACGGACGCGGATGCGTCATCAGCTCGCCATCGATTATCTCCGCCACCAGATGCGGGGGAACTGCCTCTAAGTCGGCGTAGGTGGCGGGGCGTTTCGCGGGTCCAGTCATTCGGGTGTTCCGGCTACCGGCCTTCCGATTCAGGTTAGTGCAGTTATCCCCTATACGTCACGGCCTTCACCGCCTCGATCACCTCGCCGACATTCGGCAAAGCGAGCTTTTCGAGGTTGGCGGCGTAGGGCATCGGCACGTCCTTGCCGGCAATGGTGATGACCGGGGCATCGAGAAAGTCGAAGGCGCGTTGCGACACCTGGTTGGCGATGAAGTCGCCGACGGAGGACTGCGGGAAGCCCTCCTCTACCACGACGAGGCGATTGGTCTTCTTCACCGACGCGATGACTGTGTCGAGATCCATCGGGCGGATGGTGCGCAGGTCGATGATCTCTGCATCGATACCCAGCTTGGCAAGCTCGGGCTCAGCCTTCACCAGATACGTCATGCCAATGCCGAACGAGACCAGAGTCACGTCAGACCCCTTTTTGTGGATGCGCGCCTTGCCGATCGGCAGGACGAAATCGTCGAGCTTCGGCACGTCGAAGGTCTGACCGTAGAGAATCTCGTTCTCGAGAAAGATCACCGGGTTCGGGTCGCGGATCGCAGCCTTGAGCAGTCCCTTCGCGTCGGCCGCGGTGTAGGGCTGGATGACCTTCAAGCCCGGCACATGGCTGTACCAGGCGGCATAGTCCTGGCTGTGCTGGGCAGCGACGCGGGCGGCCGCGCCATTGGGACCGCGGAAGACGATCGGCGCGCCCATCTGGCCGCCGGACATGTAGAGCGTCTTGGCCGCGGAATTGATGATCTGGTCGATCGCCTGCATGGCGAAATTGAAGGTCATGAACTCGACGATCGGTTTCAGGCCCGCCATCGCCGCGCCGACGCCGACCCCGGCGAAGCCGTGCTCAGTGATCGGTGTGTCGACGACGCGCTTGGCGCCGAACTCCTGCAGCAGACCTTGCGTGATCTTGTAGGCGCCCTGATACTCGGCCACTTCCTCGCCCATGACGAAGACGTCGGCGTCGCGGCGCATTTCCTCCGCCATGGCGTCGCGCAGAGCCTCGCGCACCGTCGTCGACACCATCTCGGTGCCGGCTGGGATGTCGGGATCGGACGATGCCTCGACCTTCGGTGCGGCCGGCACCTTTGCGGCCTCCTTGGCAACCGATGGCTCTTCCGCCGCCTCGCGCGCCTTGCCACCGGCATCGTCGGCCGGCGCAGCGTCCGCCTTCGTCTCTGCCTTCGGCGCCTTGGCGCTGCCGATGTCGCCCGTCCCCTCGCCCTCCTGCAGGAGCACCGCGATCGGCGTGTTGACCTTCACACCCTCGGTGCCGGCGGCGATCAGGATCTTGCCGAGCGTACCCTCGTCGACGGCTTCCACCTCCATCGTCGCCTTGTCGGTTTCGATTTCGGCGATGACGTCGCCGGGAGCGACCTTGTCGCCTTCATTCTTGAGCCATTTGGCGAGATTGCCCTCCTCCATGGTCGGCGAGAGTGCGGGCATCAGGATGTCGATCGGCATCAGGGTCTCCAGGAGTTCAGCCAGATGCGGCAGTGTTGGGGGCGAGCGCGAACGTCGCGGCGATGGCCGCAAGCACGCATGCGAAGAAGACGAGAAAAGCCTTGCGGTAGCGGGCAATCGGAGCGCGGGCCGCGGCCCCGATGCGGGTCTCGATGGCAGCGAAGCGCCACCATCCGAGGTCCGTCAGCGTCGCGAAACGGCCGCCCGACGGGGCTAGGCCGAGGAGCGATACTGCGCTCGCCACCGCGACGAGCCAGGACGCGGCGGCCAGACAGGCGAGAAGAACGAGAAACGCCGCCACGGCGCGCTCCCCGCTCAGGCTTCGACGTAGATGTCGGTGTAGAGCTCGGACACGTCCGGCTCCGGATCGGATTGCGCGAAATCGGCCGCGTCGGCGACGATGTCGCGGACCTCCTTGTCGATCGCCTTGAGATCGTCCTCGGAGGCCCACTTCTTGTCGGTCAGCCGCGCCTTCACCTGCTCGATCGGATCGTGCTCGGAGCGCATCTTCTGCACTTCGTCCTTGGACCGGTATTTCGCCGGGTCGGACATCGAGTGGCCGCGATAGCGGTAGGTCTGCATCTCGAGAATGATCGGCCCCTTGCCCGAACGGCACCAGTCGGTGGCGAGATCGGCGGCCGACTTCACCGCCCGCACGTCCATGCCGTCGACCTGGATGCCGGGGATGCGGAAGGAGATGCCGCGATGCGAGAAATCCGTCTCGGCCGACGAACGGTGGACGGCCGTGCCCATCGCGTAGCGGTTGTTCTCGATGACATAGATCACCGGCAGCTTCCACAGCGAAGCCATGTTGAAGCTCTCGTAGACCTGGCCCTGATTGGCCGCGCCGTCGCCGAAGAAGGTCAAGCAGACATTGCCGTTGTCACGATACTTGTTGGCGAAGGCGAGACCGGTGCCGAGCGACACCTGGGCACCGACGATGCCGTGGCCGCCATAGAAATTCTTCTCCTTGGAGAACATGTGCATCGAGCCGCCCTTGCCCTTGGACAGCCCGCCGCGGCGGCCGGTCAGCTCGGCCATCACGCCGCGCGGCGACAGGTCCATCGCCAGCATGTGGCCGTGGTCGCGATAGGCGGTGATCATCTGGTCGCCGTCGACGAGCGCCATCTTGAGGCCGGTGACCACCGCCTCCTGGCCGATATAGAGGTGGCAGAAGCCGCCGATGAAGCCCATGCCGTAGAGCTGGCCCGCCTTCTCCTCGAAACGGCGGATGAGCAGCATGTCGCGATAGGCGCGAAGCTCGTCCTCCTTGCCGAACTCCGCCGGCTTCGGCGCCTTCAACTGAGGCAGGCCGGCGTCGGATTTCGATTTCGCGGGGGCTTTGCGGGCAGCCACGGCCATCGGTCACTCCCTGTTGCTGTCTCTTGACGGACATGCGGAAGCACCTTCGCGGCACCTCCCATTGCCTAAAAAACCTAGCATGGAGTGTTGCTTTCGGCCATGGCTAAAAATGCATGGCAGACATGAGACGAACAGATTGAATCAACTGACTTATTCTGGATTTAACTGAAAATCAGTTAATGCACTTTCTGGCCGGACCGGATGATCGTTACCTCGTCCTCGGCGGTCAGGTTGAGCGCGCGGCGCGCCTGCTCGTCGAGCATGTCCTTCTCGATCGTGCCGTCCTGGAGCAGCAGCACCCTGGCCTCGAGCGATTGTCTCTCGCTGCGCAGTGCAGCGAGCTTCGCCTCGAGTTCGGCCTTGCGGTCGACCAGTTGATAACTCGAATAGATGCCGAACTCGCCGTGCCAGGCGTGGAAGCCGAAATAGGAAAGGAACACGGCGGCGAGCGCCGGCACGATCAGGACGCCGCTGCGCCGCTTCTTCCTTTGCTTCGTCCACATGCCGCGACTCCACACTTGCGCCGTCGCCGCGAGAATGGACCTGTCATGCTTAAGGTGCGGTTACCGGGGCGGCAAACCCGGCTCAGACCGTGAGGAAACGCCGCACTTCCGGCTTGTCGAGATCCTCGGCCGGACCGGTGTGCACGATGACGCCGCGATCCATGATGTTCACTTCGTCGGCAAGTTCGCGGCAGAAGTCGAGATATTGTTCGACCAGCAGGATGGCGATGCCGGCCTGGTCGCGCAGGAAGCGGATGGCGCGGCCGATGTCCTTGATGATCGACGGCTGGATTCCTTCGGTGGGCTCGTCGAGCACGAGCAGCTTGGGCCGCGTCACCAGGGCCCGGCCGATGGCGAGCTGCTGCTGCTGACCGCCGGACAGATCACCGCCGCGGCGGCCGAGCATGTCCTTCAGCACGGGAAACAGGTCGAACACGTAGTCGGGCACGTTGCGGTCGCCGCGCTTCACCGGGGCATAGCCGGTTTCCAGGTTCTCCTTCACGGTCAGCAGCGGAAACACTTCGCGTCCCTGCGGCACGAAAGCGATGCCCGACCGGGCGCGGTCGTATGCCGCGCTCCGGTCGAGCGCCTTCCCCTCGAAGGCAATCGTTCCGCTCGTCAAGCGATGATGACCGACGATGGATCTCATGAGACTGGTCTTGCCGACACCGTTGCGACCGAGCACGCAGGTGATCTTGCCCGCCGACGCCGTCAGCGAGACGCCCCGCAAGGCCTGCGCCGCGCCGTAGTGGAGCGTCGCGTCGCGCACCTCAAGCATGACGCGGCTCCGTCCTGTGCAAGGCGATCTGGTCCCCCTCCTCCCCCGCGCGAACAGGGGAGGCTGGCATCGCCAGACGGAGGGGGTTCGCGAACAGTGGCGGGAGGTTTTCCATGCTGCGCACCAGCGACCAGAGCAGTTGCGCGCCGTCGATCGGCGCCGGCTCGATGGAATAGGGTATGCGCCAGTTCATGCTCATCTCCCCAGATAGACTTCGATCACCCGCTCGTCGGCGCTCACGGCGTCCAGCGTGCCTTCGGACAGCACCGAGCCCTCGTGCAGGCAGGTGACGCGCACGTCGAGTTCGCGGACGAAATGCATGTCGTGCTCGACCACGACGACCGAATGCGTCTTGGCGATCTCCTTCAGGAGCCGCGCCGTCTCCTCGGTCTCGGCGTCGGTCATGCCGGCCACCGGCTCATCGACCAGAAGCAGTTTCGGGTCCTGCGCGAGCAGCATGCCGATTTCCAGCCATTGCTTCTGGCCGTGCGAGAGATTGGCGGCCAGATCGTGCCGGCGGGCGCCGAGTCGCGTCACCTCGAGAATCTCGTCGATGCGCGTGGTCTCCTGCGCGGTCCGACGATGGAACAGCGCCGGAAAGATCGATCGCGGACCCTTGAGCGACAGGACCAGATTGTCCTCGACCGTGTGGCTCTCGAATACGGTCGGCTTCTGGAACTTGCGGCCGATGCCCATCATGGCGATCTCCGCCTCGTCATGCTTAGTCAGGTCGATGTCGCCGTTGAAATAGACGTCGCCGGTGTCCGGCCTGGTCTTGCCGGTTATGATGTCCATCATCGTGGTCTTGCCGGCGCCGTTGGGGCCGATGATCGCCCGCATCTCGCCCTTGCCGAGCACCAGCGCCAGATTGTTGATCGCGCGAAAGCCGTCAAAGGAGACCGACACGCCGTCGAGGTAGAGGATTGTTTCCTTGCGCGACATCGTCCCTACTCCGCCGGCTGAGGTTCGGCGGCGCCGATCACCGGGCCATCGTTGGCTGCCTGGCGCGGCGCCGCCCGCGGGGCGGATTCCGGCGCGTCGCCGGCGGGGGGCGTCTGCGTGGCCGCGCGCCTGTCCCGGCTGGCCTTGCGCCAGTGATCCCAGGTGCCGACGATGCCCCGCGGCAGGAACAGGGTGACGAAGATGAACAGGCCGCCAAGGGCAAACAGCCAGTAGTCGGGCAGCGCTCCGGTGAAATAGGTCTTGCCGAGATTGACCAGCACCGCCCCGATGATCGGACCGACGATCGTTCCGCGACCGCCGACGGCGGTCCATACCACCACTTCGATCGAGTTAGCAGGATCGAATTCCCCGGGATTGATGATGCCGACCTGCGGCACGTAGAGTGCGCCCGCCACGCCCGCCATCACCGCCGATACGGTGAAGGCGAACAGCTTCACGTTCTCCGGCCGCCATCCGAGGAAGCGCGTTCGCGGCTCAGCGTCGCGGACCGCGACAAGCAACTTGCCGTATTTCGACGAGACGATCGCGGCCGTCAGCGCGACGCCCAGCGCCAGGGCAACCGCGCTCGCGGCGAACAGCGCCGAACGCGTTCCGCCCGCCTGGACGTTGAAGCCGAGGATGTCCTTGAAATCGGTTAGCCCGTTGTTGCCGCCGAAGCCCATATCGTTGCGGAAGAAGGCGAGCAGCAGCGCATAGGTCATCGCCTGAGTGATGATCGACAAGTAGACGCCGGTGACGCGACTGCGGAAGGCGAACCAGCCGAAGATGAAGGCAAGCAGCCCTGGCACCAGCATGACCATCAGCGCCGCGAACCAGAACTGGTCGAAGCCGTACCAGAACCACGGCAGTTCCTTCCAGTTCAGGAACACCATGAAGTCGGGAAGGACGGGATTGCCGTAGACGCCGCGATCGCCGATCTGGCGCATGAGGTACATGCCCATCGCATAGCCGCCGAGGGCGAAAAACGCGCCGTGGCCGAGCGAGAGAATGCCGCAATAGCCCCACACCAGATCCAGCGCGAGCGCCAGGAGAGCGTAGGTCAGGTATTTGCCGACGAGCGCCACCGCATAGGCGGGCACATGAAGCGCGCTGTCCGGCGGGACCGCCAGATGCAGGATCGGCACCAGCACCGCGATGCCAAGCAGGAACAGGATGGTAATGACGATCCGGCGCGAGAAGCCGTCGGCGAAGAGACGGGACAGGATCATGCTTCCACCGCCCTGCCCTTCAGCGCGAACAGGCCGCGCGGGCGTTTCTGGATAAACAGGATGATGAGAACGAGCACGATGATCTTGCCGAGCACGGCGCCGGCATAGGGCTCGAGGAACTTGTTGACGATGCCGAGCGAGAAGGCGCCGACGAGCGTGCCCCAAAGATTGCCGACGCCACCGAAGACGACGACCATGAAGGAGTCGATGATGTAGCCCTGCCCCAGGTTCGGCGAGACGTTGTCGATCTGCGAGAGCGCCACCCCGGCAATGCCGGCGATGCCGGAGCCCAACGCGAAGGTGAAGGCATCGACCCAGGGCGTGCGTATGCCCATCGAGGCGGCCATGCGCCGGTTTTGCGTGACGGCGCGCATGTGCAGGCCCCAGGGCGTGCGGTTCATGACGAACAGCAGGATGGCGAAGACGGCGAGCGTGAAGGCCACGATCCACAGCCGGTTCCAGGTGATCGACAGCTGTCCGAGGTCGAAGGCGCCCGACATCCATGAAGGGTTGCCGACCTGCTGGTTCGTTGGCCCGAAGATGGTGCGCACCGACTGCTGGAGGATCAGCGACACGCCCCAGGTCGCGAGCAGCGTTTCCAGAGGCCGGCCATAGAGAAAGCGGATTATGCCGCGCTCGATGGCGAGCCCGACGGCTCCCGACACGAGGAAGGCGAGCGGCAAGGCGATCGCCAGCGACCAGTCGAAGAGCCCGGGCGCCTGCGCGCGGATAATTTCCTGTACAACGAAGGTGGTGTACGCGCCGAGCATCACCATCTCGCCATGCGCCATGTTGATAACGCCCATGACGCCGAAGGTGATCGCCAGGCCGATCGCCGCCAGCAGCAGCACCGAACCGAGCGAGATGCCGTACCAGACGTTCTGCCCGGCCTGCCAGAAGGCGAGCGAAGCCTGGATGCGGCCGACAGCGCTGTCGACGGCGGTCTTGAGTTCGCCTTCTGCCTTTGCCCCGTAGGCCGTGAGCAAGGACAGCGTGTTGCGGTCCCCGCGCACGCCGAGCAGTTCGACCGCGGCCATCTTCTCTGCGTCGGGGCGGTCGGAGACGAGCACGGCCGAGGCGCGGGCATCTTCGAGTTTCGCCTTGACCGCGGCATCCGTCTCCGCAGCGATGGCCGCCTCGATCGCATCGAGGTTGGCGGCGTCGGGATTGAGGAACATCGTCGTGGCCGCGGCCAGGCGAACTGCCGGATCCTCCGCGCCGAGCGTCAGCGCGCCGATCGCGTCGCGGATGGCCCTGCGCAGCGAATTGTTGACTTTCACCTTGGTGTAGGCAGCCTTCGGCTCCTCGCCTGCGGCTTCTCCGGTCAGCGGGTCGAACAGGCTGGCCGTCTGGCCTTTCTCCTTGACGATGTAGACCGCTGAATCGATCTTGCGGACGGCGACGTCGCCTTCGCCCAATGCCGACAGAAGCCGTTCGACGCGGGCATCGCCGCTGGCGGCGAGTTCACGGACGATTTCGCCGGTCTGGGAAAAATTCTTGGCGGTCGCGAATTTGGCGATCGTAGCTCGTATCGAGGCGTCGTCGGCGAGCGCCGAGGCGAGCATGGTGGCCAGGAAGCCAAGCACCAGACCGATCGCCCTGAGAAACGTCATGAATTCTGCACCGCCGATGGGAGTTGAGAGACGTTCCGGGCGGACGTGCCGCCCGGAACGATAGTCGACTGAGGCGGTCAGTTGACGCCCTTGCCGCCGCACTTGCCGGTGGCGACGTTGAAGTTTCCGCACGACATCGGAGCACGCCAGTCGGAGATCAGGTCCTTGGAGTCCGGCAGGTAGTCGGACCACTCGTCGCCGACCACCAGGCCGGAGGTCTGCCACACCGTCTCCATCTGACCGTCGGCCTGGATCTCACCAATCAGCACCGGCTTGGTGATGTGGTGGTTCGGCATCATGGTCGAGAAGCCGCCGGTCAGGTTCGGGACGGATACGCCGATGAGCGCGTCGATGACCGCGTCCGGATCGGTGGTTCCGGCCTTCTCGACCGCCTTCACCCACATGTTGAAGCCGATGACATGGGCCTCCATCGGGTCGTTGGTGACGCGCTTGTCGTTCTTGATGAAGGCGCGCCACGCGTCGATGAAGGCGGTGTTTTCAGGCGTGTCGACCGACTGGAAGTAGTTCCAGGCCGTCAGATGGCCGACGAGCGGGGCGGTGTCCAGACCGGCGAGTTCCTCTTCGCCGACCGAGAAGGCCACGACCGGGATGTCCTCCGCCTTGATGCCGGCATTGCCGAGTTCCTTGTAGAACGGGACGTTGGCATCGCCGTTGATCGTCGAGACGACCGCCGTCTTCTTGCCGGCCGAGCCGAACTTTTTGATGTCGGACACGATCGTCTGCCAGTCGGAATGACCGAACGGCGTATAGTTGATCATGATGTCCTCGGCGGCCACGCCTTTCGCCTGGAGATAGGCTTCAAGGATCTTGTTGGTCGTGCGCGGATAGACGTAGTCGGTGCCGGCCAGCACCCAGCGCTCGACGCCTTCTTCGTTCATCAGATAGTCGACGGCCGGGATCGCCTGCTGGTTCGGCGCGGCGCCGGTGTAGAACACGTTCCGCTGGCTCTCTTCGCCCTCGTACTGCACGGGGTAGAAGAGGATGTTGTTCAGCTCTTCGAAGACCGGCAGCACCGACTTGCGGGACACCGAGGTCCAGCAGCCGAACACCGCCGAGACCTTGTTCACCGAGATCAGCTCGCGCGCCTTCTCGGCGAAGAGCGGCCAGTCGGAGGCAGGGTCGACGACGACGGCTTCGAGCTTCTTGCCGAGCAGTCCACCCTTCTTGTTCTGCTCGTCGATGAGGAACAGCATCGTGTCCTTCAGCGTCGTCTCGGAAATGGCCATCGTGCCTGACAGCGAATGCAGGACGCCGACCTTGATGGTGTCTTCCTGGGCGAAGACGGAAGACGCCGCGAGCATGCCCGCGGCAAATGCGCCTGCTTTGATCAGTCCGTTGAATGGCAAGTTGTAACCCCTCATGTTTTGAAACCTCCGGCGATGGGCTGTTGCACCGCAAGAGTGCATGCAACGGCCATGCCAGATGCGCCTGAGGGAAGTTTCCCCGCATCGGAGTCACGTTTTCAGCAAGTTCCGCTCCGGAAGCCCCGCATCGGCCACCCTCACCTCGCGACGGGTTAACACTCTGGTGACGAAGATTTACGCATCGGCGCCGAGGACGTGCTTAAAAAATGAGCAACATTTTAGGTTGATCATCATTTAGGCAGGAAGCTGACTACTGCGCGAGGATGTCTTTCACGACCGTCGCAAGCTGCTTCAGCGAGAACGGCTTTGGCAGGAAGCCGAACTTGGCGTCTTCCGGCAGGTTTCGCGCGAATGCATCCTCGGCGTAGCCCGAGACGAAGACGAACTTGATATCGGGATTACGCTTGCGCAGTTCGCCGAGCAGCGTCGGACCGTCCATCTCGGGCATCACCACGTCGGACACGACGATGTCGATCTTACCCTCCAGCGCCTCGTAGATTTCCAGCGCCTCGACGCCCGACGAGGCCTCGTGCACCTCGTAGCCGCGGGACCTCAGGGCGCGCACGCCGCCCATGCGGACGGCATCCTCATCCTCGACCAGAAGAACGGTCGCCGAGCCGGACAGGTCCTTCGATACGTCGGCCTTGGCGGCCGGAGTGGCCGTCCTGGCGTCAGCCTTGGTGTCGCCGGCCGATTGCTCGGCGACGGCCGAGCCGGGGACATAGCGCGGCAGGAAGATGCGGAAGACCGAACCCTTGCCGACCTCCGAATCGCAGAAGATATAGCCGCCCGTCTGCTTGATGATGCCGTAAACCATCGACAGGCCGAGACCGGTGCCCTTCCCCACCTCCTTGGTGGTGAAGAACGGCTCGAAGATCTTCTTCAGCACCTCGGGCGCAATGCCGGTTCCGGTATCCTCGACCTCGACCAGCACGTAGTCGCCGGCGGCGAGTTCGCGATAGCCGAACTCGGCGGATTCGCCGGAGGCAATGTTCCGGCTTCTGATCGTGACGTCGCCGCCGTCGGGCATGGCGTCGCGCGCATTGACGGCAAGATTGACGATCACCTGCTCGAATTGGCCCAGATCCGCCCGCACCGGCCAGAGATCCCTTCCGTGGTCGATCTTGAGCCGAACATTGCTGCCGACGAGGCGCGTCAGGAGCATGCGTACATCGGCCAGGACGTCCGTCAGATTGAGCACCTCGGGCCGCAGCGTCTGGCGACGCGAGAAGGCGAGCAGCTGGCGCACCAGCGAGGCGGCGCGGTTGGCATTCTGCTTGATGTTCATGATGTCCGGGAAGGACGGATCGGACGGCCTGTGGTTGGTCAGAAGCAGGTCGGACGCCATGATGATGGCGGTGAGCACGTTGTTGAAGTCGTGCGCGATGCCGCCGGCGAGCTGCCCGACGGCCTGCATCTTCTGGCCTTGGGCCATCTGCGCCTCGAGGGCCTTCTGCTCCGTCGTCTCCACCGCGTAGACGATGGCAGCTTCCTCGGCGCCCTGGGTTCCCCCCCCGTCCGCGACCGCGCTGACGTAGAAGCGCATATGGCGCTCCTCATTGTCCGGCAGGACAGTGTCGATCGGCGCGATGTCGGCCTGCAGCAGCTTCGCCTTCTCGATTGCCGCAGCGAAGGCATCGCGGTCACGCGGGTGAATGACCGTATCGAGCCGCGCGCGGCGGTCGACGGCGGCCTGGTCGACGACGCTGGAGAACAGCATCAGGAACGGCGCGTTCGTCCGCAGGATCCGCCCATTCGCGTCGACACCCGCGATCGCCATCGGCGTCGAATTGAAGAAGCGGGTGAAGCGGACTTCCGATGCCCGCAGATCGGCCGAGGAATCCTCGCCCTGCGTCCGGTTGAGGACGATGGTCCTCGTGGCGCCCTGCACGCCCTCCCGACTAGCGGTCACGCGATGCATGAAGCGGACGGGCAAGGCCTCGCCCTTGCTGGTGGCGAGGTCGAGATCGATGACGGCGTTGCGGGTCGCGCCGGGCTCCGCCTTCACCGCCCGCACCAGCGCCATCCCGTCGCCCGCGATGATTTCCGGCAAGGTTACGGCGCCCGGCACGAAACCGGCGAGATCGATCCCCAGCCATTCCGCCAGCGTCGCGTTGATATAGGTGACGCGGCCGGCGGCATCGGCGGAGAAGAAGCCCGCGGGCGCGTGGTCGAGATGGTCGATCGCCTGCTGGAGGTCCTGGAAGAAGCGCTCCTGCTCGGCCCGCTCAGCGGAGATGTCCGACAATTGCCAGGCATAGAGCGGCTGGCGGCGGGAGCGCATGTTGAACGTCCGCGCCCGTACTCTGTACCACCGCGCGCCCGGGTCCGATCCGGGGCGGATCGCCTGGGACAGCCTGAATTCGCCGTCGCCATCCCGCCCGTCCTTCAATTGGGAAGCGAGGCTAACGATCGTCGCTCCCGCTTCGGGATTGTCGGAAAGCAAGGCCTCGACCGTTTTGATATCCGCCGGAGCCGCGGCCCCCGTCATGTCGGCATAGGCACGGTTGGCATAGATGATGCGGCCGCGTCCATCCGTGACGATGAGGCCCTGACGCATCGAATCCACGAATGCTTTCGAGAGTTCGTCATTGGTCGAGCGGGGAGCGAACTGGACGAAACCGATCGCGGTCAAAAACAGGTAGCCGACGCCGATCATGGCCAGCATGCCGAGCATGCCGATCAGAAAGGGATCGCCCAACCTTTCGCGGAACGTCAGGAAGACGACCGCGAGCGGGATGAGCACGACGGCAAAGACGATCAGCCGCGTGATCGCTCCGGGCCGGGAATTCTGATCGACGACCGGAGCCGGATAGAAGTCACGGCTTGTCTCTTTGGCCATTCGTCCCCAGCCTCGTGCGCCCCCGACGACGCCTTCGCGCCCCGCATAGCCGCTTGAATCATATTCTGGTACCGCCGGAAAGGCCCTGCCCGTGAAGCTGCGCTTTTTCCGAGCCGAAACTGCGACCTTGCGGCGGCGTCCGAGGGGTGCATAGATTGTCGAAGCGGCGGGAGTTCCGGGCATGGATGTGATTGAGACGATTCAGAGCGCGCTGCCTGAAGGCTATGCCAACGCCATCCTGTGGATCGCGTTTGCATTGCTGCTTCTCATCGTCGTGCTCGGCCTGATTCGGCTGATTCGGGGCTTCGGCGGCGGCACATTCGTGGCAGGCGGACGCAATCGCAGGACGCGCCTCGCCGTCATGGATGCCGCGCCGATCGACAGCCGGCGCAGGCTTGTCCTGGTTCGGCGCGACGATGTCGAACACCTCGTGCTGATCGGCGGGCCGACGGACGTGGTGATCGAGCGTGACATCCGCATCGCCGCCCGCGCCGCGCGGCCAACCGAACATCATCACGAGACCGCGGTCGATGCCGCCCAGACCTCGCCCGAACTCGCTCGTGCCCGGGCCCAGATCAGACCGACGCAGGCTTCCCCTCGTCCGGCGGAGCCGCCCCGTCCGGTCGAACCGGTCGTGCCCGCACGGCCCGCTTTTCCTCCGCCGAATGTTACCCTGCCGCGTCCGGCGATGCCGATGCCCGCCCCGCCGCCGCCGCCTGCCGCGATGAAGCCGGGTGCATCGGCGCAGGCTCCCCGGCATTTCGATCCATCGAAGCCGGCCGCGCCGCGGATGCCGCAGGTGAACGCGCTCGACGACGCGCTCATGAAGGAACTGTCAGTATCCCTTCAACAGGAGGCGCCTCTGTCCGGCCAAGGCAAGAATGCGGGGCCGGCAAGGCCGGACGCGTCGCTTGACGAGCAGATGAACAAGCTGCTCGGTGAAATATCCAAAAGAAAATAAGATTTCCTCGCGCGACCGAACCATCGTTCCGATCGCAACGACTGCGCCGTTCAGTCGTCGCGATAGACCTTCTCGCGGCGCTCGTGGCGTTCCTGCGCCTCGATCGACAGAGTCGCGATCGGACGTGCATCGAGACGCTTGAGAGAAATCGGCTCGCCGGTCTCCTCGCAATAGCCGTACGTCCCTTCGTCGAGCCTCTGCAAGGCGGCGTCGATCTTGGCGATCAACTTCCGCTGGCGGTCGCGCGCACGCAGCTCGATGGCGCGATCCGTTTCCGATGACGCCCTGTCGGCGAGGTCGGGATGGTTCGCGTTCTCCTGCTGGAGGACTTCGAGGGTCTCGCGGGCCTCTCTGAGGATATCTCCCTTCCACGTGATCAGTTTGGAGCGGAAGTAGGCCTTCTGACGATCGTTCATGAACGGCTCATCGTCAGTGGGCACATAGTTGAGTTCAGTGATCAGGCTCATCGAGTCACCCCAGAACAGCTACCCCGGGCGCCTATATATTCGTCGTCCCGGGACCGCACAAGCGGAAAGGCAAAGCCTCTCACGCAAAAGTCACGCCAGTTGAACATCGGCGTCCGGCGCATTTCGCCGCAATCCGCGGAAATCTCGGCCATCTCGGCAACAATCTGTTTTGATTACGACTTTCGTCTCTGTTCGCGCGGGCCGCGTCGGGTCGGCTCCAGACGGATTGCGCGATATCACGCCATTCACTAGACGAAGGGGCAAGCATACGCCGAGGGGCCGGCGGGAACGAGGGGAGTGCGGGAATGAGTCGTCTTCTTCTGTTGCGCCATGCCCGCGCGGCCTGGGCCGAGCCCGGCATGCGCGACTTCGACCGGCCGCTCGACGCGACCGGCCGCGCCGACGCCGACGCGATGGGCGCGGTGATGGCGCGCGAAGGCGTCGTCCCGGAACGGGTGATTTGTTCGTCAGCAAGGCGGGCGCGCGAGACCTGGGACGCTGTCATGCGGCACGTTCCCGTGACGGACACGATCGTCACCGACCAGCTCTACATCACCGACGCCACCGGGTATCTGAACTTCATACGCGACAACGACGCGGTCGACTCCTTGCTGATCGTCGGCCACAATCCGATGATTGAAGATGTCTGCTTTGCCCTCGCGCGCGACGGCCGGGACGAGGCCACCGGTGCAAGGGCGAACGGCTTTCCGACCTGCGGGCTGGCCGTGATCGATTTCGACGGCGGATTTGGTGTAGTCGCGCCATCCCGCGGGTTTCTCGAAGCGTTTTATACCCCGATCGCATGAAGGGCAGTACTCCCGTCGGAGCCATTCCAATGCCCGTCAGCCTTGCCTATATCGGAAAGCAGCGCCTCGTAGGCGGGGCATGACGAGGCAATCGCATTGGCGTCGCATACAACTCTGACGGACGAGGCGCGCATCGCGCTCGACACCCTTGCTGGGCGGCTGACTGGATTGGCCAGCCCTTCGCTGCGGCTCGGCGTGACCGGCCTGTCCCGCGCCGGCAAGACGGTCTTCATCACCGCGCTCGTACACAATCTCATCCATGGCGGTCGCCTGCCCCTGTTCGACGCGCGCAAGTCGGGAAGGCTGACGAAAGCATTTCTTGAACACCAGCCGGACGACGCGGTGCCGCGTTTCCAGTACGAGGATCATGTCGCGGCGCTGCTGTCGGATCGCGTGTGGCCGGATTCGACCCGGGCCATCTCCGAGTTGCGACTGACCGTCGAGTTCGAATCGGCTTCCGCCTGGCGCCGGACGTTCGCGGCTGGCCGCTTGTCCATCGACATCGTCGACTACCCGGGCGAATGGCTCCTCGACCTTCCGCTCCTCGGCAAGGATTTCGAGCAGTTTTCGAGGGATTCCTTCGACCTCGCCGCCCTCGATGTGCGAGCCGACCTCTCCGATGCCTGGCGGCGGGAGGCGAAGGCCGTCGACCCAGCTGCGGAGGCCGACGAGATGACGGCGCGGCGGCTCGCCGAGAGCTTTACCGCCTATCTCAAGGCCTGCAAGGCGGACAGCCGGGCGCTGTCGACCTTGCCACCCGGCCGGTTCCTCATGCCTGGCGACCTGGAAGGCTCGCCTGCCCTGACCTTCGCTCCGCTGCCCGGCGTGACTGGCGCGAAGCCCCGCCACGGTTCGCTGCATGCGATGATGCAGCGGCGCTACGAGGCCTATAAGACGCATGTGGTGAAACCGTTCTTTCGCGAACACATCACCAGGCTCGACCGGCAGATCGTTCTGATCGACGCCATGCAGGCGTTGAACGCCGGCAGCGGGGCGGTCGCCGATCTCGAGCGCGCGCTGACGGAGATTCTCGCCTGCTTCCGGCCCGGATCGACGAATTTCCTCACCGGCCTCTTCGCCCGGCGGATCGACCGCATCCTGATCGCCGCGACCAAGGCCGACCACATCCATCACGAAAGCCACGACCGACTGCAGGCGATCGTCCGCCGTCTCGCCGAGCGGGCCGTTCAGCGCGCCGACCTAACCGGCGCGAAAGTGGATGTCCTCGCCATGGCGGCGATCCGGGCAACGCGCGAGGGCACGGTGAAGCAGCGCGGCGAGACGCTTCCCGTCATCATCGGCACGCCGCTCAAGGGCGAGACCATTGGCGACGAGACGTTCGACGGCGATACGGAGACGGCCATCTTCCCCGGGGACCTGCCCAAGAAGCCGGAGTCGGTGTTCAAGGACAGGGGTGAAAGGACCGCCATCCGTTTCGTTCGTTTCCGTCCCCCGAAGCTCGAGCGGACGGCGGACGGCCTAACCTTGTCGCTCCCGCATATTCGCCTCGACCGTGCCCTTCAGTTCCTCGTCGGAGACGCATTGGCATGACGCAACCACGCCAGCCGGCATCCTTCCGGCTCACGCCGGAACCGCAGGCCGCGGGCCCGGAGCCTGAGCCTGTCCGCAAGCCACGCGCGGTCCGCAAGGAGGAGGCGGTTCTCGTCGTACCGGCGGAGATCGACGTCTTCGAGCAGGATGGCCTGGACGCGCTCGCGCCGCCGGCGCCGCTGAAGCCGAGGCCGCCGTCGCGCCTCGGCGCTCTCTTCTTCGGTGCACTCGGTACGTTGCTTTCGCTGGCCGCCGCCCTCTGGGCGGAACGGCTCATTCGGGACCTTTTCGGCCGAAGCGAATGGCTGGGCTGGCTGGGTATCGCGCTAGCCGGCACCGTGCTGGTCACGTTCCTGGCGATCCTCGTGCGCGAACTCTATGCGCTCGCACGCCTCGTATCCGTCGAAGCACTTCGCGCACGGGCCGAGCAGGCGTCGCGCGCCGATGATAGCAAGTCGGCGCGCGCCGCGGTTGCCGACCTGGTCGTGCTCGTCGGCAAGAAGCCCGAGACGGCGGCCGGACGCCGGGCCGTGGTCGATCTGAAAGGCGAGATCATCGATGGCGCCGACTTCCTGCGCTATGCCGAGGCTGAAATCCTGGCCCCGCTGGACGAGAAGGCCAAAGACCTCATTCTCGACGCCGCCAAGCGGGTGTCGATCGTCACCGCCGTCAGCCCGCGGGCGCTCGTGGACCTGGGCTATGTCCTGTGGGAAGCCGGCCGGCTGGTGCGGCGAATGTCGGAACTGTACGGTGGCCGGCCCGGCACTCTCGGCTTCTTCAGGCTGACCCGCAGCGTTCTGGCCCACCTCGCCGTCACCGGCTCGATCGCGGCCGGCGACAGCGTCATCCAGCAGCTGGTCGGGCACGGGCTTGCAGCCCGCATCTCGGCGAAGCTCGGCGAAGGCGTGGTCAACGGAATGATGACGGTGCGAATCGGCATCGCCGCGATGGAGGCCGCCCGCCCCTTCCCGTTCGATGCAGTGAAGCGCCCCGGTATGGGCGATTTCGCCTCCGCACTTGCCACATTCACCTCCCGCAAGCGCGAGGCCGGGGCGGGCGAAGAGGTTTGAACTTGCCTCGCGCGGCCGCGTCGCGCATGCTAAGAGCTAAAGGGCGGGTGACGAAGCATTAACCAATCGCGGCCATGCTCCGGTCGACCCTGCCCCTGAGAACCGCCGGACCCGACATCATGCGCGTGAACCGAACTGCCATTCTTTCGCTCGCGGCCGCCCTGCCGGTGCTCGCTTCGCCCCCGGCCGGGTATGCCGCGGACAGCGACGAACAGTTCTTCCGTTCGGTTCAGGGCGTGTGGACTGGACCGGGCGAGATCGTCGCAGGCAAATACAAGGGCACGAAGTTCACCTGCCGGCTGAACGGTTCATCGCCGACCGGCAAGGTCGGAATGAAGCTCGACGGTTCATGCCGCGTCGGCGTCTTCTCGCAGCGCATGTCGGCGACGGTCGAGCGCAAGGGTCGCGGCTACCGCGGGACCTTCCTCGACGGTGCGGCAGGCGAAGGGCTCGATATCGTGTCCGGAAGCGTCGATGGAAGGAAGGTCACCTTCTCGATCTCGCGCAACCAGTTGAACGGTGCGATGAGCGCTCGCCTGCCGAACAAGGATTCGATGAACGTCAGCGTATCCGTCAAGGTCGACCGCCAGATGGTCCGGGTCATCGCGATGGACTTAAAGCGGACCGGTGACGCGCCTGTGGCGACGGTCGCTTCCGAGTAGTCACCCTTTCCACCAGGTTCCGTCCGCGGTCAGCTTGTCGATGCCATTCGCGTCGAGCCCGGAAAGATAGCTTGCGACCTTGACCTTGCCGATTGTCAGGCCGGGAGCGATCTCAGTCAGCGGCACAAGAACAAAGGCGCGCAGGAACATCCGCGGGTGCGGGATTTCCAACCCGTTCTCCTTTACCGACCGCGTCCCATAGAGCAGCACGTCGATGTCGATCAGCCGTGGCCCAAACCGTTCGCCACGCACCCTTTTAAGCTGGATCTCCGTATCGAGGCACAAGTCGAGAAGTGCCCTCGGCGAGCGTCGGGTCCGCACTTCCGCCACGGCGTTTTGAAACGGCGGCTGGTCCAGCTTGCCCCAGGGTGGAGTAAGGTAGAGCGAGGACACCTTGACGACGTCGGTCCTTCGGTCGGCATCGATCGCGCGCAGGGCGTTGGCCATCGCCGTCCTGGGGTCGCCAATATTGCCGCCAAGACCGAGATAAGCCACCACTTCATCAACGGGGCCAGGCAACGGTCACCTCGACGTGATCCAGCACTCCGTTGACCGGCGCATTCGGCTTCCGGACGGTCACAACTGCCCGGCTGATCATCGGAAACCGGCTGCAGAGCGACCTGCCGACCTCATGTGCCAGCGCCTCGATCAGGAATCTGCGACGGCCGGTGACGATCTCCTCGATGAGGCCGAAAGCCAAACCATAGTCGACGGTCTCCCCGATCCGATCCTCTTCGAGCGCACCTACGGCATCGACGGTCAACTCCGCGTCGACGTAGAATCGCTGTCCCATGCGCTCCTCCTCGTCGTGGACTCCGTGGCGCGCGAAGAAGGCGCAATTCTTAAGCCGGATCACATAGCTCATGACCTTTGGAGCCCTCCCTCGCACTTCAGGATCGCATCGGCCAGCTTCAGCGCGTCGACGGAAGCAGCGACGTCATGCACTCTGAAGATGGACGCTCCGCGCAGCCGCAATATGGCGCTTGAGGCCGCGGTCGCCGTGTCGCGCTGGCCGACCGGGCGGCCGGTGACATGACCAAGGAACCGCTTGCGCGACGTGCCGACCAGCATCGGATACCCCAACCTCAGGAGATCGCCGAACCGGCCGATGATCTCGATATTCTCGTCGGGATCCTTTGCAAAGCCGAATCCCGGATCGAGAACGAGGGCTCCATCCGCCACGCCAACTGCCCGGGCGATGTCGATCGAATGGCGGAAGAAGGAGAATTGATCGTCGATCGGATCTGGGAGCTTGTGGCGACCCCGGCCATTGTGCATCGCCACGAGCCCGCACCCCCTCTCCGCGGCCAGTCGGGCGATATCCTCCTCGCCTTGCAGCCCCCAGATATCGTTGACGATATGGGCTCCCGCTTCGATCGCCATCCGGGCGGTTTCCGCGCGATAGGTATCGACCGATATGATCAATTCGGGATTCCTGGCGAGTTCCGAGACGACCGGAATCACTCGGCGCTGCTCTTCGAGGGCGGTAACGGGCTCCGCCCCGGGCCGTGTCGATTCGCCTCCGATGTCGACGATCTCGGCACCGGCGGACCGCAACTGGAGGGCATGCTGGACCGCGGCGTCCGTCGCCGCGGCCTTGCCGCCGTCGGAAAAACTGTCCGGCGTGACATTGACGATGCCCATGACGACGGCGGTCGGGCCGAGGGCGATCTGCCGACCGTGGGCAAGCGACCAGATTCTATATGCCATGTTTTCCAAGCTACGGTTCGAGGTTCGTGTCTGCGCTTATGGGCGGGGCAATGCAACGAGCTCCACACGAACTCGTGAGCACACTGGGTAAACCGGGATTGCCGTTCTCGGCCGGCTGAAGCATGGTTCGGCAATGACCTCGCTGACCCTCTCGATCGCCACTTTTGTCTTATCGAGCGCCCTTTGCCTCGGCATCGCGGACGCGGCGAGCGTGTCGCGCTCGTACAGTTACTTCCGGATAGGTGGCGCCACCCTGCCGGAGCTTCAGGACGAACTCACGTCTCGCGGACCGACCGTCAAAAGCACCGGTCGGCGCCATCCCGGAGCGACCGAGATGCAGTTCGTCAATCGCCTCGACTATGACGGCGGCGCGGGCAAATGCCGCGTGTCGAAGGCCAGCGTCTCGGTCAAGGCGAAGATCACCCTGCCGCGCTGGTCGCGTCCGGCCGCGGCAGCGGAAGACACGAGGCTGATCTGGGGCGCGCTCGTCGGCGACATCAAGCGGCATGAGGAGAGCCACGTGAGCATCGCGCGCGACTATGCCCGCCAGATGGAGGATGCCCTCTTGGCCCTGCCGACCCAGAAGACCTGCGCAATCGCCGCCGACAAGGCGCAGGAGACGATCCGCAGGCTGCTCGTCGCGCACGATACCGCCCAGGAGCGTTTCGACCGGATCGAGCGCATCAATTTCTCCGACCGGATGGATCGTCTTATCCGCTACCGGATCGAACAGATCGAAGCCGGCCGGATCAGGAACTGAAGTCGTCCCCGCCGGACGACGGTTGGACCAGTGCGTCTTCCTTGCAATTGCGCACGCTTTATCGGAAACAACGCTCTGTTGCCGAAACGCCGTGGCTGAAAAGTCCGTCCGGAACGGGTTGATACCCTCGCTGGGCCGCGTCTCGTCCCATTTGGACCGATCGAAATGTCAGTCTCAGCGCTGGAAGGCCGCGCGACACGCGCCGCGTGGATAGAGGAGATTCGCGCCACCGTCGGGCTCGCCTGGCCGATGGTCCTCACCAATGTCGCCCAAACGGCGATGACGGCTACCGACGTTATGATGATGGGACGTCTCGGCGCCGACATCGTCGCCGCGGGCGCGCTCGGCACCAACCTCTATTTCGCGCCGCTGATGTTCGGGCTCGGTCTGATGCTGGCGACGTCGCCGATGATGGCGAGCGAGCTCGGCCGCCATCGCTATTCGGTGCGGGATATCCGTCGCACGGTCCGACAGGGGCTGTGGACCGCGATCGCCATTTGCGTGCCGATGTGGGCGGTGCTCTGGCATGCCGAAAGCATCCTGCTCGCGATGGGGCAACAGCCGGACCTGTCGGACGTGGCCGGCCGCTACATGCGGACGCTGATGTGGGGCATCCTCCCCTTCTATGGCTATATCGTACTGCGATCGTTCATCTCCGCACTGGAAAGGCCGGGCTGGGCTCTCGCGATCGTCTTCGTGGCCGTCGGCTTCAACGTGCTGGCCAACTGGTGCCTGATGTTCGGCAATCTCGGGTTCCCCGCCATGGGCATCGTCGGCTCGGGGCTGGCCACCACCTTGTCGAACCTTCTGATGTTCGGCGGACTGGCCGCGGTCGTCTCGATCGACCGCACGTTCCGCCGCTACAGCCTGTTCGGCCGCTTCTGGCGTGCCGACTGGCCGCGTTTCCGCGCCTTGTGGAAGCTCGGCCTGCCGATCGCCGCGATGGTCGCTTTCGAAGTCACGATCTTCAACGCGGCGGCTTTCATGATGGGACTGATCGACGCCCCGTCTCTTGCGGCCCACGCGATTGCCCTCCAGATCGCCTCGATCAGCTTCATGGTGCCGCTCGGGCTGGGTCAGGCCGTCACCGTGCGCGTCGGGCGGGCCTGGGGTGCAGGCGACGCGGACGCCGTGGCCCGCGCCGGTTGGACGGCCTATCTGCTTTCGATCGCCTTCATGTCCACCATGGCGCTGACGATGTTCACCTTTCCCCGGCAGCTTATTGGAGCCTTTCTCGACCTCGACGATCCTGCAAACGCGGTCGTGCTGTCGCTCGGTGTGTCGTTCCTCGCCTATGCGGCGCTCTTCCAGATCGTCGACGGTGCCCAGGCCGTCGGCAGCGGCATGCTGCGCGGCGTGCACGACACGGCCGTGCCAATGGTCTTCGCCGGAATAGGTTACTGGGGCATCGGCTTGCCGCTCGGCGCGCTTCTCGCATTCCGGTTCGGCTTCGGCGGCATCGGCATCTGGATCGGCCTGTCGACGGGACTGGCGATCGTTGCCTTGCTGCTGCTGCTCCGTTGGCTGCGACGTCCCTCGCCGCCGGCAAAGGGCGTCTCTTCGTAGATCGCGGCGAATGCGGTCGCACGATCCGGACGCCGAGCGACTAAGCCTGGCGTTCAGGTATCCTTACGACCAGGCCGTCGAGCGCATCCCTGACCTTGATCTGGCAGGACAGGCGGGAATTGGGCTGAACCTCGTAGGCGAAGTCGAGCATGTCTTCCTCCATCGCCTCCGGCTCGCCGACCTCGTCGGTCCAGGCTTCGTCGACATAGACGTGGCAGGTCGCGCAGGCGCAGGCTCCACCGCACTCGGCTTCGATACCCGGCACCGCATTGCGGATCGCGTTCTCCATCACGGTGGAGCCGTTTTCGGCCTCGACGTCGAACTGTGTGCCGTCGAAGGCGATATAGGTCAGCTTTGTCATGAAATCGGCCCCGGAACCTGCGTCTGCGCGGAGATAGTCACTCCGCAGGCCGAGTCAACCGCGAGAATTAGCGGCTGATCGACGCGATGAAATCCCTCACTTCGTCGATGCGGGCGGCCAGATGCAGCAGCAGCGAATCGGCGTCGGGGTCATGCTCGATTTCGGACGCCGTCTTGGCGACCGCGAACGCTCCGATGCCGGCGGCCGAACCCCGCAGGCCATGCGCGAGAAATTTTCGTTCCGAGGCGTTGGCGGCTGAAATCCGCTCCCGAACCATCGTCGCCTGCTGGACGAAAAGCGCCAGGACCTCGCGCTCGAGATCCCGGTCGCCAAGGGTCTGGCGTGCGAGATGTACGAGATCGACCGGACGTGTTCGCGACGGCGGGCATGCCTCTCCACCGGGACTGGCATAGGCTACCGTCTGAAGATTCGCTTGCCCCATGTGCCTGTTCCCGCTGTCCTCTGACGGAACATGCTTAGGCGACGGCCAACCAACAAGCCGTTAACGACGGCACTCGATAGCGCCGGAGCAGCAGCGGCGATTTTTCCATATCGGTCGCGTCGTTAACCCTATCTTTAAAGTTTTACACATGGGTGGGAATGCAGGTTCCAATTACGGGGTCGTGCCATTACGATGCGCACACGGGTAATTTCGCGTTGCGCGCGGGCTACGGGGAGCCGGAAACGGTTTGGGTCGCGCACTTAGTAGAGGGTTGTAGCTGCATGGCGCGTAAACCAAACACCACGTCTCCCATCGACCGCGACGTGGACAAGGAACTGGAAAAGGCGCTCGAATTCGACCTCAGCGGCGAGGATATCGACTTCTCCTCATCAATGGACGAGCTCGAGGCCCAGATATCCCAAGCCGCCGACGACCTCGTCAAGGAAAGTCGCGGCGACGCCGTTTCCACAACCGCTCAGGTCGCGACCCAGGCGACCAAAACGCCCGCTGCCGCGCCGGCGACGGCCGCCAGAACGGCCTCAAAGACCGCGGCGAGCACGCCCGCGGCGCCCTCGCCTGCCAATGCCGGGTCCGCCAGGAAGGGCGAGCCGCTTCGTCCGGTCGAGACCCCCGCCGCGTCGACGGCTTCGGCACCGATCTCCTTCCAGCCGGCCAATGACGACCGCCTGCGCGACTATTCGTCCGTTCAACAGTCGCAGGCGCGCGGATCGTCGCGCTCGATTTCCGTCTTCATGGCACTGCTCAGCGTCGCATGGGTCGCGGGCGGGCTGGCGCTTGGTCATCTTCTCTACGCGCCGCAGATCTGGGCGATCCGTACCGCGCAGCAGCTTCTCGCAATGCCGCAGGTCATCGCGCTTGCCATCGCGATCGTCGTGCCGCTGCTTCTGTTCTGGGCTTTCGCCGCGATGATGCGCCGCGCGCAGGAAATGCGACTTGCAGCGCAGTCGATGGCCGAGGCGGCATTCCGCCTGACTGAGCCGGAAAACCTGGCCGAAGACCGCGTCCGCAAGGTCAGCCAGGCCGTCCGCCGGGAAGTTCAGGCAATGGGCGAAGGCATCGAACGCACCCTCGCCCGCGCGGTCGAACTTGAGACACTGGTCCATACCGAGGTCAACGAACTCGAGCGGGCCTATACCGAAAACGAGATGCGAATCCGCTCCCTCGTCGACGGGCTGGGCAGCGAGCGCGAAGCCGTGATCACGCATGCCGAGCGTGTGCGTGCCTCGATTTCCGGCGCTCACGAACTGCTGAAGGAGCAGCTCACCTCGTCGAGCACGATCATCCACGACAGCGTCGCCGAGGCGTCGAACCGCCTCACCTCGATGATTTCCGGTTCAGGCGAAACGCTGGTCAATCGGATCAACGACAGCGGTCGCGCCATCTATGGCGCGATCGACGAGCGGATGGACACGATCTCCGACCGGATCATCACCTCGGGCGAAGCATTCGCCAGCCTCCTCGACACGCGGATCGCCAGCCTTACGGACCGCACCGACGAAGCTTCGCGGGCGCTCTCCGACATGCTCGACAGCCGCACCTCGGACATGGTGTCCCTCCTCGGCGGCAAGTCCCGCACGCTGGCGGAAGAGTTCGATTCGCGCCTTGCCGGCATAGAGCGGACATTGGCCGAGCGCGGGCAGTCGCTGATCAGCGAGTTCGAGACCCGGGTCCAGGCGCTGGACCAGGGGACCGCCACGCTCAATGCCGCGCTCGAGGCGCGGGCCCGCCAGATCAACGAAACCCTCGTTGAGCGCGCCCGGGAGATTGCGGGCGCCTTCAGCGCCGGCCGGGAGGGTATGGCCGGCGTCATCGAGGAAACCAAGTCGCGTATCGGCGCCGATCTCGCCGAACTCGTCATGTCGACCTCGACCATGCTCGAGAACCGCGCGAACGAATTCTCCCAGCGCCTCGAAGGCGGCCGTCAGCTCATCTCGACCGCGCTCGATACGGACCTTGCCAGCCTGGCCGAGGCCCGCACCGCGCTCGACGAGACCGTTGGCGCCCATGCGGTCAAGCTCGCGGAAGGCCGCAACTACCTGTCGAGCATCCTGCAGGAGGATCTGGCGCGCGTCGAGCAAACCCGCGCCGAACTCGACCAGAGGCTCGAAAATCACGCCCAGATGCTGGCGCAAGGCCGCGGTGTCCTGACCTCTGCGCTGGACGACGACATGCGCCGCCTGGCGGAAGCGCGGGCCGAGATTGACGCCCGGATCGCCGACCACACGGCAACGCTCGAGGAAGGACGAAGCTTCCTGTCGCGGGTTCTCGACGAGGACCTGTCGAAACTCGAACAGATCCGTGCAGAGATCGACAGGCGGGTCGAGGAGCATTCGCGCCTTCTGTCGGATGGCCGCAATGTGCTCTCCGGGGTCATGGACGAAGATCTCGCCAAGCTGGCGCAGGCGCGCGCCGCAATCGATGCGTCCGTTGAGCGTCACGTCGAGAAGCTTGCCGAGGGTCGCGATATCATGACCCACGCGCTGCAGGCGGATTTGGAAAAGCTCGCCGCGACACGCGCCGAGATCGACAACGCGATCCAGAGCGGAATCGCCCGTCTTGCCGAGGGACAGGGCGACGTCGGCCAGGCCCTGTCGTTGGAGATAGCGAAAATAGAGGAGGCGTTCCACAGCCAGATCGGCGTCGTCGAGGGCCGTACTCAGGCGATCGAGGCGGCCCTGGCCAATGGCGTGGAGAACGTCCGCACGGTTCTGGAGCGGAGTGCGGGAGCCGTGGCCGGTGCGCTGCGCGACCGCGTTCTCGAGATAACCGCAGCCCTGACTGAAGACGCGGGACGCGCCTTCGAGGACGCCGATCAGAAGATCGCCGAGAGGATCGATCTTGCCAACGCCGCTTTCTCCGCCCGCGCGGCCGAGATCGCGCAGGCATTCGACGCGATTGACGGCAGGATTGTCGGCCGTATCGACGAGGCATCGAATGCGATCTCCCGCCGGACGGACGAATTCGCCCTGACGATCGACCATGCCGACGACAAGCTGGGGCAGCGCATCGACGCCGTGTCCGAAATCATCGCGCACCGTGCCGACGATCTCGGTCGCGCGGTTGAGCAGGTCGACGACAGGCTGGCGCAGCGTATCGATGCGACATCCGGGGCCATCGCAGCCCGCGCAGACGAACTCTCGCATGCCGTCGAGCAGATCAACGACAGGCTGGCGCAGCGTATCGATTCGGCGTCCGGGGCCGTCGCGGCGCGTGCCGACGAACTGTCACACACAATCGAGCAGATCGACGGCAGGCTGGCGCAGCGCATTGACGCGGCGTCCGGAATCATCGCGAACCGGACCGACGATCTCTCGCGCACCATCGAGCAGGTCGACGAAAAGCTCGGCGAGCGCATCCAGGAGGTCACGACCGTCGTGGCGACCCGCGTGGGCGATCTCTCGCGCGCGGTGGCTAAAGTCGACGAACGGCTCTCGGAGCGGATCGAACAGACCTCCTCGGCAATCGCCGTGCGGTCCGACGACCTGGTCCGCGTCATCGATCAGGCCGACGGGCGGTTCGGTGAACGCGTCGAGATGGCGGCCGGCCTGATTTCGGCGCGGGCCGACGACCTCGCCCGTGCCGTCGAGCAGATCGACGGCCGTTTGGTGGAGCGTATCGACCAGGTCACCGGCGCCGCCGATGCGCGCGCGGAAGACCTTTCGAAGACCATCGAGCAGATCGATGGCAAGATATCCGAACGGATCGTGCTTGCGTCCGATCTCATCAATGCGCGCGCGAACGATCTGTCGAACACGCTCCGGCAAGTCGACGACCGGCTGGCCCAGCATGTCGACATCGCTGCCGACAAACTTTCCGAGAGGGCGCAGGATCTGGTCCGCACTTTCGGCGATGCCGATCAGAAGATTGTCGAACGCATCGACTACGCGTCCGGTCTGTTCGGCGCCCGGGCCGAGGATGTCGCGCGGACCTTCGCGGATGTCGACCGGGTGATCGAGGATCGCGTTAACGTCGCCGCCAACACCATCACTGCCAAGGTGGAAGAACTCGACCGCACCTTCAGCAACGCCGACCAGAAATTCGCCGAACGCATCGACCTCGCCGCGGCGGCGATGGCGGCGCGTGCCGATGATTTGTCGCGGACCTTCGACAATGTCGACCAGAGGCTGGTCGATCGCATCGACTATGCGGGCAGCGCCCTCTCCGCCCGGGCCGAGGATTTCGCTGGCGTCTTCGACGCGGCGGACCGCAAGCTCGCGATGCGCCTGGAGGAAGGGTCGGCCGCCTTGTCGGATCACGCCGACGGCATCGTGCGCGCGTTCGACGACGTCGACCGCAAGCTTGTCGAGCGCAGCGAACGGACTGCCGAGGAACTGCACGCGCGGGCCCGTGCGATCGAGGATACGCTCGTCAATATCGAGCACCGGCTCGGCGACAGCGCAGATACAATTGTCGCCCATATGGGCAACCAGATCGATTCGGTCGAACGCCGGCTGGCTGAAGGGGCCGAATTGGTCGGCCAGAAGCTGATCGAGCAGGTCTCGGTTTCCGAGGCTCAGCTGGTCTCCCGGGCCAACGTCATCGCGGAAACCTTTGCCGCGGTGAACAAGCACATCGGCCAGCGCACCAACGAGGCCGCTTCGACCTTCGATGCCCATACGCGCGAACTCAGCGAAATGCTGGCAAACCGCACGTCCGAGATCGGCCGGGTGCTGGACGAGCAGGCCAAGCCCCTCATCGAGAAGTTCTCTGAGAGTGGGGGCGAATTGCAGCGCAGCCTGGAGGAGGCGACGCATGCGGCGACCGAGCGACTGCGCCACGAGAACGCAGCATTGGTCAACGCCCTCGCGACCCGCACCGCCGAAACCCTGGCCGCCGTCGACAAGGCGCGTAGCAGCCTCGGCGAAGGCGTGGCGGAACTGATCGATCGTCTTGCCTCGTCGAACGCCCAGCTCGGCCATCTCATCAATGTGGCGTCCAACAATCTCTCCGAGCTGGAAGAGCGACTCACGGGCACGACCCATTCCTTCGCCACGGCGGCGGAGAAGGCGGCGCAGACATTCTCGAGTTCTTCCCGCCTCATCGACGTCAATGCGACCAAGCTCACCGAATTGTCGTCGACCACGCTGAAGGACATTGCCGCGATCGCGCACCGCTTCGATGACCACAGCCGCGTGCTGGCGTCTGCCTCAGACCTCCTCGGCTCGGCGCAGTCCAACCTCGCCTCGACGCTCGACGATCGCCAATCGGCGTTGGAGACGCTGGCCGTCGGCCTCGTCAAGAAGTCCGAGGACATCGAGCGGGTCATGCGCGCTTTCGAGGATCTGGTCCAGCGCGCCTTCGACAAGGCCGACGGGCGCGCCCGCGAGACGACCGAACACATGCGCAGCGCGGTGTCTGAGGTCGTGGAAGCCGCGACCCAGCGTTTTGCCGATGCGACGCAGGAGATACGCCGCACCGCCAGCACCATCCGCGCCGAGCTGGAGGAGACACGCAACGAGTTGCGCAAGGGTGTCCTCGACCTGCCGGAAGAGACCAAGGAAACGACCTCGGCCATGCGCCGTGCCGTCGCCGAGCAGATCAATGCGCTGAAGGAACTGTCCGATATCGTGGCACGCTCGGGCCGCAGCTTCGATACCGGCGGCAAGTCGGCAGCCCTGCCTCGGTCGGCGCCCCCCGCGGCCCGTCTCGACGCCCCGCCGCCACGTGCCCCGGAGCCCCACGCGCCGGAGCCGGCCAAGCGCCCGACGCCGGCGGCGCAGCCGCAGCGCGCCGAGACACCTCGCGCTGCGGCCCCTCGACAGACGGAACCAGCCCAGGGCGGCTGGGTCAGCAACCTGCTACGGCGTGCTTCCGAAGACGATGAAACCGCACCTGTCGCGCCTGCGCCTGCCCGCGCCGAAGCTCCGCAGCGCTCTCCGCTTCACGTCGTCGAGTCGCTCAACTCGCTGTCGGTGGACATCGCACGCGCAATCGACCACGACGCCTCGATCGAACTCTGGGACCGCTATCGCCGGGGCGAGCGCAACGTGTTTACCCGCCGGCTCTACACGCTCAAGGGTCAGCAGACCTTCGACGAGATCCGCCGCAAATACGAGGCCGAGCCGGAGTTCCGCGCCGCGGTCGACCGCTATTGCGACGATTTCGAGCGGCTGATCGCCGACGTCACCCGCACCGATCGCGACTCGATGATGGCGCAGACCTATCTCTCGTCCGACACCGGCAAGGTCTACACCATGCTGGCGCATGCGAGCGGCCGCCTCAAGTAGCGCCGTCAAGCGATGGACCTGGAAACAAAAAAGGCGGCGCATCGGCGCCGCCTTTGGCGTATTCAGGTGTCGCGACGGTTCAGCCGCGCAGGATGCCTTTGCCGGCATAGCGGGCCTGCTTGCCCAGCATTTCCTCGATTCGAATGAGCTGATTATATTTGGCGAGCCGGTCGGAGCGTGCCAGCGAGCCGGTCTTGATCTGCCCGCAATTGGTCGCAACCGCGAGGTCGGCTATGGTCGAATCCTCCGTCTCGCCCGAACGGTGCGACATCACCGCGGTGTAGTGCGCCTTGTGAGCCGTCTCGACGGCATCCAGCGTCTCGGTCAGCGAGCCGATCTGGTTGACCTTGACCAGGATCGAATTGGCGACGCCCATGCGGATGCCGTCGCGCAGCCTGGCCGAGTTGGTGACGAACAGGTCGTCGCCGACGAGCTGTACCTTCTTGCCGCAGAGATCGGTCAGGTATTTCCAGCCTTCCCAGTCGTCCTCGGCCATCCCGTCCTCGATCGAAATGATCGGATAGTCGGCGGCGAGCTTGGCAAGATACTTGGCCTGCGCCTTCGGATCGCGCGTCTTGCGCTCGCCCTCGTAGACATAGTTGCCGTCCTTGAAGAACTCGGTCGCGGCACAGTCCAGCGCCAGCGCGATCTCGTCGCCCGGCTTGAAGCCTGCCGCCTCGATCGAGGCCATGACGAAGTCGAGGCCCGCCTGGGCGCTCTTCAGGTTCGGCGCAAAGCCGCCTTCGTCGCCGACATTGGTGTTGTGGCCGGCGGCTTTCAGGCGCTTCTTCAGCGTATGGAAGACCTCCGATCCCCAACGCACCGCTTCCTTCAACGACGGCGCGCCGACAGGCATGATCATGAACTCCTGGAAATCGATCGGATTGTCGGCATGCGCGCCGCCATTGATGATGTTCATCATCGGAACCGGAAGCACACGGGCGGACGTGCCGCCGACATAGCGGAAGAGCGGCAGCCCGGCGGCGTCAGCGGCCGCCTTCGCCACCGCCAGCGACACGCCGAGAATGGCGTTGGCGCCGAGCCTGCTCTTGTTGGCCGTGCCGTCGAGTTCGATCATCGTCTCGTCGATGTGGATCTGGTCCTCGGCTTCCATGCCCCCGATCGCCTCGAAGATCTCGCCGTTCACCGCTTCGACCGCGCGGGCGACGCCCTTGCCGAGGTAGCGTTCCCCGCCGTCGCGCAGTTCGACCGCCTCATGCGCTCCGGTCGAAGCGCCGGACGGCACCGCGGCGCGCCCGAACGACCCGTCCTCGAGCGTCACGTCCACCTCGACCGTCGGGTTGCCGCGGCTGTCGAGGATTTCACGGCCGACGATGTCGATGATTGCGGTCATAGCTTTTCCGTCCTTTGCGATCGTTGGGGAAGGTTCGCCCCGCTCTTATCGAAAGCGCAAAGCCAAGAAAATCCCGCCGCACAAAGAAAACGGCCCCGCCAGAAGACGGGGCCGCGAATAGAAGGTCGGGTGACGCCAACAGGTGGTCAGTACCAATAGGGTGGGACCTTGTAGTAGTCGTAAGAGGCGTCCCGCGCCGCCTTGCCGTCGTCACCGGTCAGTTCGTTGATCGAGTAGGCAGGCGCCGCCTTCAGCTGTTCCTGCGAAAACGGCACGACATAGCCGGCGCGGCTCTTCTCGTAGTCGAGGACGGACCAGGGGATCGCGTGGTACTTCTCGCCGATGCCGAGGAAACCGCCGAAGCCGATAACGGCGAACATGATGCCGTTGGATGTCTTCTCCAGCATCACGTCTTCAATCACGCCGATCTTCTCGCCCGCCGTGTTGAACACGTCGGTTCCGATCACGCGCGAGGCAGGAATGGCATTCGTATGTCCGGTATGGGTCGTCATGTGGATCTCCCTTCGAGCGATTGCATTCGATAGGAGAACGAGGATGCGTGCCGACGGTTGCCCAGCGTTCGGCTCACGTTGCGCAATATTTCGAAACATTCCGTGAAGATTGTGGGAAGGACTCAGCTGGACCGCTTGGCGATGCGATCGAACTCCATCAGCCGTTCGATCAGCCTCCGCATGTCCTTCAGTGGCACCATGTTGGGTCCGTCGGACGAGGTCGAGTTGTCCGGATCCTGATGCGTCTCGATGAAGACCCCGGCGACGCCAACGGCGACCGCGGCTCGGGCGAGCGTCTCGACGAAACGGCGCTCTCCGCCCGACGATCCGCCGTGGCCACCGGGCTGCTGTACCGAATGCGTCGCATCGAAGATCACCGGCGCACCCATCTGCGCCATGATCGGCAGCGCCCGCATGTCGGACACGAGCGTGTTGTAGCCGAAGGAGACGCCGCGCTCGGTCACCAGCACGTTCGGATTGCCCGAGCCGGTGACCTTGGCGACGACGTTCTTCATATCCCACGGCGCGAGGAACTGGCCCTTCTTGATGTTGACGACCTTGCCGGTCCTCGCCGCCGCGACCAACATGTCGGTCTGGCGCGACAGGAATGCCGGAATCTGCAGCACGTCGACCACGTCGGAGACGATCGCGCACTGCTCTTCGGTGTGGACGTCGGTCAGGATTGAAATGCCCAGCGCCCTGCGCAGATCGGCGAACACCGGCAGCGCCGCATCGAGCCCGGCGCCCCGCGTTGCGCCAAGCGACGTGCGGTTGGCCTTGTCGTAGCTCGTCTTGTAGACGAAGCCGATACCGAGTTCGGCAGTCAGTTCTTTCAGCTTCCCGGCCATGTCGAAGGCGTGCTGGCGCGATTCGAGCTGGCACGGCCCGGCGATCAGCGTCAGCGGACCGGCGTTGGAAAAGGTCGCATTGCCGACCGTCACGGTTGCATTGGGCTGCATCAGTTCGGTCTCCGGAAAATGAACGTCGCGCCCTGCCCCACTGCCGGCGCCACGACAAGTCCGGCCGCGGTCTCCTGATACGCGATCCCGCCCTCGTCGAGCACCTTCCTCGTCGCGCCTGGATCGGAAACGCTGAAGACGATGGCTGCAAGGGTAGCGCCGCTGTCCGCGATACCGGGCGGGTCGTCCGGCCTGACCATTCTCAGCGACGCATTGGTGAACTCGGCGGCATGGGTCGTATCATGCCCCGTCCGGCCGGCGGCGCGTTCGATCAGGCTGATGAACGAGGCTGCATGCTGTCCCGCGATGATCTCGCAAATCCCCGTCGCGCCGTTGGCATGCCGTTCCAGCGAGCCGCGGTCGATGGCCGGCGCATTGATCCTCTGGCAGCAGAACAGGAACGCGTCGGCCGTCTCGATGTCGGCGGCGAAGGCAAGCTTGAACGTCGCGGTGTCGACATTGCCGTGGACGTCCGCGGTGGGGCGCGAGAAAGTGAGCATGTCGCCTCCCGATATGTCGGCGGCGGCGAAAGCGGCATGGTCCCGGTCTGCGTCATCGCTGGCAAGGACGATCGCGGAAAACCCCTCCTCGCCCCGCATCGCGCGAAAGACGTGGTCGCGCGCGACGAAGACGTTGCCGTGCGAAATGGCAGAGGCCGCCGCCTCGCCGTCGCCGACGGCAAGCGTTTCCAGAAATGCGCCGCCCGGAAAATAGACGCAGGCGTTGACGGTGCCGAACGGATGCACGCCTGTCGGCGCGACAGTGAAGCCCAGCCGGGTAAGCCGCTGGCGTACCGCCTCCACGCTGGCGGTGGGCAGAACGAGGTGGTCGAGAGCGCGGTGGGTCATCGTCGCACCATGTGGCGCAGATCGGTGCCGAATGGAAGCCCGGTGTGAGTTCCGCGCCGCCTTCAATGATTGTCGCGCGGGACGCCGTTCACGTGGGCAACGTCGCGATATTTGACCGCAGGCTTGAGAACCATGCCTTCGGAGAGCTGGTCGACCATACCGCGCTGGATCTCCTGCCAGGGCGTCTGGTGCTTCGGATAATGGTAGCCGCCCTTGTTCTGCAGTTCCGCGCGCCGCCGCGTGATCTCGTCGTCGGTGACGAGAATGTCGGCGGTGCCTTTCCTGAGATCGACGCGGACGCGGTCGCCCGTGCGTAGCAGTGCCAGCCCGCCGCCGACGGCGGCCTCCGGCGAGGCGTTGAGGATCGAAGGGCTGCCCGAGGTTCCCGACTGGCGTCCGTCGCCGATGCAGGGCAGCGAGTGGATGCCTTTCTTGATCAGGTAGGCCGGCGGCTGCATGTTGACCACCTCCGCCGCGCCGGGATAGCCGACGGGACCGGCACCGCGCATGAACAGGATCGTGTTCTCCGTCAGCCCGAGCGCCGGATCGTCGATGCGCGCGTGATAATCCTCTGGTCCGTCAAAAACCTGCGCGGTGCCCTCGAAGGCGTCGGGATCGCGCGGATTGGACAGATAGCGCAGGCGGAATTCGTCCGAGATGACGCTGGTCTTCATGATCGCGGAGTCGAAGAGGTTTCCTTTCAGGTTGATGAAACCGGCGTCTCGCTTCAGCGGTGCCGAGACGGTCCGAATCACCTTCTCGTCCATGTTCTCCGCATTGGCGCAATTCGCGCCCATCGTTTTGCCGTTGACGGTCATCGCGTCCGGATTGGGCAGCAGCCCCGCCTTCATCAGTTCGGCGACCACCGCCGGGACGCCGCCGGCATGATGATAGTCTTCGCCAAGATATTCGCCCGCCGGCTGCAGATTGACCAGGAGCGGGATCTTGTGGCCCACAGCCTGCCAGTCGTCATTGTCGAGCTTGATGCCAAGGTGCCTGGCGATCGCGTTGAGGTGGATCGGCGCATTGGTCGAACCGCCGATCGCCGAATTGACCACGATGGCGTTTTCGAACGCCTGCCGGGTCATGATGTCGGAGGGCTTCAGGTCCTCGTGTACCATGGCGACGATACGCTTGCCGGTCTCGTAGGAGATCTGGCCGCGTTCGCGATAAGGCGCGGGAATCGCCGCCGCGCCCGGAAGCTGCATGCCGAGCGCCTCGGCAAGACTGTTCATCGTCGTCGCGGTGCCCATCGTGTTGCAATAGCCCACCGATGGGGCCGACGAGGCGACGATGTCCATGAATTGGTCGTAGTCGATCTCGCCTGCGGCGAGTTTTTCGCGAGACTGCCAGACGATCGTGCCCGAGCCTGTCCGCTCGCCGCGATGCCAGCCGTTGAGCATCGGCCCGACCGAGAGTGCG
The DNA here is from genome assembly GCF_023954305.1 of Mesorhizobium sp. Taxonomy (NCBI): domain Bacteria; kingdom Pseudomonadati; phylum Pseudomonadota; class Alphaproteobacteria; order Hyphomicrobiales; family Phyllobacteriaceae; genus Mesorhizobium; species Mesorhizobium sp. The sequence continues at coordinate 123,007 of NZ_JAMLIG010000002.1, read as the reverse complement.
ATCGCCGGAATGTTGACCGTCGCCGCGGCCATCAAGAGCGCGGGCGTGGTCTTGTCGCAGCCGATGGTCAGTACCACGCCATCCAGCGGATAGCCGTAGAGGACCTCGACAAGGGAGAGATAGGCGAGGTTGCGATCGAGCGAGGCAGTCGGACGCTTGCCGGTCTCCTGGATCGGGTGGCATGGGAATTCGAACGGCACCCCGCCGGCCGCCTCGATGCCGGCGCGCACGCGCTTGGCGAGCTCGATATGGTGGCGGTTGCAAGGCGACAGGTCTGATCCCGTCTGGGCGATGCCGATCAGCGGCTTGCCCGACTGCAACTCCTCGCGGGTCAGGCCGAAATTGAGGTAGCGCTCGAGATAGAGCGCCGTCATGCCCGGATTGTCGGGATTGTCGAACCACTCACGCGAACGCAAGCGCCTGGATCCGTTTCCGACCGACATATCATCCTCCGCAATCTGCCATACCAGCTAAATGGCGCCATAGGGATATGGCATCGCATTTGTGCCCGCAAGCATGTCGCTGGATCGAATTGGGGCGGACTTTGGTGCAGATGGACAAGCCCGCCCCCCTCCGCTACTGCCAATCATGATATCTATCTGGAGGAAGCCATGGCAGTTGACATGCAGGGTGAAGAGCGGATCGAAGCGCCGATCGCGAAAGTGTGGACAGCGCTGAACGACCCGGACGTGCTGAAAGCCTGCATTCCGGGCTGCGAGACGCTGGAAAAGAAGTCGGACACCCAGCTCGCGGCGACCGTGGCGCTCAAGATCGGTCCGATCAAGGCGCGCTTTGCCGGGGAGGTCGAGCTGCAGAAACTGAACCCGCCGCATTCCTATACGATCTTTGGCGAGGGCAAGGGCGGCATCGCCGGTTTCGCCAAAGGCGGCGCGGACGTCGTTCTGAAAGAGGAAGGCGCAGACGCGACCTTGCTGACCTATACCGCGAAAGCCGACGTCGGCGGCAAGATCGCACAGCTCGGCAGCAGGCTAATCCAGTCGACCTCGAAGAAGCTCGCCGGCCAGTTCTTCTCCGAGTTCAACAAAAAGGTCAGCGCGGGCTGATAACAGTCCGCGCCAAAGCCCAAATCCTGGCTACACAAGTCGGCTCTGCTCGACCGCCGCGCCGATGAAGCTCGAAAAGAGCGGATGCGGCTCGAACGGCCTGGACTTCAGCTCGGGATGGTACTGCACGCCGATGAACCAGGGATGGTCGGGATATTCGACCGTCTCCGGCAGGACTCCGTCGGGCGACATGCCGGCGAAAACCAGACCGCATTCCTCCAGCCTCGCCTTGTAGTCTATGTTGACCTCGTAGCGGTGGCGGTGGCGCTCCGAAATGGTCGTATCGCCATAGACCTCGGCGATGCGCGAGCCGGGCGCCAGTCTCGCCTCATAGGCGCCGAGCCGCATCGTGCCGCCGAGATCGCCGGCCTGCTGGCGCTTTTCCAGCATGTTGCCTTTCAGCCATTCGGTCATCAGACCGACCACCGGCTCCTTGGCAGGTCCAAATTCGGTGGACGAGGCGGCCTCGATTCCGGCGAGCGATCGCGCCGCTTCTATGCAGGCCATCTGCATGCCGAAACAGATGCCGAAATAAGGTACCTTGCGCTCGCGGGCGAATTTAGCGGCGAGGATCTTGCCTTCCGACCCGCGTTCCCCGAACCCGCCCGGCACGAGAATGCCGTGGACCTTTTCCAGCCAGGGCGACGGATCTTCCTTCTCGAAGATCTCGCTCTCGATCCAGTCGAGCTTGACGCGGACCTTGTTGGCCATGCCGCCGTGCGACAGCGCTTCGATGAGCGATTTATAGGCGTCCTTCAGCCCGGTATATTTGCCGACGACGGCGATGGTGACCTCGCCTTCCGGATTGTGGATGAGTCGCGACACCTCGTGCCAGCGTTCCATGCGCGGCTTGGGTGCCGGATCGATGCCAAAGGCGGCGAGTACCTCGGAATCGAGGCCTTCCTTGTGATAGGCGATCGGCACGTCGTAGATGTGCGCCACGTCCAGCGCCTGGATGACCGCACTTTCCCGAACGTTGCAGAACAAGGAGAGCTTGCGCCGCTCCTCCTTCGGTATCGGCCGGTCGGCACGAACGAGAAGTATATCCGGCGCAATGCCGATCGAGCGCAGTTCCTTGACCGAATGTTGTGTCGGCTTGGTCTTCAGCTCGCCCGCCGCTGGAATATAGGGCATCAGCGTGAGGTGGATATAGACGGCCCCTCCCCGCGGCAGTTCATTGCCGAGCTGACGGATCGCTTCCAGGAACGGCATCGCCTCGATGTCGCCGACCGTGCCGCCGATCTCGCACAGGACGAAGTCGTATTCGTCATTTCCTTCGCGCACGAAATTCTTGATCTCGTCGGTGACGTGCGGGATCACCTGCACGGTCGCGCCGAGATAATCGCCGCGGCGCTCCTTCTCGATGATGTTCTTGTAGATCCGCCCGGTTGTGATGTTGTCCTGCTTGTTGGCGGAGCGCCCGGTGAAGCGCTCGTAGTGGCCGAGGTCAAGATCGGTCTCGGCCCCGTCGTCGGTGACGAAGACCTCGCCGTGCTGGTAGGGCGACATCGTCCCGGGATCGACGTTCAAATAGGGATCGAGCTTGCGGATGCGGCATCGATAGCCGCGCGCCTGCAGGAGCGCACCGAGTGCGGCCGCGGCGATGCCCTTGCCAAGTGAGGAAACCACGCCGCCAGTGATGAATACATATCGCGCCATGGGAGTCATCGCATAGCGCCAGGGACCTGATTCCGCCAGTCGAAAATCGTTCCGCCGACGTTTTCCCCCGCATAGCGGTCATGCAAAAAGGCCGGGCGAACCCGGCCTCAATTTAATACGGCAATTCCAACGAGTTAGAGGACGACGACGTCGGCGCCCAGGCGCACGCGATTGTAGAGGTCCATCACATGCTCGTTGACCATCCGGAAGCAGCCGTTCGAAGAATCGGTGCCGATGGTCCAAGGCTGGTTGGTGCCGTGGATCCGGATGTGGGTATCCTTCTTGCCCTGGTATAGATACATCGCCCGCGCCCCGAGCGGGTTGTCAGGGCCGCCGGGCATGCCGTCCTTGTATTTTCCGTATTTTGCCGGGTCGCGTTCCTGCATCTCCTTGGTCGGAATCCAGCGCGGCCATTCCTGCTTGTCCTGGATCTTGCCGGTGCCCTTGAATTTGAGGCCGTCCTTGCCGACAGCAATGGCGTAGCGGCGCGCCTTGCCGCCGGACTCGATCAGGTAGAGATACTTCTCGGACGTGTTCACGACGATCGTGCCGCGCGAATAGGAATTGCTGAACTCCACCACCTGCGGCTGGAAATCCGCCTTGACCTTGAATTTCTTGCCTTTCTTCAGCTCACGCTCACGCAGCTCCTGGTCACGCCGCTGGGTCTCGGGCAACATTTGCGGAGGACCGCCGAAGAGCGCGCTGAACAGGCCCCGTTCCTGAGTGTCGCTACGCAGTTCCGTCGGCGCGGTGACAACCGCCACTTCGACCGTCTTCTCCTTCTTGCGGGAGGCCGCGGCATTCTTTTCGGCCTTTGCTACCTTCGGTACAGACTTGCCGGGCTTCTGCTCAGCCTTCTTCTCCACCTTCTTTTCAGGTTGCGTCGCAGAGGCCGTGTTCTTGACCGTAATCGTGAACGGTGAACCGCCCGACTCCGCGAAAGCGGGCGCGCCAAGGCAGAAGGACGAAACCATCCCCGCCAGAACGATAGTCCTGAGTCTCATTTCTACAACCCCAATACAAAAGTCTATGGCCGCCCAACAGCCATGGCAGCAGACCTCGCACTCGCGATCTCATGCAGACCTATGGGTCTTTATAGTTGCGAATCGGTTGAGGTCTCAAGCGGTTGCGAAGGTTGGCACCCTTCACATTGGCGTCAAATCGAAAGCAAATCGCCGAAAAACCGCAGTTTGTGGCACGGCCGCAACAATATAGCGGCCGCCCGATGACGCGGCGTTCAGGTTGAAGGCTATTGTCCGCTCGGAACACTCGGCGTGGCAGGTGCCGGGGCGATCGGCGTTAGCGGAGCGATCGGTACCGCACCCTGCCCCTCCGCCGGAGCTGCCGCGGAAGGCGCGGGAGCCTGAGGCTCGCCCGAAGGCGCGGTCGCGGGCGCCCCCTGGCCGCCCAGCTGGTCCAGAATTCCGCTGCCTGACGGGGCCTGCTGCTGGCCGGTCGTCGAAGGCACCCGGTCAAGAATGTCGATCGGACGCTCGCCGTAGCGGGCCATGATCGAAAGGATGAGCGATGTCGCGAAGAACGCTGCCGCAAGGATCGCCGTCGCCCGCGTGAGTGCGTTGGCCGCGCCCCTAGCTGTCATGAAGCCGGAGCCGCCGCCGATGCCAAGTCCACCGCCTTCGGAGCGCTGCAGCAGCACGACGCCGACCAGCGCGAGCACGACCATGAGGTGGATGACGATGACGACGGTTTCCATAAGGGTATCCGGGCAATCTAGGCTGGATCTACGCGCAGACCGGCGCGTGGCCGCGGGTCAATACACGGCTTTGCCCGCAAATCCAACCCCTTCGCCGATCCGAGTGCCGGATATGGGAAGTTCGCTGGCCGTTGCAATAGGACAGATGCGGCCGCGAACCTCAGCCGATGGAGAGGTAGGCTTCGGCGATCCCCAGGAAGTCCGCCGCCTTCAGGCTGGCCCCGCCGACGAGCGCGCCGTTGACATTGTCGATGGCGAGGAGTTCGCGCGCGTTCGACGGCTTGACCGACCCGCCGTAGAGGATGCGCATGCCCAAAGCCCGCTCCCCGATCAATTCCGACAGTTCCCCCCGGATATGCGCGTGCGCTTCGGCGACATCCTGCGGTGTCGGGGTCAGCCCGGTCCCGATCGCCCAGACGGGCTCATACGCAATAATCGTATTCGCGGGGCTTGCCGACGCCGGAACCGAACCCGCGATCTGGCGCGAGAGAATGGACAGCGTCTTGCCCTCCTCTCGTTCGCCCCTGGTTTCGCCGATACAGATGATTGCCGTCAGCCCGGCGCGCCAGGCCGCTTCTACCTTGGCGTGGACGATCGCATCCGTTTCGCCATGATCGGTACGCCGTTCCGAGTGACCGACGATGACGAAGCTCGCGCCGGCATCCTTGAGCATGGGGGCGGATACGTCGCCGGTATGGGCGCCGCTGTCGTTGACGTGGCAATCCTGTCCCCCGGCTTTCACCGGCGAGGATTTGAGGACCTCTGCCGCCCGGGCGAGCAGCGTTGCCGGTACGCAGATCAGCGCTTCGGTTTCGGTGTCGAGTCCTTGCATGAATCCGTTGGCGATCGCGTGGAGCTCCGGCGTCGAAGCCGAGGTGCCGTGCATCTTCCAGTTGCCGGCGACAAGGGGACGGATCGCGTGGGTCATGTGTTGCCTCCTGGCGTGCTTCGCCGGCGCTGAGTAGCAAAAAGCGGCCATAAAGCAATCGACAGTCGGCCGGAAGGGCGCTATTGCCGGTCCGGCAACGTTGAATACGCCTTTTGCGGTGGAAATTCCGGGAGTTTCGATGCTCGACTCATTGAGAAAGGCTGCTGGCACCTGGGTCGCCAAGCTCCTCCTGCTGCTGCTCGTGATGAGTTTCGCCGTCTGGGGAATATCCGGCCAGCTGATGACCGGCGGCGGCGGTACCGCCGTGATCACCGCGGGGGACACGGAGGTCTCGGTGGTCGACTACCGGCTCGCCTACGACCGTCAGGTGCAGGTCATGTCACAGCAGCTCGGCCAGCGGATTACGCGCGAGCAGGCGGCGATGTTCGGCATCGATCAGCAGGTGCTCTCGCAGCTCACCGCGGGGGCGGTTTTGGACGAGCAGGCCAGGCGGATCGGCTTGGGCGTTTCGCGTGACAAGATCGCTCAGCTCACGGCCGAGGATCCGGCTTTCCGCGGATCGAACGGCCAGTTCGATCGCCAGCAATTCGAATACGTGCTGCGACAGGTCGGCATGCGGCCGGAGGATTATTTTCGCAACCGCGAGCAGGTGGCGGTGCGCCAGCAGATCGTCGAAGCCGTTTCCGACGGCATGAAGGCGCCGGACACGTTCCTTCGCGCGGTCTCCCTCTACCAGGGCGAGAATCGCACCATCGAATATGTTGCGCTCTCGAAATCGATCGTCGGCACGGTGGCAGCGCCGGCCGACGACGTGCTGGCGAAATGGTTCGAGGACAATAAGGCGAAATATGCGGCGCCTGAATACCGCAAGATCGCCTATGTGAAACTCGAGCCGGCCGACATCGCCGACCCTTCGGCCATCACCGACGAGGATGTCGCCAAGGACTACGAGGCGAGGAAGAAGCGTTTCACCACGCCGGAGACGCGCACCATCGAGCAGTTGGTGTTCGCCGACAAGGCCGCGGCGGAGGCGGCGGTCGAAAGCATTCGCGGCGGCTCCACCTTCGATTCCCTCGTGACTGCGCAAGGCAAGACGATGGCCGATGTCCAGCTTGGCACCTTCGAGAAGGACAAGGTCGCGGATCCGGCCGTGGCCGAGGCCGCATTCAAGCTGTCGCTCAACGAGGTGAGCCCGGTCGTGGACGGAGCCTTCGGCCCCGTGCTCCTGCGTGTCACCGACATCAAGCCCGAGCTCGTCAAGCCGCTCGCCGAGGTCGCCCAGGAGATCCGCCAGGAACTGGCGCTCACGGAGGCCAACACGCAGCTGCTCGACGTCTATGACAGCTACGAGGACGCCCGCGCGGCGGGCCAGACGATGGAAGAAGCGGCTGCGGCCTCGAAGCTCCAGGTCGTCACCATCGAGGCCGTCGACCGCAACGCACAGGATCCGGCCGGCAACGTCATCGCGAGCATCCCGGCCTCGCGAGAGCTGCTGCAGGGCGCCTTCGAGACGCAGGTGAACATCGAGAACGCTCCGCTGGCTCTCGGCTCCAACGGCTTCGTCTTCTATGAAGTGAAAGCCGTCACGCCGGCCCGCGACCGCACGTTGGACGAGGTCAAGGACAAAGTGGTCGCCGACTGGATCGCCGAGGAGACTGACAGGCTGTTCTCGACCAGAGCGGCGGAACTCGAGAAGCGCGTCCGAGACAGCGGCTCCCTCGACCAGGTGGCGAGCGAGCTCGGTCTCGAAAAACAGGTCAAGCGCGGCGTGAAGCGCGGGGCGGAGGACGTCGATCTCGGCCCCGAGGGCGCGGTCGCCGTATTTGCAGTGCCGCAAGGCGGCGCCGGAGTCATGGCGCCAGCCGACGGCAATACAAAATTCCTCTTCCGCGTGACGGAGGTATTCGAACCGGCGGGCGCTGGCGCCGATGCCGTCTCCGCCGAAAACCGCCAGGCCTACGCGTCGGGCATGGCCGACGACCTGCTCGACCAACTCGTCTCCCGCCTCCAGGGCGAGTTCGGGGTAACGACCAACCCCGCCGCGATCCAGCAGGCGCTGAGCTTCTGACGGGATCGCCATGACCGATTTCAAACCCTTCATCGCCAAGGTCGCCGCCGGGAAGGCGCTGGCCTTCGAGGAGGCGCGCGAAGCTTTCGACATCGTCATGTCCGGTGAGGCGACACCATCGCAGATCGGCGGCTTCCTGATGGCGCTGAGGGTGCGCGGCGAAACGGTGCCGGAGATCATGGGCGCGATCGCGACGATGCGCGACAAGATGCTGCGTGTGGAAGCTCCGTCCGGCGCCATCGACATCGTCGGCACCGGCGGCGACGGTCAGCACAGCCTCAACATCTCGACCGGCTCGGCCTTCGTCGTCGCCGGTTGCGGCGTGCCGGTGGCAAAGCATGGCAACCGCAATCTCTCCTCGCAGTCCGGCGCCGCCGACGTGCTGATGGCGCTCGGCATAAGGATCGATCTGGCGCCGGAGGCGATTTCTCGCTGCATATCCGAAGCCGGCATCGGCTTCATGTTCGCCCCGGCACACCATCCGGCGATGAAATATGTCGGGCCTTCGCGGGTCGAGCTCGGCACGCGGACGATCTTCAATCTGCTCGGCCCGCTCTCCAATCCTGGCGGCGTGAAACGCCAGCTGGTCGGCGTTTTCGCGTCCGAATGGGTGCGGCCCATCGCAGATGCGTTGCGGGAACTCGGCGCAGACAGCGTATGGGTGGTACACGGCGACGGCTATGACGAGATCACCACGACGGGCGAGACGCACGTCGCGGAACTCGCCGACGGAATGATCCGCGAGTTCACGATCACGCCGGCGCAGTATGGGCTCGGCTGGCACACGCAGTCCGAGCTCAAGGGCGGCGACAGCGCCTTCAATGCCAGGGCTCTGCGCGACATGCTGTCGGGCGTTCCGGGCGCCTATCGCGACACGGTGCTGATGAACGCGGGCGCCGGTCTCGTCGTCGCGGGTGTCGCCGCGGACCTCAAGCAAGGCATCGGGATGGCCGCACAGTCGATCGACAGCGGCAAGGCTCTGGCGCGGTTGGAGAAACTGGTCCAGGTGTCGAACGCATGACCGATATCCTGCGTAAGATCGAAGCCTACAAACGCGAGGAGATCGCCGCGGCCAAGTCGCGTCTGCCGCTGGCCGAACTCAGGGCGCGCATTGCCGATGGCGACGCGCCGCGCGGCTTCCTCAATGCCCTTCGCGCCAAGCGGGCGGCGGGCCGCTTCGCTCTCATCGCCGAGATCAAGAAGGCCAGCCCCTCAAAGGGGCTGATCCGTCCGGATTTCGATCCGCCTTCGCTCGCGGCCGCCTACGAGGCCGGCGGCGCGGCCTGTCTTTCCGTTCTCACCGACACGCCGTCGTTCCAGGGCGCGCCGGAATTTTTAACGCATGCCCGCCGTGCCTGCGCGTTGCCCGCGCTGCGCAAGGATTTCATGTTCGACACCTACCAGGTCTTCGAAGCGCGCGCATGGGGCGCGGACGCCATCCTGCTGATCATGGCGAGCCTGTCGGACGATGATGCACGGTCGCTCGAAGCCTGCGCCTTCGAACTCGGAATGGATGTGCTCGTGGAAGTCCATGACGAGGCGGAGATGGAGCGGGCGCTGAAGCTCCAATCGCCGCTGATCGGCATCAACAACCGCAACCTTCGGACGTTCGAGATTTCGCTCAAGGTCTCCGAGCGCCTAGCCGGTATGGTTCCCCCGGACAGGCATCTCGTCGGCGAAAGCGGGATTTTCACCCGTGAGGACTGCCTGAGGCTGGCGCGTCACGGCATCGGCACTTTCCTCGTCGGCGAGAGCCTGATGCGGCAAGCCGACGTCGCCGCGGCAACCCGCCTCCTTCTCGACGGCGCCGCCGCCGCGGCGGCGGAGTGACCGTGCCTGCCCCCTCCCTCACCCATATCGGCGCCGATGGCCAGGCCGATATGGTCGACGTCGGAGCCAAGGCGGAGACGCAGCGTATCGCCGTTGCCGAAGGCGCGGTGATCATGCGGCGTGAGACGCTGGACATGATTCTCGCCGGCAACGCGAAGAAGGGCGACGTCATCGGCGTAGCCCGGATCGCCGGCATCATGGCTGCCAAGCGCACCCACGAACTGATCCCGCTCTGCCATCCGCTGCTGCTCGACAAGGTCGGCGTCGAGATCGAACCCGACCCTACTCTGCCCGGTCTTCGCGTGACGGCCACCGCACGCGTCAGCGGAAAGACCGGCGTGGAGATGGAAGCGCTCACTGCCGCATCGGTCGCCTGCCTGACCATCTACGACATGGCAAAGGCCGTCGACCGCGATATGGAACTGACCGGCATCCGGCTGGTCGAGAAGAGCGGCGGCAAATCGGGCGACTACCGCCGCGCGGAGCGCTGACACCATGGCGTTGATGCCTGTCCCCGGGGCGCTGGCGCGACTGCTCGAAGGGGCTGCGCCGCTTCCGGGCGAAACCGTCACGATCGATAAGGCGGCCTGGCGCGTGCTCGCCTCGAACATTGCCGCGCTGCGCACCCAGCCGCCGTTCGACGCTTCTGCGATGGACGGCTATGCCGTGCGCGCGGCCGATGTCGCCTCTGTGCCAGTGAGCCTCCGGATCATCGGCGAGGCGCCGGCCGGCAAGGGATTCAGAGGTCAGGTCGGCTGGGGCGAGGCGGTGCGCATCTTCACCGGCGCTCCGGTTCCCGCAGGTGCCGACGCGGTGCTCATCCAGGAAAATGCACGTGCCGCCTCGCCGGGCGTGATCGAAGCGCTCGAACCGGTCGCAGTCCTGCGCAATATCCGCCGCGCCGGCCTCGATTTTCGAAAGGACGAACCGCTGCTCGATGCGGGACGTATCCTCGACGCAGCAGCCCTGTCGCTGGCGGCAGCCGCCAACCACGCGATCTTGCCCGTCGTCCGCCGGCCCCTCGTGGCGATCCTCGCGACGGGAGACGAGTTGCTTCCTCCCGGCAGTGAGACAGGCCCGGACCAGATCATCGCGTCAAACGCATACGGCGTCGCCGCGATCGTCGAGCGGACCGGCGGGGTGCCCCTCGACCTCGGCATTGTCCCCGACGACCGCGCGGCGATCGATGCGGCGGTTCGACGTGCAATCGATGCCGGCGCCGACGTCATCGTCACCCTGGGCGGCGCCTCGGTCGGCGACCACGATCTGGTACGCGGGGTGCTGACATCGGCGGGAATGTCGCTCGATTTCTGGAAGATTGCGATGCGTCCGGGCAAGCCGTTGATGTTCGGCCGCCTTGACAATATCCGTGTGATCGGCCTGCCGGGCAACCCCGTCGCTTCGCTAGTCTGCTCGCATCTGTTCGTCGCGCCGCTCGTCGCCCGGCTCGCCGGCCGCCCTCATGCGCACGACCTGCGCGACGCCGTGCTGGGCGTCGGCATGGGCGGGAACGACGAGCGGGAAGACTATGTCCGGGCCCGGGCCGAATGGCGAGCCGGACAATTCGTCGCTTCACCCTTTGCGATTCAGGATTCCTCGATGCTACGGACGCTGGCCGAGGCCAACGCCCTCATCGTGCGCCCTCCCTTCGCTCCTGCCGCACCTGCCGGTTCGCCGTGCAGGGTCTTTATGCTGCGCTGAGGGCGGCTTCGGCGAACAGCCTGAACGAACGGTAAACAAGTTCATTAAAATTTAACCAGTTGCAGAACACATATCGAACAGATAGTGTTTGTTCTGGTTTTGTTTGTTGGCGATTCCCGGAGGGCGAGATGCTGACACGTAAGCAGCACGAGTTGCTGATGTTCATCCACGAACGGATGAAGGAGTCCGGCATTCCTCCGTCGTTCGACGAGATGAAGGAGGCGCTGGACCTCGCCTCGAAGTCGGGCATCCATCGTTTGATCATGGCGCTGGAGGAGCGAGGCTTCATCCGCCGGCTGCCGAACCGGGCGCGGGCGCTCGAAGTGGTCCGTCTCCCGGAATCGATGTCGCCCGCCATGTCCGGGCCCAAGAAATTCTCGCCCAGCGTCATCCAGGGCAGCCTCGGCCAGAAGGCTGCCGATTCGCCGCGCGCGCCGGTCGCCAGCAACGATGCCGGCAGCGCCGTCTCGATACCCGTGATGGGTCGCATTGCCGCCGGCGTGCCGATCGACGCGATCCAGCACCAGACCCACGCGATCATGGTGCCGCCCGAAATGCTTGCGGCCGGCGAACATTATGCGCTTGAAGTCAAAGGCGATTCGATGATCGAGGCCGGCATCTTCGACGGCGATACGGTGATCATCCGCAACACCAGCAGCGCAACGCCCGGCGACATCGTCGTGGCCCTCGTCGACGACGAAGAAGCCACCCTCAAGCGCTTCCGCCGCAAGGGCGCGTCGATAGCACTTGAGGCTGCGAACCCCGCCTACGAGACACGCATCTTCGGCCCCGACCGGATCAAGGTGCAGGGGCGTCTGGTCGGTCTGATCCGGAAATATTGAGCGGCGCTGCGCTTTCGACGCGATCCGGTCAATGAACCGGTTCGGAAGCGGCTTTCTTGGTCCTGGATTCGTACGGCGCAAGGCCGCGTGCAGCACGTGAAAAACGGCGATGGTCGTGCCATGGGCGTGGTCTTCCCTCCGCGATTGCGTGCCTCACCGTCGCCTTGCCCGATCTGTCGAAGTGGATCTCGGCGCTTCCGTTGAGGGCCAACCGCCGTGCAGTGATGACGCTGGTCGTGCTGTGCGGACAGGGGTTCGCCGCCGTAGAGTTGGCGATGACGATCACGTCGGCGATGCCGCAGGCCCGCTCCGCCGCGGGCATGGTCTCGGCATGAACGACGACGCCACCGGGTGAATGGCGGATCCAGCACAGGCCGTCCGCGCAGGCGAATCGGTCGAAAGGAGGCTTGGTCGCGGCCGCCGTCGCGTCTGACCGCTTTTCCGGTTTCGCCAGCTGCGGCGCCGACAACGCGCGCGACCAGTCTTCGATCGTGAACGCATTCGGACGGTTCCGGTTGACGGCGAGCCCTCCGTCGCCGGTCCGCACCGCGATCAGCCGCGCATCTTCCGACACCAGCGCTTGCGGCAGATCGCGCAGGCCGATGGTCACGAGACCCGCCAGCAGAAACGGGATTGCGGCGAGTCGCATCAGGCCCGTTGTCGCCAGGGTCAGTGGCACGAGCGCGACGGAAAGCAGGACGATGGAGAGAAGGGGTATCGCACCGATCGCATCGATCGGCGTCCGTTCCGCGAGCCAGCCGGCGATCGAAAGCGCCAGCGACAGGCCCTGCCCCATCAGCCCGAAGGCCCAGCCGTCGAGCCCGAATGGCATGAGCACCATGCCCGCGACGGCGGCCGGCATGACGATGACCGAGAAAACCGGCATCGCGGCCAGATTAGCGACGAGGCTCAAGGGCGACACGCGTTGAAAGTGCCAAGCGCCGAAGATGCCGGTCGCGGTTCCAGCGATGAGGGAGGTCGCCGCGAGCCCGACGGCGTAGATCGCAATAGTGCGGATGATGCGGGCCGGCAGGCTGCGTGTCGCCGGATTAATATGCGGCATGCGGGCGCGGCGTTCGGCCCACCAGGCGTAGGCCGCGACGAGGGCCGCCGTCGCCGCGAAGGACATCTGGAAACTCGGGCCGACGACCTCGTGCGGCGAGACCAGGATGATCAACAGCGCCGCCAAGGCGAGATTGCGCATCGTCAGCGCCGCCCGGTCGAAGATCAGTGCGATCAGCATCACTGAGATCATCAGGAAGCTGCGTTCGGCCGCGACTTGCGAGCCGGAGATGACAAGATAGGCGGCGAGCGCGGCAAGTGCGCCGCCGGCTGCGTATTTGCGCACCGGCCGGCGCGAGGCGAAGCCGGGAAAGGCCGCGAAGCCGAGGCGTAGCGAGCCGATCACGACGCCGGCCACCAGGGCCATGTGCAGGCCGGAGATCGACAGCACATGCGCGAGGCCGGTGATCCGCAACGTCTCGTTGACCTCGTCGGGTATGCCCGCCCGCACCCCGGCGACCAGGGCCGCGGCGATCTCGCCTTCCGGCCCGCCGATGTGGCCACGAATGCGCTCGGCAAGGTCTGTCCGCTTCCGCTCGATCCACGCATTCAGGCGCTGGCCGACGGAGGGCGGTGCGCGGCGCTGTGCGAGTTCCGGTGCCTTCAGGAAGAATCCGTTTGCGCCGATGCCGTCGAAATAGCTCTCGAAGGCGAAGTCGTAGGAATCCGGCCGCAGCGGCCCGAGCGGGGGCGCCAGGCGCGCCAGTCCGCTCACCACCATTCCCGGCTCCAGCCCTGATGGCACCGTGCGCGCGGTCAGCCGCACTCTGTCGGGCTGATATCGCAACTTCGGACGCTCGGTATCCAGCACCGCCAGGGTGAGCCTGACGCGGCCGTTGGAACGCTTCTCGATCGTCTCGACGCGCGCGGTGATCCGCGTCGTAATCTCTCCGCCGATCACCTTGGTCCCGGCCCGCCATGTCTCGACCTTCCCGGCGGCGAAGCCGGCGACGATGAGAAGCAGAGCCAGCAGCGCGTATCGCGCCGGCGCATAGTTGCGCGCGAACCACGCCCCGGCCGCGAGTGCGGAGGTGGAAGCGAGGATTGGTATCCACCCTGGTTCGGCTTCCGCGGCGAAATAACTTACCGCGCCGACGCATAGAAACACGGGAACAAGCAGAAAGGCCGCGCCGCGCTCCAGCTCGAGACGGGCGGCGGACGCCGCTTCGCGGCGATAGGCAGGCCAGTGGTTCGACGGCGGAGCATTTCCCGCCGCCGTCGGATTCTTAGGCGCAAGATCGACACGTCGTCCGATCGCGCCGGGGCGCCCGAGCGCAACCTCGGCGCCACGATGCCCAAGCGGCGGCGGCGCGAACAGAATGCGCTCGTCCTGCCTCTGATCGCTCCCCTCGCCGTCCATGCGACAGCCACCCGACGACCTTGCGCCCCAGACGCTTCATGCTACATGAACCGCAACGAAACGCCATCCGCGCGGCCTGCGCGCCGCCATCCGGAACAGTCCATGTCCAGTCCAGTCGTCACGCGCTTTGCGCCCTCCCCCACGGGCTACCTCCACATCGGCGGCGCCCGCACAGCGCTGTTCAACTGGCTCTACGCCAGGCACACCGGCGGACGGATGCTGCTGCGTATCGAGGACACCGACCGCGAACGCTCCACGGAGGCCGCGACGGCCGCGATCCTCGAAGGCCTGACGTGGCTCGGCCTCACATGGGACGGCGACCCGATCTCGCAGTTCGAGCGCGCACCGCGCCACCGCGAGGTGGCGGAACAACTCGTTGCCATGGGAAAGGCGTACTATTGCTACGCCACGCCCGAGGAGCTCAACGAGATGCGCGAGAAGGCTAAGGCCGAAGGCCGGCCGCCGCGCTACGACGGGCGCTGGCGCGACCGCGATCCGTCCGAGGCGCCCGCCGGCGCCAGGGGCGCGATCCGCATCAAGGCTCCGCAGGCGGGCGAGACCATCGTGCACGACCGCGTACAGGGCGAGGTCCGCTTCCCGAACAAAGACCTCGACGACTTCATCATCCTGCGCTCCGACGGCAACCCGACCTACATGCATGCCGTGGTCGTCGACGACCACGACATGGGCGTCACCCATATCATCCGCGGCGATGACCACCTCACCAATGCCGCGCGGCAGACGATCATCTATCAGGCGATGGGCTGGGATGTTCCGTCGATGGCACACATCCCGCTTATCCACGGGGCCGACGGCGCCAAGCTGTCGAAGCGCCACGGCGCGCTGGGCGTCGAGGCCTATCGGGCGATGGGATATCTGCCCAGGGCGTTGCTCAACTATCTGGCGCGTCTCGGCTGGAGCCATGGCGACGATGAGGTGATGTCGATCGAGGACATGATTTCATGGTTCGAGATCGAGGACGTGAACAAGGGCGCCGCGCGCTTCGACTTCGCCAAGCTCGAAGCGTTGAACGGGCTGTGGATGCGCCGCACCGACGACGCGGAACTGACCGACGCGTTGGTCGCGACCCTTCCCTTCCTGCCGGGCGGCGAGTCCATCCTTGCCGCTCTTTCGGATGAGAAGCGTTCGCAGCTTCTGGCGGCCATGCCGGGTCTCAAGGAGAGGGCAAAGACGCTCGTCGAGCTTGCCGACAGCGCCGGCTACCTGTTCGCGCAGCGTCCCCTCGATCTGGACGAGAAAGCGGCCGCCATCCTCGATCCGGACTCGCGTTCCATTCTCTCCAGGGCAGCAGACGCACTGGCGTCGGTGGGCGACTGGACTGTGCAGGAAACCGAGGCGGCGGTAAGGACCGTCGCCGAGGCCGCCGGCCTCAAGCTCGGCAAGGTCGCGCAGCCGCTGCGCGCAGCGCTCACCGGCAAAAGCACCTCGCCAGGCGTCTTCGACGTCCTCGCCGTCCTTGGGCGCGAGGAATCGCTGGCGCGCATTCGCGACCAGGCACGCTAGACCGAGACGAGAGGAGACGGCGCATGTACAAGCTCTACGGGAGGCTCGGCTCCGGATCCGGGGCGGTCGAGGCCATCCTGCGCGTCGCAAACATAGACTGCGATATTGTCGACCTGGCGCGTTGGCCGGAAGGCGAGCCGCCGCCCGAGCTGCTGGCGATCAATCCACTCGGGCAGGTACCGACGCTGATCCTGCCAGACGGCGGCATCATGACGGAATCGGCTGCAATGTGCGTCTATCTCGCCGACCTGCATCCGTCGTGCGGCCTGTCGCCGGCGATCGGAGAGCCTTCTCGCGCGACCTTCCTGCGCTGGATGTTCTATCTCGCCGCCAACATCTATATGAGCGAGTTGAGATGCTACTACCCGCATCGTTATACGGCCGACGCCGGGACCTCCGACGCAATCAGACAATCGGCGCTGGAGCGCCGGACTTTCGAATGGGCCGTCTTTGCCGACGCTCTCGGAGAGCGACCATTCGTGCTCGGCGACCAACTGTCGGCCGTCGATATCTACGCCGCCATGCTGATCAGCTGGGTCGACGATCTGGACGTATTCTGCGAACGCTTTCCGGTGCTTCGCGCCCTCTATGCACGTGTCGCCGAAGTCCCGGTGATCGCGAAAGTGTGGTCGCGGCATGGCATGCCGGCCTGAGGCGATGAATTCTCGCGGCGGACCCGAGAATTTGCTGGACCGCCCGGATTTTGCAATGCAGCATTTGGCCTCACGGTCGGCTTGGCACCTTGTCGCAAATGCGATAGCAAATGCCGGGCACAAGACCGGGGCGATTGTGTCACCTCGCGCCGCACCATCCTCCAGGCGCATTCTTTCTTTTGGGGCTTTCGAAGGGAGTTGCTATGACGAATAAAACTGCAAAGCTGGAATTTGGCGGCAAATCCCTCGATCTCAAAGTGCGAAGTGGGTCCGTTGGGCCGGACGTCATCGACATAGCGCCGCTGTTCAAGGAGACCGGCGCCTTCACCTACGATCCGGGCTTTACGTCGACGGCTTCGTGCGATTCAGCGATCACCTATATCGACGGAGACGAGGGCATCCTGCTGCACCGCGGCTATCCCATCGACCAGCTAGCCGAGCACGGTGATTTCCTCGAGACCTGCTACCTGCTTCTCTATGGCGAATTGCCGACCAAGACACAGAAGGAAGATTTCGACTACCGCGTCACGCGCCACACCATGGTGCACGAGCAGATGGTCAATTTCTTCCGCGGCTTCCGTCGCGATGCTCACCCGATGGCCGTGATGTGCGGCGTGGTCGGTGCGCTGTCGGCCTTCTATCACGACTCGACCGACATTTCCGATCCGCACCAGCGCATGGTCGCCTCGATCCGGCTGATCGCCAAGATGCCGACGATCGCCGCGATGGCTTACAAGTACCATATCGGCCAACCCTTCGTGTATCCGCGCAATGACCTCTCATACGCGGCGAACTTCCTGCGCATGTGCTTTGCGGTTCCGGCCGAGGAATACGAGGCCAATCCGGTGCTCGCGCGCGCCATGGAGCGCATCTTCATCCTCCATGCCGATCACGAGCAGAACGCGTCGACCTCCACCGTGCGTCTCGCCGGCTCGTCCGGCGCCAATCCGTTTGCCTGCATCGCTGCCGGCATCGCCTGCCTGTGGGGCCCCGCGCACGGCGGCGCGAACGAAGCTGCGCTCAACATGCTCTCCGAGATCGGCACAGTAGACCGGATCCCCGAATACATCGCCCGCGCCAAGGACAAGAACGATCCGTTCCGGCTTATGGGTTTCGGCCACCGGGTGTACAAGAACTACGACCCCCGCGCGAAGATCATGCAGCGTACGACTCACGAAGTCCTGGGCGAACTCGGAATCAAGGACGATCCGCTGCTCGACGTCGCGATGGAACTCGAAAAGATAGCACTCACCGACGAATACTTCATCGAGAAGAAGCTCTACCCGAACATCGACTTCTATTCCGGCATCACGCTGAAGGCGCTCGGCTTCCCGACGACCATGTTCACGGTGCTCTTCGCGGTGGCCCGCACCGTCGGCTGGATCGCCCAGTGGAAGGAGATGATCGAGGATCCGCTGCAGAAGATCGGCCGCCCGCGCCAGCTCTACACCGGCGCCCCGGAACGGGACTACCTGCCGATCGCCAAGCGCTGATCGAATTTCGACAGGAGACCGAACGGGCGCTCAGGCGCCCGTTCTGCGTTCTATCTTCGAGATTACTACATCCGCAGCAATCTCGCCGGGTGGCCGGTCCGTCGCGAGCCGGCGGCGGACTTCCGCAAAACCCTGCTTCTGCCAGGCTCGCATTTCGGTATCAGCGAACAGGCACTCAAGCGTACGCGCGATATGCTGCGGCCGCACATACTGATGGTAATATTCCGGTGCGACCGGACGGTCGGCGATCAGGTTGGGCAGCAGAGCGGACCAGGCCGTGATCCAGCTTTCGACATGGCGGGAGAGCCAGTCGAACTTGTAACATGAGACAAGTGGCACACCCGCCAATGCCAGTTCCAGAGAGACGGTTCCTGACGCGATCAGCGCCGCGTCCGCCTCGCCGAAGGCACGCCATTTCTCGTCCGCGCCGACAACGATCTCCGGCGCCTGAGTCCAGTCCTTTACGCCCGCGGCCACGCGTTCGCGCAGGCGCGGCAAGGTCGGCAACACGATGCGGAACTGGTTGCCGCGGGCGCGCAACACGTCGACCGTCTCGCCGAACGGCCCGAGGAGTTGGCCGATTTCCGATCCGCGCGACCCGGGAAGCACCAGCAACGTCTTCTCCCGTCCCGGATCAAGGTCGCGCGGCACGCTCTGTGCCGCGGCGGCCGACTGGAGGCCGGGATCGGCCGTCAGTCGATGCCCGACGAAGGTCCCTTGCGGTCCGCCTAGCCGTTGCAGGACGTCGGGCTCGAACGGCAGAACGCAGAGAATATGATCGACATAGGGCTTGATCGCCGTCGCCCGGCCCGGCCGCCAGGCCCAGACGCTCGGGCTGACATAGTGGACGATCGGGATGGATGGATCGGCGGCGCGCACCTTCTTTGCGACACGGAGGGAGAAGTCCGGACTGTCGATGGTCACCAGGCAGTCCGGCCTCGCACGGACGATTTCGCGCGCAGTCTGCGCGATCCGGCGGATCAGACGCGGCAGGTCGAGGACCACCGCGGTCACGCCCATGAGGGCGATCTCGGAGGAATTGAAGAGTGAGGTCAGCCCCTGAGCCTCGAGATGCCTGCCACCCAGGCCGATGAGTTCGACCGGCCGGCCCGAGGCTGTGCGCAATGCCGCGACGAGATCGGCGCCCAGTAGGTCGCCCGACTCCTCGCCGGCCACCACCGCGAGTTTCAATGGCCTCCCGCTCATCTGATCCAATCCCCTTCGACGAGACCGATGATGAAAAGGCCGAGTTCATCGGCACGCGCCGTCACCGCTCCCATGTCGAGAACGATCGAGCGATCCGCTTCGATGCCGATCCCTGCAAGGCCGGCCGCGTGCGCCAGTTCCACCGTTCCGACACCGATGGTCGGAAGGTCGGCCCGCAATTCCTGCGATGGCTTGGCGCATTTCACCAGCACGCCGCCTGCCTGCCCGGCGATGCGGCCGTTCTGTCTCAACGCGACGGTGCGCTGCAGCAATCCGTCCGTTCCCTCGATGCCTTCAAGCGCAATCGCTCGCCCCCCGATCGCGACGGCCGCCTGGCCGATGTCGAGCGCGCCGATGGCACGGGCCGCGATGGCAGCGGATTTCAGATCTGCGCGATCTCGCGCGTTCGGTGCGCGCGCCGTGAGCACACCGGAGGGAGCAAGAAGATCGGGCATTATCTGATGCGCGCCGACGACGATGATTCCCAAGCGTTCGTAGTAGCGGACGATTGCACGCAGCAGATTGTCGTCGCCGCGCATCAGCGAAGCGGCAATCCTCGGCGCCATGTGCAAGATGCCGAGACCGGGCCTGAAAGCGCGCAGCCTCGGCCGGCGACTCACGCCTCCCGCCATGACAAGGTGGGTCACCCCTTCGCGCTTGAAGCGCGCCGCGGCCTCGCCGATTCGCTCCAGCGGCATGATCCAGTGATCCTGCGCGGTCAGGACGGGCGACGCCGCGTCGGCCTCGCCGTCGATGAGGACCACGAAGGGTCGGTGCCCAGCCGCCACGAGCCTCTCGACCAGCTCGACCGGCAGGCGGCCGGCGCCCGCGCCCACGGCGATGCGTTCGCCCGCACGGAGTTCGAACGGAGCCGGAGCCTCAATCCTCGCCATTGTCGTCGGATAAGACCTTCGCGCCGCGCCATGGCGTCGCAAAGGAGCGGTGCCCGGCCGAGCGCATGAAGGCCAGCACATCCTGCACCGCCGGAGACGCCGCGAACGCCCTCTGCGCCTCAGACATATTCTCGTCCATGGTGCGCGAGCGATCGAAGATCGCCTTGAAGGCGTTGCGCACCGCGTGGATTTCGGAGCGCGGCATGCCCGAGCGCTTCATGCCGATGAGGTTGAGGCCGCGCAGTGCGCCGGTCGTGCCCCGTATCATTCCGTACGGTATTACGTCCTCGAAGGCCGCCGACAAGCCGCCGATAAAAGCGTGGTGGCCGATACGAACATTCTGGTGCGCTGCGGAGAAGCCGCCGAAACCGACGTAGTCGCCGACGACGACGTGCCCTGCCAGTGTCGCGAGGTTGGCCATCGTCACATTGTTTCCCACGATGCAATCGTGAGCGACGTGCGTATAGGCCAGGAAATAGCCGTTGTCGCCGACGGTCGTCTCGCCCCGGCTCGTATCGGTGCCAAGATGCATCGTGACGCCCTCGCGGATCATGCAATTACGCCCGATGACCAGGGTCGTCCGACCGCCCTTGTGCTTGCTGTTCTGCGGCGGAGCGCCGAGCACGGCTTGCGGAAAAATCTTGCAACCGGCACCGATGGTCGTGGCGCCCATGATCGACACATGGCTCACGAGTTCGACATTGTCCCCCAGCGTCGCATCGGCACCGACATGGCAGAAAGGTCCGATTTTCACGCCCGTGCCGAGCGCGGCGCCCGACTCGACGATGGCGAGGGGATGAATGATTGTATCGCCTGCCACTTCGTTCAGGCTCCGGTCTCGACCGCCGGGGTCGTCATTGCCGAGATCACCGCTTCAGCCACCTTGCTTCCGTCCACTACAGCCTCACAATTGAATTTCCAGACATTCCCCCGCTGCCGCTCCTTGACCACCCGAATCTCGAGACGGTCTCCGGGCACCACGGGCTTGCGGAACTTCGCTCCATCGATCGTCAGGAAGTACACCAGCGACGGCTTCGCAGAGCCGACCGAATGCAGACAGATCGCCCCGGCGGTCTGCGCCATCGCTTCGATGATCAGCACGCCGGGCATAACCGGCCGCTCGGGGAAATGACCCTGGAAGTGCGGCTCGTTCATGGTGACGTTCTTGATGCCGGTCGCCGAACGGTCGCCGTCTATGTCGATAATCTTGTCTACGAGCAGGAACGGATAGCGATGCGGCAGCAGTTTGAGGAGCTGGCCAATGTCCAAGGATTCCAGAAGTGTCGCGCCCGGTTCAGCCATTGCCGTCCTGCCTCCTCAATTTGTCGCGCACGATCCCGCGGAGAACCGACACTTCTCGAAGCCAGCTCTTCATCGGCTGGGCAGGTGCCCCGCCCCATCTCTCCCCAGCGGGAACGTCATGCATCAGCCCGCTGCCCGCCGCAACCTGAGCGCCGTCTCCGATCGTTACGTGGTCCCCGATACCGACCCGGCCTCCCAATAGTACGTAGTCACCGATCACGACGGAGCCCGATATGCCGCAGTGTCCCGCGATGGCGCAGCTCCGCCCGATGCGGACGTTGTGTCCGATCTGGACGAGATTGTCGATCTTGGTGCCTTCTCCGATGATCGTGTCACCGAGCGCACCCCGATCGATCGTCGTGTTCGCACCGATCTCCACATTGTCCTGAATGACCACACGGCCGATCTGCGGCATCTTCTCCAGGCCGGCCCGTCCCGAGATGAAGCCGAAGCCATCCGTACCGATGCGGACGCCCGCATGGATGATGACACGATCGCCAATCAGCGCGGCCTGAATACTGGCGCCCGGTCCGACATGACTGTTCCTGCCGATCTGGCAAGACCTCCCGATCACGGCATTTGGAGCGATCACAGAACCGGCGCCGATCGTGGCACCGGGTCCGACGACAGCGCCCGCCTCTACGATCGCACCCGCTTCCACCCGAGCGTCGTGGGAGACGTGCGCTGCCGGAGATATGCCGGCCGTCGCCAACCACGGCCCGGGCGACGTCGCCTCCGGAAACAGGCTGCGGGCGACAAGGGCGAAGGCCTGCTGCGGACGGGGCGTGACCAGAACGGCGATCTCCGGCCGAACCGATGACGCGAGGTCTGCAGTGCAGAGCACCGCACCGGCTTTCAGGCGCGGCAGAAGTTGCATCCCCCGCCGGCCCTCGAGGAAAACGAGATCGCCGGCGCCGCCGTGCTCCGCCGAGGCAATGCCAGTGATTTCGATTGCCGACCTGTCGGGATTGGCCAGGGAAGCTCCGCAAAGCTCCGCAACCTGTGCCGCATCGATCCGGCGGACGGGCGAGAAAAACACCGGATCGCTCATATATGCCCCAGACTTCCGGGCCGAACGCCCGGAAGGGAAGTCAAGAATTCTAGAACTTCGCCGACATGCCGAAATTGAGGTTCTGCACGACGTCGGTGTCCTCCTTCAGGACCGGGATCGCGTAGTCGATGCGGATCGGACCGAACGGCGAAGCCCAGATCACGCCGGCGCCGACCGACGCACGCCAACGCATGTCGAAGGAAGCCTGATCTGCGGGGACCACCAAGCTGGCAACGCCCTGATTGACTCCGAACAATGTCGCCGCATCGGCGAACACCGCGCCCTTGACACCGAGGCTCGGCGGCAGGACCGGGATCGGGAACTGGGCTTCCGCGGTCGCATGGAAATAGGTTGTGCCGCCAAGATGGTAGTCATCACCCAGTTTCGCGGTCCCGTTCGTGTCGACCGGGCCAAAGCCATTGTACTCAAAGCCACGGATCATCCGGTCCGAAGCCTTGAACTGGTCAAAAACGCGCAGGTCGTTGTTGATCGGCTCGATATGGCCGGCGCCAAGCGTCACCAGGCCCACGATATCCTGCTGCTCGGACAGCGTGCGATAGTAGTTCCCACGCGCCGTTACCCTCGCCCAGCTTGCGTCACCGCCAAGGCCCGCGACTTCGCCCGTCAACGTGGCGTAGATGCCCGAATGCGGGTTCTTCATGTCGTCGATCGAATTGTACTGCAGCGTGGCGCTGACTGACGACTTTACCCATGGACTGTTCGCGATGCCGTCCAGGATCGGCATCGAAACGTAGCAATCGCCGACATCGCCGTCGGTATAATCACCATCGCCGTCGTCGTCGGGGATGCCGTCCCCATTCGCGTCGCAGGAATCCGTCAGCGCGTACTCTTCCGACGTCAAATTATACGCCAGCTGCGTCGTAAGGTTCTGCGTGATCGGCAGACCGAAACGCACCGTCGCGCCGGAAGTCTCCGATTCGTAATTCGTATACTTCTGCGTCTGCCGGAAGATGTCGAAGCCGGCCGCGATGCGTCGACCCAGGAAATACGGTTCCGTAAACGACAGCGCATAGTTGCGAGTGTCCTTGCCGCCGCCGGCCGAGATGCGGATATACTGGCCTCGGCCGAGGAAGTTGCGCTCGCTAACCGACCCTTCGACCGAAAAGCCGGCGTTTTCGCCCGTGGTGTAGCCGCCGCCGATCGAGAACTCGCCGGTCGACTTCTCGACCAGATCCACCACCAGGATAACCTGGTCGGGTTCAGAGCCGGGGGCGGTTGCGATGTTCACGGTCTCAAAGAAATCAAGCCGCTCCAGGCGGCGCTTCGCGCGCTGGATCAGCACCTGATTGAACGCGTCGCCCTCCGAAACGTCGAACTCGCGGCGGATGACGTAGTCGCGCGTGCGCTCGTTGCCGCGGATTTCGATCCGCTCGATATAGGTGCGAGGACCCTGATCGATGGTGTAGACGACCGAAATGGTCCGGGTTTCGAAGTTGCGGTCGCCGCGCGGCGTCACCTGAGCGAACGCGTAGCCGGCGCCGGCGACGCGCTCGGTCAGGCCGATGATCGTGTCTTCGACGTTCTTGGCGCTGTAGACGTCGCCGGACCGCGTCTCGATGGCGGAGTTCAGCGTCGCCGAATCGACGCCGTCGATCGAAGACTCGATCGTCACGTCACCGAACGTGTAGCGCTCGCCCTCGTCCACTGTGAAATTGACGGTATATTCGTTCGTGGCCTCGTCGAGTTCGGCCGAGGAGGAGACGACCTGGAAGTCCGCATAGCCGCGATCGTAATAGAAGCGGCGCAGCGTCTCCTCGTCGGCCCGCAGGCGGTTTTCGTCATAAATGTCGTCGCGGAACAGGAACGAGAGGATGTTCGAGCGCTTCGTGGAGATCACGTCGGCGAGCCGGCGATCTCCGAAAGCGTTGTTGCCGACGAAATTGACGGTCTTGATCTTCGTGCGGCCGCCTTCGTTGACGGTGAAGACGACGTTCACGCGGTTCTCGCCGAGATCCATGACCTGGGTCTGGACTTCCGCGTCGTCGCGTCCGATCGAGCTGTAGGCTGCCTTGATCGCCTCGACATCGGCTTCCATCTGCGCCTGCGAGAACGGCCCGCGCGGCTTCAGCTGCACGACGCGCGCCAGATCAGCGTCCTTGCGCTTCTTGTTGCCCTGGAAGAGCACCTGATTGACGACGGGATACTCTTCGACCTGGACGACCAGGGTTCCGCCGGACTGACTGATGCGCACGTCCGAGAAAAGCCCGGTCGCGAACAGCCGCTTCACCGCCTCGTCGATATCGGCTGCGGAAAAGCTCCGGCCCGGCTGAATGCCAATATTGCCCCGAATCGTCTCGGCGTCGACGCGCTGGTTGCCCCGCACGGAAATGCTGCTGACAACGGCCGCTTGCGCCACGGAAACCGCGGCCACCTGCACGACGAGGGAGGCTGAAAAAACCATTCCAGCGGCAAGGGCTGCCGCGGATGCCGCGCCCATCAGTCTTTTAGTTGCCTTCATAGGGCTGTCTTACCTTGTTTTCTCGTAGTCCCCACGGCGAGAAACCGGACGTGACGGTCATTACCGCTTACCGTAATAGCCGGATTTTCCCTACACGCAAGGCTTCTGGTTAATTTGCGTTTACGAAGCCTCAGACCGTGGCTTTCTCGTCACGCCAAATCCGCCTCATGGTTAATAAGTGTCGAATTTTCATTGGTTTCAGCATCCGAACAGATCGTTCCAGACCACGAAGGCCATGAACATGAGAACGGCCAGAAGCCCGATTCTGTAGACCGTTTCCATGGCCCGTTCAGGCACGGGGCGGCGCGTCACCGCCTCTATTGCGTAGAAGAGAAGATGGCCACCGTCGAGAGGCGGAATCGGCAGCAGGTTAAGGAAGCCGATACCGACCGAAAGCAGCGCCACGAGATTGATAAGCCAGAGGAATCCGAGCTGCGCGGCCTGTCCGGACATTTTGGCGATCTTGATCGGACCGCCGAGCTGACACTTGTCTTCGCGTCCGAACGCAAAGCGCTTGAGAAACTGGCCCGTCCGGCTGATGATCGACCCGGTTTCGGCTACCGCCTCGCCGACCGCGGCAAGCGGCCCGTAATGCACCACCCTGCCCTCGCCGACCTCTTGGTTGGTCGCTACCCCGATCACCCCGACCTTGATCGTGTTGCCGAGCGCATCCTTCTGCTCGGTCAGCCTCGGCGTCGCGGTCAGCGTTATTTCCTTGCCGTCGCGCAGCATCACGAAATCAAGCTGGTCGTCCGTTCGACCTGACACGTAGCGCTGGACGTCGGCGAAGGTCTCGACCGGACTTCCGTCGACCGAGACGAAGCGGTCGCCAGGCTTGAAGCCAGCCGCCTCGGCCGCGCTTCCAGCCACCACCTCCGCGACAACCGGTTGAATCACCGGTTTCCCGTAAGTGCCGAAAAGAACGGCGAAAACCGCAATCGTAAGCAGGAAGTTGAAGACTGGACCGGCAACGACAGTCAGCGCCCGCTTCCAAACCGGCTGGGTATGAAAGGCGATCTTCTTCTCGTCCTCGCTCAGCGATTCGATCTCGTCCGGATCCGGCGTGGACGTGGCGTTCATGTCGCCGGTGAACTTGACATAGCCGCCGAGCGGGACGGCGGACAGCTTCCACCGCGTCCCGTGGCGGTCGTTGAACCCGAAAAGTTCCGGTCCGAAGCCGATCGAGAACGCCTTGACGCCGATGCCGCACCAGCGGCCGACGAGATAGTGGCCCATCTCGTGCACGAACACGACGACCGTGAGTACGAACAGAAAAGGCACTATCGTGCCGAGGATCAGGCCATCGGTGCCGACGATCGAAGCCAGAATATCACCCAACAGGAATGTCCCGAGCTATGCGGCAGGCCGCGGTGATGCGAGGTTGCGACGCCAATCCGGGCGAATCCGTGGCGTGGACGCGGCTCAGCCGGGGAACAGCTGCGACGCAGGGGCAGCTGGACTGGCAAGCAGCCAGCCTGCGAGATACAGTGCCACCGCCGCCGCGACAAGCCCGTCGACGCGATCCATCACGCCACCGTGTCCGGGTATCAGCCGGCTCGAATCCTTGGCACCGTATCGCCGTTTGAACCCGGATTCGAACAAGTCACCCGCCTGCGAGATAGCGGACAGAGGCAGAGCGAGAAGCCCCATGAGCAGCGGCCATGGGTGTCCGGAAAAATAAGCCACGGTCCAGCCGGCGAACAGCGCAGCTATCACGCCGCCGATGGCTCCGCTCCATGTCTTTCCGGGCGAAATCGACGGGGCGAGCTTCGGGCCGCCGACCGCACGCCCGACGAAATAGGCGAAGATATCCGTGCCCCACACGACCGCGAAGAGATAGAGGATCGCCACCAGTCCCGACATCTCGCCGCTGCGCAGGAGCGCTAGTGCCATTGCGGGGAGCACCGCGTAACCCACGCCGATCGCAGCGAGCGTTCCGAGTTCTCGAACCTGCCCGATTCCGAGCAGCAGGAGCGTCGGCACGATCGCCAGGATCAGCATCGGATAACCGGTGAGTCCGGCGGTCAGCGCGACCAGGACGATCGCGACGAGCCCCCACGCAGCCAGCCAGAGCGGCCGGTCGCGTTCGAGATTCGACAAGGTCGTCCATTCGTAGAAGACGAGCGCGCCGATCGAGGAGGCGAGCAAGCGGAACGGCAGGCCCCCCATCCAGGTCAGCGCGAGCACGACGACGGCCAGCACGACGCCTGATACGACCCTGAGCTGGAGATTGCTCATGGTACGACCGCCACGCCAGCCGGCGCCCTCATGACGCGACACCCGCAGCGGGCACGCCGCCGAACCGGCGCTCCCGCGCCGCGAAAGTCTGGATCGCCTCGACGAGATGGGCCTTGCCGAAATCCGGCCAATAGCAGGAGAGGAAGACCAGTTCGGCATAGGCAGCCTGCCAGAGCAGAAAGTTCGACAGGCGAATCTCTCCTCCCGTGCGGATGATCAAGTCGGGATCGGGAATGTCGACCGTGTCGAGAAAGGCACCGAAGCTCTCGGGCGTTATGTCGCTGGGATCGAGTTGCCCGGCGACCGCGGCACGTGCAAGCCTTGTCGCGGCCCTCGCAATCTCGTCGCGAGACCCGTAGTTGAAGGCGATTACAAGGTTGAGCGCGGTGTTGTCCCGCGTCAGCAGTTCGGCTTCATCGAGCAGCGCGGCGATGTCCGGCTGCAGGCTAAGGCGTTCGCCGATGACGCGCACCTTCACGCCGTTCTGATGCAGTTCCGCAAGGTCGCGCCGGATGAACAGCTTGAGCAGGCCCATCAGGTCCGAAACTTCGGACTTCGGGCGCGACCAATTTTCCGAGGAAAAGGCATAAACCGTAATCCAGCGGATACCCAGGTCGTCCGCGTTCCGAACCGTCTGGCGAAGCGCCTCGACGCCCGCGCGATGCCCAGCCGCTCGCGGAAGACCCCTCGCCTTCGCCCAGCGGCCATTTCCATCCATGATGATCGCGATGTGCTCAGGCTTCAATTTCAATCGAGCACTCCCGGGTGGACGGCATCCGCGCCGCCGACATTCCGATGATCGTCAGACCTGCATGATCTCGGCTTCCTTCTCAGTGAGAAGGCTGTCGATCATCGAGATAGTGTCGTCCGTCATCTTCTGTACCTTGTCGGAGCCTACGCGCAACTCGTCCTGGCTGATGACGTGGTCCTTTTCCGACTTCTTCAGGCTGTCGATGCCGTCGCGTCGCACATGGCGCGCCGCGACGCGCGCCGATTCGGCATATTGGTGCGCGATCTTGACGAGTTCCTTGCGCCGCTGCTCGTTAAGTTCCGGCAGCGGGATGCGCAGCGTCGTGCCGTCCATGATCGGATTGAAGCCGAGATTGGCCTCCCGGATCGCTCGGTCGACCGCGCCGACCAGCGACCGGTCCCAGACGCTGACACTGATCATACGCGGTTCCGGCACGCTGACCGAAGCCACCTGATTGATCGGGGTAGGTGAACCGTAGGCCTGTACGACAATCGGGTCGAGCAGATTGGCCGAAGCGCGACCGGTACGCAGCGATGCGAGATCGTGCTTGTACGCACTGATCGCGCCATCCATGCGGCGCTGGAGATCCTTAAAATCCACTCCGTCAGCCATCTTGTTCTCCCGGTCTTTTTGGTGGTTTCGCCCGGATTGGCCTCAGGCGTCGGCAACGATCGTGCAGTGGCCTTCACCACGCAGAATTGCTCCGAACCCACCTTTTTCGTGAATCGAGTAGACGATTATCGGAATGTTGTTCTCGCGCGCAAGCGCAATCGCCGCTGTATCCATGACCTGCAGGCCCTGGGTCAGGACTTCGCGATGGGTAATGCGCTCGTAGCGGACCGCATTCGGATCCTTCTTCGGATCGGCCGAATAGATGCCGTCGACCTGCGTGCCCTTGAACAGGGCGTCGGCGCCGATTTCGGCAGCGCGCAGGGCCGCGGCAGAATCGGTGGTGAAGAAGGGATTGCCGGTGCCGCCGGCGAAGATCACCACCTTGCCGGCATTCATGTACGCCGTCGCCTGGCGCTGCGAGAAGCTCTCGCACAGTTCCGGCATCGCGATCGCCGACAGCACGACCGTATCGACGCCGAGCTTGACCAAAGAAGTGCGCATCGCCAGCGAATTGATCACGGTTGCGAGCATGCCCATGTGGTCGCCGGTGACGCGATCGCCGCCTTTCGAGGCCACCGCCAGACCGCGGAAGATGTTGCCTCCGCCGATAACGAGCCCCACCTCCACGCCCATGTCTCGGGCCTCGGCGATGTCGGAAGCGATACGGTCCGCGACCGAGACATCGATGCCGAAATGCTGGTCACCCATCAGCGCTTCGCCCGATGCCTTGAGCAGAACGCGGCGATAGGGAGGCTTAGCCGGCATCGATTGCTTTCTCTTGAATTGGGACGTTCGGAAACGGTGCTGCGATACACGAAGGGCGCCGCGATGTCACGCGGCGCCCTCCATAACCAGGCAATGTCGTGAAGGAGTTACTTCTTGATCGTCGCCGCAACCTCGGCAGCGAAATCGGTCTCTTCCTTCTCGATGCCCTCGCCGACCGCGTAGCGCACGAAGCCGGTGATCTTCGCCGGAGCGCCGATTTCCTTTTCGGCTTCCTTCAGCGCCTTCTCGACCGTCAGGTCGGGGTTCATGACGAAAGCCTGCTTCAGCAGCACGACCTCCTCGTAGAACTTGCGCAGGCGGCCCTCGACCATCTTCTCGATGATGTTCTCGGGCTTGCCGGAGGCGCGCGCCTGATCGGAGAAGATCGCCTTCTCACGCTCCACCGCGGCCGGATCGAGCGCGTCTATGTCGAGCGACAGCGGATTCGTTGCCGCGACATGCATCGCTACCTGGCGCGCGAACGCCTTGGCAGCGTCGGCCTTGCCTTCGGTTTCGATCGCGACGAGCACACCGATCTTGCCGAGGCCGTCTGCGACCGCGTTGTGGATATAGGTCGCGACGGCGCCCTTCGACACCGACAGCTTCGTCGACCGACGGAAGCTCAGGTTCTCGCCGATCGTGCCGACGGCGTCCTTGATCGCCTCCGTCACCGTCTTGTCGGAACCGGGATAGCGGGCAGCGGCAACCTTTTCCGTCTCGCCAAACGCGAGCGCCACCTTGGCGACATTGCGCACGATGTCCTGGAACTGGTCGTTGCGGGCGACGAAGTCGGTTTCCGAATTGACCTCGACGACGGCGGCTTCGTGGACACCGGCGTCGACGCCGACCAGCCCTTCGGCGGCGGTGCGGCTCGCCTTCTTGTCCGCCTTGGCGATGCCCTTCTTGCGCAGCCAGTCGACCGCGGCCTCCATGTCACCGCCGGTTTCGGCCAGCGCCGCCTTGCAGTCCATCATGCCTGCGCCGGTCAGCTCGCGCAGTTCTTTGACCTGTGCCGCCGTAATGCTCATCTCAGCCTCTTCATCTCAAAAAGAACGACGGCGCGCGATTGTCATCGAGCGCCTGGAACGGTGGGCGCGGCCGGAAGCCGCGCCCATGATATGGGAACGGCTCAGGCCGCCGGGGTGTCGTCCAGCGCCGGCTCGACGGGCGCCTCTGCCGAAGCGCCGACGTCGATGCCGTAGGAGCCCTGCTGGCGTGCGATGCCGTCGATCGCCGCGCGTGCGATCAGGTCGCAATAGAGGGCGATGGCGCGCTGCGCGTCGTCATTGCCCGGGATCGGGTAGTCGATCTTGTCCGGATCGCAGTTCGAATCGATGATCGCGACGACCGGGATGCCGAGGCGCTTGGCTTCCTGGATGGCGATCGCCTCCTTGTTGGTGTCGATCACGAACATCAGGTCCGGCGTCGAGCCCATGTCCTTGATGCCGCCGAGCGCCTTATTCAGCTTCTCCCGCTCGCGGTCGAGGTTGAGCCGCTCCTTCTTGGTAAAGCCCTGGGCTTCGCCGGCCAGCAGCTCGTCGAGCTTGCGCAGGCGCTGGATCGAATTCGAGATCGTCTTCCAGTTGGTGAGCATGCCGCCCAGCCAGCGCGAATTGACGTAGTACTGCGCCGAACGCTGCGCGGCATCCGCGACGATGTCGGACGCCTGGCGCTTGGTGCCGACGAAGAGCACGCGGCCGCCGGCGGCGACGGTGTCGGAGACGACCTTCAGCGCCTGGTGCAGCAGCGGAACCGACTGCGACAGATCGATGATGTGGATGTTATTGCGGGCGCCGAAGATATAGGGCGCCATCTTGGGGTTCCAGCGATGGGTCTGGTGTCCAAAGTGGACACCGGCATCCAGCAGCTGGCGCATGCTGAAATCAGGCAGAGCCATGTCTTTTCCTTTTCCGGTTGGCCTCCACGGACACTCGACGCTCGGATCGCTCGTCGCGCCACCGGAGGTATCGGCCGGATTTCTCCCGGACAGACACCCAAGTCCGTGTGTGGAATGGCCGGGCATATAGAGGCGTTGTGCTGGAAACGCAAGCGCCCGGCCGGCTCTCGTCGATTTGCGGTGCGTGTCAGCTTGTCGCGAGATAGCCGGCAAGTGCTGTGAGATCGACATTGCCGCCGCTGAGAACGATGCCGACTCGCTTTCCCCGGCACTCGACCTTCCCCGACAGGATGGCGGCGGCGGCGAGGCAACCGGTCGGCTCGACGACGATCTTCATCCGCTCGACGAAGAAGCGCACGGCCGAGACCAGATCCTCGTCGGAAACGGTAGCGATCGCCTCGACTTTCTCCCTTATGATCGGAAAAGTATGCAGGCCGAGCGCCGTCGTCAGCGCTCCGTCCGCGATCGAGCGGGGCACAGGTATAGTGACGATCTCGCCGCGCGCCATCGACTGCTGTCCGTCATTGCCCGCCTCCGGCTCGATGCCGATGATCCGGCAGGCGGGCGAAAGGCCTTTTGTCGCGAGCGCGCTGCCGGCCAAGAGCCCACCGCCGCCGAGCGGGGTGAGGATCATGTCGAGGTCGCCGACCTCCTCGATCAGTTCCAGTACCGCCGTGCCCTGTCCCGCAATAACGTCCGGATGGTCGAAGGGCGGAATGATTGCCGCACCGGTCTCCCGGGCAATCCGGCGCGTGACCTCCTGCCGGTCTTCCCTGTAGCGGTCGTAGAACACGATCTCGGCGCCATAGCCGCGGGTACCGGCAACCTTCACCGCCGGCGCATCCGTCGGCATGACGATCGTCGAGGCAACGCCGAGCAGCCTTGCCGCGTAAGCCACCGCCTGGGCGTGATTGCCGGATGAAAAGGCCAGCACGCCCCGTACGCGCGCATCTGCGTCGAGGGCGGCGATGGCATTGTAGGCCCCGCGGAACTTGAACGCCCCTCCCCGCTGCAGGTTCTCGGCCTTGAAGAACAGCGACGCGCCAGTGCGCTGGTCGGCCGTGCGGGAGGTCAGCACCGGCGTTCGGTGCGCCCTGCCCACGATTCGCGATTGCGCTGTCCGCACGTCGGCGAAGGTCGGAAGTCGCAACCCTTGCATGGTATGAGAAGTCAAGATCGGCTCCCGGGTAAGGTGAAGGTCGCCAGGGCCTCCCGCCTATTCCGGCTGCCCGCACCTGTCCTTGCTGTCGAGCAGGTCGAGCCCGACGAGCTTTGCCTTTATGGAGAACTCGCCATAACTCATCGTCAGGTCGCGGGTGAAGCCGTTGTCGTAGAGCTTGAAGCTGATCGCATAGTCCGGCACTTCCTCGCCGTCGTCCTTGCTCAGGTCGAAATAGGCGATCGAGACAGGCCAGTAGGGCTCTGATTTCAGCGTTTTGAGCGCCGGCAACTCCGGATCGTTGGCCGCCGGAGTCGTCTTCCTGCCGATCACCACGGTGGTAGTCATCACCTTGTTGGCGTCGTCGGATCCATCGAAGATCGAGGTCTCGTAGAAATTCTCGCCTGCCTTCGCCTTGTCGATGAGTTCGATCATGTGTTGCGTGGGAAAACGCGTCGCCGGGAGTTCGACCGTCGTGGCCTGCGGCTTCTGCAACTTGACCGCCAGACCTTCGGCGTCGATCGCTGCCGAACCCTTCGTCTCCTTATCGAGCCCATCGTCAACGAAGAACTTGGTGACGAAATCGAACGACTTGCCCTCGCCGTCCTCGAACGTCGTCATCTGGTAGTCGTTCATCCGCTGCGTTTCCTCGACGCTCATCTGGGAGACGAAGCGGTAGTTGGTCGAATAGCCCTCGCAGCGCGAACCGGTGAACTCGTAGACGATGCGGCCGGCGACTGCGGTCACGCCCGATTTCTCCGACGCCTCGCCCAGATCGAGGTCGTAGACCGCGCGGTGGGCAAGCAATGCGCCCGCGGCGGAGGCAAATTCGATCGGGAAGACGGTGGCAAGAAGGACGGAAGGAAGGACAAGGCGCAATGCGCTCATCTAGTGCTCTCCGGTGGCCGCATCCCTTGGGGACCGCCAGTTATGTTGACTCCGCCGCATCCTCCACAATAGTCGTGGCCGAAGCGAGGCGAGCGTGACGGCTTCGTTCGCGCAGAATGCCACGAGTCTCCTTCGCGAGGAAAGCAATTGGTTGACACGATCGAAGCCCGCCTTGCCGCCGAGGGGATAGTCCTGCCGGCCGCCGCGCCCCCCGCCGCGAACTACGTCCCCTTCATGCGGAGCGGAAACCTGCTTTTCACCTCCGGACAGTTGCCGATCGCCGACGGCAAACTGGTCGCGACGGGGCTGCTCGGCCGCGATCTCGACACAGCGACGGGACAGGACGCCGCCCGCGCCTGCGCGATCAACATCCTCGCCCAGGTCAAGGCCGCCGCCGGTGACCTCGAAAGGATAGCGCGCATCGTCAAGATCACCGTTTTCGTCGCCTCGACGCCCGATTTCAGCGAGCAGCATCTGGTCGCCAACGGCGCTTCCGACCTTTTGGCGGCGGTGCTGGGCGAGCGGGGCAGACATGCGCGCGCGGCGGTTGGCACGGCTTCGCTGCCGCTCAATGCGCCGGTCGAGGTCGAAGCGATCGTTGAACTCGCCTGAGGCCGCCGCGATGACCGACATCTCCTGGCTCACCGCCCGCCCGATCGCGCACCGCGGCTATCACGACTTGAACAAGACGCGGTGGGAGAACACCCTCTCGGCTTTCGACGCCGCGGCACGGCGAAACTTCGCGATCGAATGCGATGTGATGCTGTCGGCCGACGGCGTGCCGGTGGTCTTCCACGACCACGACTTGCAGCGACTCGCCGGCCAGGGTGGTCTCGTCTGGCAGAAGACCGCCGCCGAGATGGGAGCTCTGTCGATCGGCGGAACGGCAGATCATGCGCCGACGCTCAAGGAGATGCTCAACCTCGTCGCCGGACGCGTGCCGCTCGTCATCGAACTCAAGGGCATTCCGGGCCATGACGATGGCCTCGTCGAGGCGGTGGCGAAGGAACTGCGCGCCTATGACGGCAAGGCGGCGATCATGTCCTTCGACCACTGGCTGATCCGCCAGTTTCCGATCCACGCGGCCGGCATTCCCGCCGGGCTGACCGCTTGGGGCGACAAGCCGCACGAGATCGAGGCACATTTTTCCATGCTGGCAAACGGCCTTGTCTTCACCTCCTACCACTACGGCCATCTGCCGAACCGCTTCGTTGCGTTCCTGCGCGGAACGCTGGGGCTTCCGGTCATCACCTGGACGGTACGCGACGAGGACGCAATCAAGGCTACGTTTGCCCATGCCGACCAGATGACGTTCGAGGGTTTCGATCCGGACGCGGCCGCCTGAG
Source organism: Mesorhizobium sp. (assembly GCF_023954305.1). Classification (NCBI taxonomy): domain Bacteria; kingdom Pseudomonadati; phylum Pseudomonadota; class Alphaproteobacteria; order Hyphomicrobiales; family Phyllobacteriaceae; genus Mesorhizobium; species Mesorhizobium sp. The sequence continues at coordinate 88,561 of NZ_JAMLIG010000002.1, read as the reverse complement.
ACCGGACGCGAGGCCCTTGCCGGATCGGTGTGCAGCGCACACATTGACGCCATGGATATACGGGCATTCGGCGGGGCGGGTTCTGGCGGCGAGGTCACGCTCAAGGTCGCGACGGGGTTGAACGCTTTCAGCCGCGACGAGTGGTCCAGCCTCCGCGGCGCTTCCTGCACGAGCACAAATACCCCCTACAATCCGTTCATATCGCACGATTTTCTGTCCATCCTTGAAGAGGCTGGAACGGTATCGCGCCAGAGTGGCTGGCAGCCGCAGCATCTGCGTCTCGAGGCCGCGGACGGTACACTCATCGGCGCCGTCCCCTGCTATCTGAAATCTCACAGCCAGGGCGAATACGTCTTCGACCACGGCTGGGCCGACGCTTTCGAACGGGCCGGCGGACGCTATTATCCAAAGCTCCAGGTATCCGTCCCGTTCACACCCGCGACCGGGCCGCGCCTGCTGGTGTCGGAAGGCTCGTCGGTCGGGGCCGTCCGGGCTGCGCTGGCTGGCGGTCTGAAGACCCTTGCCGATCGGTTGGGTATTTCCTCGGCGCACGTCACCTTCGCGGCCGACGAGGATATCGAACAGCTGAACGCAGCAGGCTTCCTGATGCGCACCGACCAGCAGTTCCATTTCCACAACGACGCCTACCGTGACTACGCGGACTTTCTCGACACGCTCGCCTCGCGAAAGCGCAAAGCGCTGCGCAAGGAGCGCGCGGCCGCCATCCAGAATGGCATCACGATCGACCGGCTCACCGGCAAGGACCTGACCGAAACCGTCTGGGACGATTTCTTCCGCTTCTACATGGACACGGGCAGCCGCAAATGGGGTCGGCCTTATCTCAATCGCAAATTCTTCTCGCTGGTCGGCGAGCGCATGGCCGACGACGTGCTGCTGGTGATGGCGAGACGCAACGGCCGCTACATAGCCGGCGCGATCAATTTCATCGGCGGCGACCGCTTGTTCGGCCGCAATTGGGGCTGCATCGAGGACCACCCCTTCCTGCACTTCGAGGTCTGTTACCATCAGGCGATCGATTTCGCGATCGAGCGCCGACTGAAGGTGGTCGAAGCCGGCGCGCAGGGTGAGCACAAGCTGGCGCGCGGCTACATGCCCGTTACCACGCGCTCGGCGCACTACATCGCCCATCCGGGCCTCCGCCGCGCGGTCGCCGACTATCTCGAGCGCGAGCGGCAGGAGGTCGCCCGGGTCGGCGAGTATCTGGAGGAGCACGGACCGTTCCGGCGCGGAGAATTGCAGGAACGGGAATAGGCAACGATCGGACGCGCCGCCGCTTGCCAACCGACGCCTTCGGCCATAGCACAACTCCATGTCTCTCGAATCCGTCCGCGCCTTCTTCCGCGCACACGCGCCCGACATCGACGTCATCGTCACCGAGGCCAGTTCGGCGACGGTGGCGCTCGCCGCGGCGGCGCACGGCGTCGAGCAGGCGCAGATCGCCAAGACCATCTGCCTGCGGGCCGGCGAGGAGACACTGCTGCTCGTCACCAGCGGCACCGAGCGGCTGAGCAACCGCAAGTTCAAGGACCGCTTCGGCGGCAAGCCGCGCATGCTCGATGCGGAGCAGGTGCTCGAGCTGACCAGCCATCCCGTCGGCGGCGTCTGCCCGTTCGGTCTGCCCGCTCCCTTGCCCATCTATTGCGACGTGTCGCTGAGACGCTTCGACGAGGTCGTGCCGGCGGCCGGCGCCACCAATGCCGCCGTGCGGCTGTCACCCGGCCGCCTAGCCCAACTCACGAATGCACGATGGGTTGACGTCTGCGGCGAATAGCTGACAAGACACGGCGGATCTCGCCTGAACAGTGGATGAACCAAGATGGCTGCCGCCTACGATCCTTCGAACGTCTTTGCGAAAATCCTGCGCGGCGAACTTCCCGCGCACAAGCTCTACGAGGATACCGACACGTTCGCCTTCATGGACATCATGCCGCGCGGCGACGGCCACTGTCTCGTCATCCCGAAGGCGCCGTCGCGCAACATTCTGGACATCGACACGAGAGCCCTCGCCGCCGTCTACGCGACGGTGCAGAAACTGGCGGTGGCCGTGAAAAAGGCCTTCGACGCGGACGGCGTCACCATTCAGCAGTTCAACGAAAGTGCCGGCGGACAGGTCGTGTTCCACACGCATGTCCATGTCATCCCGCGCTTCGAAGGCGTATCGCTGAAGCCGCATTCGGGCCAGATGGAGAAGCCCGAAATCCTGGCCGCCAATGCCGACAAGATCCGCGCGGCTCTCGGCTGATTTAGAATCCCGCCACCATTCCGCCGATGAGCACGACCTCCGACACCACTATGCCCGCCAGCATGCTGTGCCGGAGTGCGAGATAGGCGGCGAAACCGGCTGCCGCCGCTCCGATTCGCAACGCCACCGACGTGTCCGCCAGAACTCCGCCCGGAAAGACGATCAGATTGGCAATAACCGCGGCTACCAGCGCGGTCGCGATGGTCCGCACCAGGACCATCGCATCGGATTCCTCCGATACGCGCCCGCCAATGAAGACGCCGAGAAAGCGCCAGACATCGGTGGCGAGCCAGCCTGCGAGCAGGATGAACAAATAGGGCCACCACCAGCCGTCGTTGGCGAGAAAGCTCATGCAGCCCGCCATCTCCGGCTCGCCAGGTGGTAGGCGAACGCGGCAATTCCGCCGACAAGCCCCGCCGCCAGCAGATCGAAGCCCGGAGTCCACACATGGAAAAGCGGGCCGAGCGCCAGGCCCAGTACCATCGCCACATATCCTGCCCTCTCCCGCGCCGAACTCCACAGCGAGGTCAGGAAGTAGATCGGTGTCAGAAGCAGCAGCGCCGCCGATGCGAGCGAGGGCAGATCGCCGGCGAGCGCGAAAGCGATGCCGACGGCTGCCATGTTCATCAGCACCAGCGTGCCGCCGAGCCCGGCATACCAGGCCGTGCGCATGTCGCGCGGCACGTCGCGAATGGCCTGCATGGCAATGACCCATGAGGTGACGGCAACGAAATGCGAAAGCAGATAGAGCACCCATGTCCGCGTTCTGGTGGCGCGCATCTCGGGAACCAGCGCCACCACCATCGGCGTCAGCCGGATCGACGACAACGCGACCGCAAAGGCCGCGGCCGGCAGTCCGGCACCGCCGATGATCGCGCCCACAAGCACCACGTTGGCCGGCAGCGCCCAGACAATTCCCGTCGCGAACACGGTCTGCGCCAGCGTCATCCCAGCCTCGCGCGCCAGCCCGGCGAAGCCGACATGGGCCGCCAACAGCATGATCAGCGGCAGCGCAAACGCGGCGCGCACGCCGCGCCGGAACCAGGTCGCGGTCGAGAGCTGTGCATTTGAGGCGGGTGTGCTGCTGGACATGGGCTCGATGCCTAGCCGAAGTTCATTCGGTGGTGAACCGCCAATGTTGCAGGGCTGTTCGATCCAAACAAAAGGCCGGCGACAGCGGCGCCGGCCTCCCTTGATTTCGTCTCGGCTTCAGCCCTTCCGCGGCAACTGAGGTACCATGCTGCGCTTTGTCGGCTCACGCGGCTTGTCCGGCCGGGCCTTGGGCAGAGGAACCGCCTTTGCAGTCGTCTTCGCCTTGGCTTTGGTGACGGTCGGCTTCTTCGGCTTCGGCGCGGGCTCTTCCTTCTTCGGCCTGACCGGAACCTCGTCCGCGACGGCTTCCAGCTTGAGCTTGCTGTCGACGCCGCTGCCCTCGACGGTGATGCGCACCGTTCCGCCCTTCCTGAGCTTGCCGAACAGCACTTCGTCCGCCAGCGGCTTCTTGATGTGCTCCTGGATCACGCGGCCGAGCGGCCTGGCGCCCATCTTCTCGTCGTAGCCCTTGTCGGCAAGCCAGGCGATCGCCTCCGGCGCAAGGTCGAAGGTGACGCCGCGATCGGCAAGTTGCGCTTCCAGTTGCATGACGAACTTCTGCACGACCTGGTGGATCACAGGCACCGGCAGCGAGCCGAACGGGATGATCGCGTCGAGACGGTTGCGGAACTCCGGCGTGAACAGCTTGTTGATCGCCTCGACGTCGTCGCCCTCGCGCTTGGTCGACCCGAAGCCGATCGCCGCGCGCTGCGCATCGGAAGCGCCCGCATTGGTCGTCATGATCAGGATCACGTTGCGGAAGTCGATCTTCTTGCCGTTGTGGTCGGTCAGCTTGCCGTGGTCCATGACCTGCAGGAGGATGTTGAACAGGTCCGGATGCGCCTTCTCGATCTCGTCGAGGAGCAGCACGCAATGCGGGTGCTGGTCGACTCCGTCCGTGAGCAGGCCGCCCTGATCGAAGCCGACATAGCCCGGAGGCGCGCCGATCAGCCGCGAGACCGTATGCCGCTCCATGTATTCCGACATGTCGAAGCGCAGCAGTTCCACTCCCAGCGAGGAGGCGAGCTGCTTTGCGACTTCGGTCTTGCCGACGCCGGTCGGACCGGAGAACAGGTAGGAGCCGATCGGCTTTTCCGGCTCGCGCAGGCCCGCGCGGGCGAGCTTGATGGCCGAGGCGAGCGCGGTGATTGCGGTCTCCTGACCGTAGACCACGCGCTTTAGCTCCGCCTCGAGATTGGCCAGCACCTTCTCGTCGTCGGCGGAGACCGTCTTCGGCGGGATGCGCGCCATCGTCGCGATCGTATGCTCGATCTCCTTGATCGTGATCGTCTTCTTCCGCTTGCCTTCCGGCAGCAGCATCTGCGAGGCGCCGGTCTCGTCGATCACGTCGATCGCCTTGTCCGGCAGCTTGCGGTCGGAAATGTAGCGAGCGGACAGCTCCACCGCGGCCTTGATGGCCTCGCTGGTGTATTTGACCTTGTGGAAGTCCTCATAATAGGGCTTCAGCCCCTTCATGATCTCGATCGCATCCTCCACGGATGGCTCGTTGACGTCGATCTTCTGGAAGCGGCGCACAAGCGCCCGGTCCTTCTCGAAGAACTGGCGGAACTCCTTGTAGGTTGTCGAGCCGATGCAGCGGATCGATCCGGAGGAAAGCGCCGGCTTCAGGAGGTTCGACGCATCCATTGCGCCGCCCGACGTCGCGCCGGCGCCGATGACCGTATGGATTTCGTCGATGAAAAGGATGGCGCCCGGATATTCCTCCAACTCCTTGACGACCTGCTTCAGCCGCTCCTCGAAGTCGCCGCGATAGCGCGTGCCGGCGAGCAGCGTGCCCATGTCGAGCGCGAAGATCGTGGCGTTGAGAAGCACGCCGGGAACGTCGCCCTCGACGATGCGCTTGGCCAGTCCCTCGGCGATCGCCGTCTTGCCGACGCCCGGATCGCCGACGTAGAGCGGATTGTTCTTCGACCGGCGGCACAGGATCTGGATCGTCCGGTTGATCTCGCTCGCGCGACCGATCAGAGGATCGATCTTACCGGCCTTGGCCTTCTGGTTGAGGTTGACGCAATAGGCGGTGAGCGCGTCCTGCTGCTTCTTGTTCTTGCCGTTCTCCTCCGGCTGCTCGCCGTTGCGCTCACCCGGTTGATCTTCCTCGGCTCCGCGCGGCGTGCGGGTCTCCGAGGCACCCGGCCGCTTGGCGATCCCATGCGAGATGTAGTTGACCGCGTCGTAACGGGTCATCTGCTGTTCCTGCAGGAAATAGGCGGCGTGGCTCTCGCGCTCGGCAAAGATCGCAACGAGCACGTTGGCGCCGGACACTTCCTCGCGGCCTGAGGACTGGACGTGGATGACGGCGCGCTGGATGACGCGCTGGAAGCCGGCCGTCGGCTTGGAATCCTCGTCATAGCCGGTGATCAGATTGTCGAGCTCCTTGTCGACGTAGCCCGACACGGTCTTGCGAAGTTCGTCCAGGTCGACATTGCAGGCCCGCATCACGGCCGCCGCGTCGGTATCGTCGATCAACGCTAGAAGCAGATGCTCCAGCGTCGCATATTCGTGATGCCGCTCGTTGGCGAAGGTCAGCGCCTGATGAAGCGCCCGCTCGAGGCTTTGTGAGAAAGCCGGCATTCAATAACCTCGCTTGTTCCCCGTCTTGGCGCGGTGGGAGCCCGCGCGGACGGACTTCATTTCTTCTCCATCACGCATTGCAGCGGGTGCTGGTGCTGACGGGCAAAATCCATGACTTGCGTCACTTTGGTCTCGGCGACCTCGAATGTATAGACCCCGCATTCGCCCACTCCGTGATTGTGAACATGGAGCATGATGCGGGTCGCGGCTTCCCGATCCTTCTGGAAGAACCGTTCGAGGATGTGCACGACGAACTCCATGGGCGTGTAGTCGTCGTTGAGAATGAGCACGCGGTAGAGGCTGGGCTTCTTCGTCTTCGGTTTGGTGCGCGTGATGACCGAGGTTCCCCGTCCGGGAGCGCCCCTGTCATTCTCGCCTGCCTGCATGCGCCGGTCCTGGAACCGCATTGGCGCCCCGCCGATCGTCAATCTCTGTCCACCTTTCCGTGTGCCCGGTTCCGAACACGAATATGGGTGTTCGGATGTTGATTTTAAGGCCTTCTTTCGCGCTGACAATATGCCCGCTCGGTCAGGTTGCCGAAAACGGGCAGGACGAAGGGCGCAGACGTGCAGGCGTCGCACGGGGTCCGTTGCCGCGAGATCGGATGTAGCTGCCCCGCGAAAGCGACGACAGGCCGCGCCTGCGAATCAGGCGACGACGACGGTCGCTTTCGGGCCGACGCGATTGTAGAGGTCGATCACGTCCTGGTTCATCATGCGGATGCAGCCCGACGACATGTTCTGGCCGATGGACTGCCATTCGGGCGATCCGTGGATACGGTATCCAGTGTCGGCCCCATCCTTGAACAGGTAAAGGGCGCGGGCGCCGAGCGGATTGTCCGGACCTCCGGGCTGGCCGCCGCGCCATTTCTCCAGTTCGGGCCGGCGCGCGATCATTTCCGCCGGCGGCGTCCACACCGGCCATTCCTTCTTGTACTGGATCACCGCCCTGCCCGACCATTCGAAGCCGGCCTTGCCGATGCCGACGCCGTAGCGCAGCGCGTCGCCGCCTTCCTGGACAAGATAGAGATGGTGCTCGGCCAGGCGCACGACGACAGTGCCAGGCACTTCGCCGGTCGGGTCCTGGACGATCTGGCGCTGAAACTGCCGCGGCACCTGCTTGTAGGGAATCGCCGGCAGGGCGAAACCGCCCTCCTGCACGGAGGCATACATCACGTCCGGATCGGTGATGGCCTTGTCGACGCTGATCTTGGGACGGATCGAGCCGGTCGTCGTCGTGTCGAGCCCGAGATCCGGCATGTCGAGACTGGTCGAGCAGCCGCCCAGCGCAATGCCGCCCAGCGCCAGGACAAACCCCCTGCGCGTCATTTCGACCGTGTCACTCATGCACACATCCACTCCAAACCCTGGGTGAATCCTATCGCGATCATGGTTCATAAATGAATAATGCGATCCGCCGGCGCCCGCGAAACGGCGTCGCGACCCGCATCGCGCCCGTCGAGGTTGCTCGCAGCAGCCCGCGGTGGTTCACACTCGCCGCCGGACAGCCCGCGATTCGACGAAAGACCAGACAATGGGAAAGACACTGACGAGCTTCGCCCTCGTCACCGTATTGACGGTGATCCTCATGGCGCTTTCGCTCTATCTCGCGCAGAAGGCCTATCCGTTCGGCGCGACCGGCATAGGTCGGCTCGAGGGCCTGGCGAGCTCCGCGACCTTCATTCCGCTGGCCGCGCTCTATTTCTTTTCGGCGGCGCTCTTGATGGTGCTGCCGCTCCGCGCGGCGGCGTTCGTCCTCATCAACGCCACGGACCGGCTCCATTTCGTCGCGGTCGCGCTGTTTGCGACCATTGTCGGCTGCCTCCTGGCGCGTACGGCATTCGGCATGCCGCGCGCGCTGTGGCAGTTGTGGGACTGGCAGTTCATCTTCGTGCCCGCCATCGTCGCGAGCCATCTTCTGCTCAACGAGATCAGGCGCAACGTGCTGTTGCGCGGATTGGGGCTGGTCGTCTTCGTCGCCGCCGCGCTGGCCTGCCTGTTCTGGTCGTTCCGCTTCTGACGAACAGACGTCACTCCTCCCGCGCCGGCAGCGGCGTCACGTCGATCGGCGGTTGCTCCGTCGCCGCGGTCACCTCGAGCTCGTGGATCCATTCCCGCCAGATCGCCACCAGCAGCGCCATCAGCACCGGCCCGACGAACAAGCCGAGGAAGCCCATCGTCTTCACGCCGCCGACCAGGCCGAAGATCGTCGGCAGGAACGGCAGCTTGATCGGTCCGCCGACCAGCTTCGGCCGGATCGTCTTGTCGACGACGAACAATTCGATCGTTCCCCAGGCAAACAGCGCCAGGCCGGCGAAAAGGGACCCGCTCGCCGCGAGGTAGATCGACACGAGCGTCATCGACAGCGGCGCTCCGCCGGGAATCAGCGCCATGATGCCGGTGATCACGCCGAGCGTCACCGGCGAAGGCACCCCGGCGATGTAATATGCAACCCCGAGTACTATGCCCTCGCCGAAGGCTATGATCGTCATGCCCGTCACCGTCGAGCTGATCGTCGCCGGGACGACGCGCGAAATCCGGTCCCAGCGGCCGGGAAGGACGCGCTCGCCGATGAGATCTACCTGGTGCAGGAAGCGCGCCCCGTCGCGATAGGCGAAGAAGAGCACGATCAGCATGAACAGGATCGTCAGCATCAAGGAAAAGGCGCTGCCGCCGGCCGCGAGCACGGTCAGATAGATGTTGCGGATGTTGGAGCCGCTCACGGTCTGAACTACCTCGCCGAAGCCGCCGGGATGCCCGAAATAATGCGTCCACTGCTCACTCAGGAACTCGCCGAGCCAGGGCAGCGTGGCGATCCAGTCCGGCGTCGACACCCCGGTGCGGTTCGCTTCCACCACCCATGTCACCCACTCCCGTGTCTCGGCCGCGGCATAGCGGGCGACAAGCACGATAGGCGCGATGAGGAAGGCGAGGATCAGCATCAAGGCAATCGTGGCCGCGAGGGACCTGTTGCCTTCGACGGCCGCGAGCAGCCGCCGGTAGACCGGCCAGGTGGCGAGCGCAATCACCAAGGCAGCAAGCACGGGCACGATGAACCCGTGGAAGAAATAAGCGCCCGCGGCAAAGACCAGCACGAGCAGCCAGCGCGCCGCGGTGAGTGGCGGCAGCACCGCAGGGCGCACGGTCCTTGCCGGACCGAACAATGGTATCTGCTTCTGCATCCGATCTCCCGACGGCCGCGGCGCACCAAGCCCGACGAGTGCTACCGCAATCCTCCACGACTAGCGCCGGATTCTTGCATCATCATGTCGGTCCGGCCCCTGCGGTTCAACTCCTCACCACCGCATAGCGAGACCTGGATTGAAACTGACGTGCCGACGGGACCGGTCAGTTGCGCAGCAAGAGCCCCCGAAAGGGTCTATCGAATCCGGTCGAGCGGGCGAGGTGCACGGTACGCCATGACGAGACCCGAAACGAGGATCAGGCTTGCCGGGTTTACGATCTGGACAGCAAGCAAGGCATGAAGGCCGAGTCTTCCCTCCAGATAGGCTCTGAGCGACAGGAAGAGAACGGCGTGGAGGAAAACCCCACCAGTCAGGGTCGCGGCCACCGCGGGAAGGCCAAGAGCGGGACGATGCAGCGCGACCCACATCGTCCAGAGCGAGAGCGGCACGAATAACAGCACCGAGGTGAGCAGGCCGGGATTGTAGTTCCCATCAATGATCGCGGGAGCGATATGCGCGACGGCATTGATGGAAAGGACACCGAAATAGCCGAGCGCGACCGCGGGCCACTGCCGTCCCAGAAGCGCGCACGCCGGACCGGCGATCCACACGGCCGGCAGGTTCACCGCCGTGATGAAGGATTCGGGAATACGGCATTCGTGCAATTGCCCGAACCCGAAGGTGCCGCACAGTGCTGCTCGAAACGCATAATGCGCGCCCGTCGCATCGACGCCATGCTCTTCGAACTGATGAAGCATGTAGGCAGCGATCGCGACCCAGGTCAGCCAGACGACGTCCCTCGTGCGCGGGACGGACCGATCCCCCCGAAGGTCACCACGGACCAGGCCGAACAGCAGGACCAGCATCAGGCCGAGTCCGACCCACGGCCAAAGATGGGAAAACGGCAGCATCGTTGGACGATAGATGCCAGGCGTCGCGATGCAAGGCTATGTATCTGAGGATTCTGGAGCGGGTGAAGGGAATCGAACCCTCGTATTCAGCTTGGAAGGCTGCTGCTCTACCATTGAGCTACACCCGCAACGTCAACGACTCCGCGTGCAGTGGTGGAGGGGGTTGGATTCGAACCAACGTAGGCTGAGCCAACGGATTTACAGTCCGTCCCCTTTAACCACTCGGGCACCCCTCCATAACTGCGACGGGGTCGAGCGACGAGCGGATTTCGCTGCCGCGACGGCGGCCCGAAATCAGCGAGGGGCCTTATGGCGGCAAGGCCCCGCAGTGTCAACACGCCCAGGCCGAAAAGGCCGACGAATTGCCCGGGCGTCCCGCATAGGCAACGCCGGCTGCGCGGGATATAAGCGGCCGATGAGCAAGACCGACAAGCCGGGATCGGCCAAGGATACCCACTACGCCAAGCTGCGCCGCGCCTATCGCGACGAGAAGGCGGGCGGCTCGCCGCAGTTCCGCGCGCGTCAACCGGTCCCGCCCGGCGGAACGCCGCCGGAGGGTCTGGTACGCCTTTACGGGCTGCACACGGTACGTGCAGCGATCGACAATCCGCGCCGCAAGGTGGCGCGGATGCTGGTGACGCGCAACGCGCTGGAGCGGCTCGAGATTCCCGACGTGAACACGCTGCCCTTCCCCGTCGAGATCGTCGAGCCGCGCGAAATCGACAAGATTACCGGCAGCGAGGCGGTCCATCAGGGCGTCATGATCGAAGCGAAGCTGCTCAAGCCGAGAGCGCTCGCCGATCTGAAGGACACGCCGCTCGTCGTCGTTCTCGACCAGGTCACCGATCCGCACAATGTCGGCGCGGTTATTCGCTCAGCGGTCGCATTCGGTGCCGGAGCCCTGATCGTCACCGCCCGCCACAGCCCGCAGGAATCGGGCGTGCTGGCCAAGGCGGCATCGGGAGCTCTCGAGCACATCGAAATCATCGAGGTCCGCAATCTCGCCGATGCTCTGAGCGAACTCCATGCCGCCGGGTTCCGCACCATCGGGCTTGACTCCGCCGGACCGCTTTCCTTCGAGGACACGCTGTCCGGCGACCGGATTGCGCTGGTGCTCGGCGCCGAGGGCAAGGGGCTCCGGCAAAGGACGCGCGAGACGGTGAGCGCGCTTGCTCGCCTCGATATGCCCGGGCCGATCCGCTCCCTCAACGTGTCGAACGCTGCGGCAGTATCGCTCTACGCGGCGGGCAGGCACCTGTTGAAAAAACAGGGCTGAACTCAGTTGAACTCGAAGATCGAGCGGAAGATTCCCGGCGCGATAACAGAGATCGGATTGACCTGCACCTGCGGCGACTTGGCGTTGCCGGCCACCTTGTAGGTGATCCCGATCAGGCCGCGGTCGCGGCCGTTCCCGAGCAGTTGGCCGAGCAGAGGTATTTCGCCGAAAAGCCGGTTGAGGCCATAGGCGGGCATGAAGGTTCCGGTGATCGCCATATTGCCCTTGGCGTCATAGAGCGATCCCTGGAACGTCGAGCCGATCGACGGCCCTCTCAGCACCCCGCTGTCGATGGAGAGATAACCCTTTCCTTTCTCGATCCGGGCGAAGCCGCGTTCGAACCGGACCCGCGACGTGTCGAGATCGCCGCGCACCGCTTCGTTAAGGCTTCTGGTATCCCCCTCCGGTCGGGTCGCCACGATGGAACGAAGCCGTGGCTCGTCGACCAAGGTAAAGTCGCGCGCATCGATCTGGCCCCGCAGCGGCGAATCGCCGCTCGAGGCAAGTGCCAGCGTGATCGTTCCGCCTTCCATGTAGGGATAGATGTCGAGGAAGCGGAGCACGGCGCCCGCATCTCCGGAGGCCATGTCGACCTTTCGTCGCCCGGCCTCGGTGCCATCCGAAACGGTGAGTCGGTGTCCCGACCGCGTCGTGCCGGACGCCGTCAGGCCGATCAACCGCGAGCCGGCTCCGCGATAGGCAATCTCGACATCGGTAAGCGCCTCGTTCTGAAAACCGGAAACGGTGTCGACCTTGGCGTCCAGGGTGACCTTGGTCGGCTTCGATCCCGTTTCGCCGCCGCCGCCGGGGTCCAGCATCTGCTTGATCAGCGAACGCGCGTCGAACGACGTGCCGCGTACGGTCACCGCGTACCCGTCGTCGTTTTTCCGGATATCGACCGAAATGTCGTCGTTTCGGTTGAGTTTCACACCGTCGAAGCGGGCGCGCGACAGGCTGGCCTTGGTGACGGTGGCCGAGCCAGACAGGGAGAACGATTCTCCGGACAGCTTGATGTCCGACAGGCGGGTTTCGCCCTCGACCGCACTGTAGGCGAATGCCAGCTTCGCCGGAATTCCGGGTCCCTTCGACCAGCCAGCCCACGGAACGCTGACCCTCGCCTCTGCCAGGTCCGCCGTGATCTGCCGGGAAGGACCCTCCCCCGACATCTTGACGCTGACCGGGCCATCCACCAAAGATTCGAGGCCGGGTACGATGGCCTCGCGCGCCTTTTCGTCCAAGATGAGGGAGATGTCCCGTCGCCGTTTTTCACCGCCCCCCCCGAGCGGCTCGGAAATATCGAGCGTCGCAGGAATCCCGTTGAGCTTTGCCGACGCCTTGACATGCGCCACCGTCGGCACGACCTCGATGGTGCCCGACGCCTCGGTGACGGTCTGCCCCTCGAACGGCTTCGCGATCGACAGTCCCGCATAGGACAGCTTCACCGCCCATCCGAGATTGGTCATGTCGACTCCCGCCTGCAGCGGAATACGGGCCTTGACGTTGCCACTGACCTCGCCCGTGAGTTCGTTCGGCGCCAGATCGAGATGCCGCATCGCGTCGATCGGCTTGTAGCTGGCAAGTTCGCCCACCGCGTCGGCCGACCCGGCGACGTCGATGTCGAGTTCGCCGATAACCGGCGGCAATTCCCCGCGACGGATGACGAATGTTCCGTTGCTGGCCGCGACAGTGCGACCGGTGGGCAGGAACACGGTGCCTGACGAGATGCTGATGTCGGCATCGGTCCCTCGGAAGCTGATCGTGCCGATCCCGTCCCGCACCGGAGGAATCTGTCCGGTGACGTCGAAACGAGTGCCGTAGACCTCGAAATATCCCGATATCTCATCGGCGGTGAACGGCACGCCGCTGCCGATCCGCCCCGGGCCGACGGACATGGCGAGCCGCGAATTCCTGACGACCCCGCCGAACAGTTTCTCGTTCGCCCAATTGTGCGCGCCGTGGGCCGCAAACCAGGGCCAGATCTGCTTGACGTGACTGACCGGCATTTCGGGAACGGACAGGGCGAGATCGACGCCAGGACTGCGGCCCTCGCCAAAGGCGACGATGGCCGTTCCCGTCGCCTGCCCGCCTGCCGTCCGCAGTCTGATCTCGTTGGCGGTCAGCCGCCGGCTTCGCGGGTCGAACGTGCCGGCGAAACGCGCCAGGATGGACAGATCAGGCTCGGTCGACCCGTCGGGCGCCAGGATCGAGCCGTCGCTGACCAGTTCGTAGCGGTAGTGCGCGTCGGCTCCCTCGGCGGCCGGCGCCGGCCCGATCGCGCCATGGCCGACCAGGCGCGACCGGCCGACCGCCAGTTCGACACGTTCGATCTCGACCTTGCGGGCCTGCGGCTGGAAGGACGCCGCGATACGGGCACCGCCGCGCATCGCCTGGCCGTTGGCGAACTCCAGGTTCGCATCGTCGAGACTAGCGACAATACGCAGCTGCCCCGCTTCGCCCATCCTTTCCGCGCCGGACAGGACCACTCGGGCGGCGGCGCCGAACCGCTTCGCCGCGAACTGTCCCTTGTCGTCGAGGGCGACGAGGTCGCGCTCGAATTCCACCCGGTCGACGGTGAGATCGGCCTTGAACGAGACGGGCTGCGGGCCGGCCGCGTCGCGATCGGCAGTTCCTTCGAGCCGGAACGCCCGACCGCCCCACGTTGCGATGGCTTCGAAGGCGATCGCCCCGGACTCGGCGCGCTGGATCCTGGCAGTTTCCAAATGCAGGCTCTTGCCGGGAATGCCGTTCGGCAACACGATTTCAACGTTCGAGAAATCCACTGTCCGCGTCGACCCCGCGTCGAAGCCGTCGATTGCGCGGCGGATCGCCGCGAATACGGCTTTCATCACCAAGCCGGGGTCGACCAGCCCGTCCGGGCCGGCGATCGTTTCGAAGCCGGAGTTGGTTCCGTCGCTCGCGGGAATGGCCGGAAGTCTTACGACCGCGTCTTCCACCCCCGCGCTGCCGAGCTGGATCTTGCCGGTCAGCAACGGAAGGAAGCGCAGACCGAATCGCAGAGATCCGGCTTCGATCAGGCTGGTCCCCTCGCGTCCGTCGCTGATGTGGACGTCATCGACCCGCAGCGCCAGGAACCGCGATCCGTCGACCGACAGGCGCGGATCGCCCATCGCGGCATCTACGTCAAACCCCGCAAGGCGGGTCAGGGCGGCCTCCGCCTCGGCACGGATGCGCTCGCCGCCGATGCCGGGGATACCGAACAGGAAGAGCCCGGCCGGAATGGCGCAGGCGATGACCAGGAGCAGCGCCAGCCCCCACCCGAGGGCCGACGCCAGCCCGAGACTCGCCTTCGGCTCCGGGACGATCCGCTCCTGTCCTCCCGCCGACGGCAGATCGCCGAGCCGCACGATCTCGTCGCGGCGGAACCTGACCTTCTCGTGTTTGGGGGGGAACTGCTCCAACAGGCTACCTGGCCGGCCTCCGGACTGCCTCGGACATGGACGAATCCTCTTCGATCACTGTATGCGCGAAATCGGGCCGATAATCATCAACAAGGGCACAGTTATGGCTGAGTTGGACGCGGGCCGCATCGCTCCCGGCTTCGAGCTGCCGCGAGCGGGCGGGGGTACGGCAAAATCGGCGGACTATGGCGGCAAACCGCTGGTCCTCTTCTTCTTCTGCAAGGACGGCGGCGAGGCCTGCGTCAACGAGGCGAAGGATTTTTCGCGGCTGAAGTCCGAGTTCGACGCCCTGGGCGTCGGCGTGGCCGGCATTTCTCCCGACGGGCCCGCGACCAAGGAACGCTTCCGCGCCAGGCACGGCGTGACCGTCGATCTTCTCTCCGACCCGACGCGCGAGACGGGCGCGGACTATGGCGTATGGAAGGAGAAAAGCATGTATGGACGCAGCTACATGGGTGTCGAACGCACGACCTTCCTCATAGACCCGGCCGGCAGGATCGCGCGAATTTGGCGGAAGGTGCGGGTGGCGGGCCATGCGCAGGAGGTACTCGACGCCGCCAGGACCCTCGCCAAGGCGGGCTAGATGCCGCCTTTGCCGAAAATATGGGCATTGCCGGGCCGCCGGGAAAACTTTGTTAACCCTAACAATGTGTAATCGCGCTCATCTCCAGGTGAGAAGAGTGACCCCAGTGAGCCAGTCTCGTCAGTCCGCGATTTTCGGCAAGCGCAAGGAACCGCATACGGTCATCATCGCCCGAGGCGACCAGATCCACCATTTCACCGTCCGGCCATGGATCGCAGCGGCGATCGGATCGGCATGCGCCGCGGTCGCGATCGGCTATCTCCTGGCCACCACCTATCTCGTCCTGCGCGACGACCTGATCGGCGCGACCGTCGCGCGGCAGGCGCGCATGCAACAGGCCTACGAGGATCGCATCTCGGCCCTGCGCTCGCAGGTCGACCGCATCACCAGCCGGCAGCTCCTCGACCAGCAGATGATGGAGGAGAAGGTCGGCGAACTGATCTCGCGTCAGCAGGAGCTGGCGGAGCGCCAGGCTAGGATCGGTCCCCTCCTCGACGGCGGCGAGGCCCTGAAGAGCCTATCGGACGAAGCGGTTCCGATACCGTCCTCGCGTCCGGACGTCCGCGCCGGGCTCGACGCCGGGACATCGACGACCATTGCCGGCCTGTTCCCGGACCTGCGGCCCGCGATCGGAAACCTGTCGGCGGCGGACAATGCCGACCGGCTGTTCGTTTCGATCAACCAGTCGCTGCGCTCGATCGAGACCGATCAGGTCGAGCGGCTGAAGGCGATGACGGAGAAGGCCTACCGGACGGCCGGCGCCATTTCCGACGCCCTCGAAGACGCCGGCCTCACCGTCGCCAAGGATTACGGCACGATCTCGGTCGGCGGTCCGCTGCTGCCCGTCGACACGGAGATGCAGTTCGAAGCCGTCGTCGACGAACTCGACGAGGCGCTAACCGCGCTCGACGCGGTCAAGGCGAAGGCGCGCAAGCTGCCGATCTCCAACCCCGCTCCCGGCAAGCAGGTGTCCAGCGGCTTCGGCGTCCGCAAGGATCCGCTGCTCGGCACCCCCGCCCTGCATGCGGGGATGGATTTCCGCGCCGCGACCGGGTCCAGCGTCCGCTCGTCCGGCGCCGGTACCGTGGTCGCGGCCGGCTGGAACGGCGGCTACGGCCGCATGGTCGAGGTCGATCATGGAAAGGGCCTGACGACCCGCTACGCCCACATGAGCAAGATTCTCGTATCCGTCGGCGACAAGGTCGAGCCGGGCGACGTCGTCGGCCGCGTCGGCACGACCGGCCGGTCGACAGGCCCCCACCTCCACTACGAGGTGCGCCGCGACGGCAAGCCTCTCAATCCTCTCACCTTCATCAAGGCCGGGAAGGCGATCGCCGGCCTGATCTGATCCGGTCAGTCGATATCGGCGACGGCCTCTCCGGCACTGCCGGAGATCTTCTGCGCCAGCGACGCTTCCATGAAGTCGTCGATCTTGCCGTCGAGCACGTCCGACGGGCTCGAACTCTCCATGCCGGTGCGCAAGTCCTTCACCATCTGGTACGGCTGGAGCACGTAGGAGCGGATCTGGTGGCCCCAGCCGATGTCCGACTTCGACGCTTCCGATGCATTGGCGGCGGCTTCGCGCTTCTTCAGCTCTTCCTCGTAGAGGCGCGAGCGCAGCATCTCCCAGGCCTTCGCCTTGTTCTTGTGCTGCGACCGTTCCGCCTGGCAGGCGACCGCGATGCCAGTGGCGATGTGAGTGATGCGGACCGCCGAATCGGTCGTGTTGACGTGCTGGCCACCAGACCCCGAGGCGCGGTAGGTGTCGATGCGCACATCGGCCTCGCTCACCTCGATATCGATCGAATCATCGACGACCGGATAGACCCAGACGCTGGCAAAGGACGTGTGCCGCCGCGCATTCGAATCATAGGGACTTATGCGCACGAGACGGTGAACACCCGATTCGGTCTTCAACCAACCATAGGCATTGTGGCCCTTGATCAGCACAGTGGCCGACTTGATGCCCGCCTCTTCGCCGGCGTGATCCTCGAGATACTCGACCTTGAAGCCGCGCCGCTCCGCCCAGCGGGTGTACATGCGCAGAAGCATCGCGGCCCAATCCTGGCTCTCGGTACCGCCGGCGCCGGCATGGACTTCGAGATAGGTATCGTTGGCATCCGCCTCGCCCGACAGCATCGTCTCGATCTGGCGAGCACGGACCTCGCCGGACATCGAATGGATGGACGCTTCCGCCTCCTCGACAATGCTCTGGTCGCCCTCCTCCTCGCCCATCTTGATGAGCTCGATATTGTCGTCGAGCTTGCGGGTGAGTTCGGTCACGGCGCGGATACCGTCGTCCAGGCTCTGGCGCTCGCGCATCAGGGCCTGGGCCTCCGCCGGCTTGTTCCAGAGATCGCCGTCCTCGGCGCGGTTGTTCAGATAGTCGAGCCTCTTGACTGCCTGATCCCAGTCAAAGATGCCTCCTCAGCAGGCTTATGGCCTGCCTGATCTCGTCGACGCGTTTCTCAGTTTCGGCGCGCATGCGCTGGTCTTTTCCTGCAAGAGGTTTGAATCGGCGCGGACCATAGGGACGGCCCGCGCAGGTGTAAAGAGAGCTTTGGCCGAAGGCCGGAACGTGCCCGGAAAGATCAGTAGAGGCCGCCGCCGCCGGTCTGGATCGCGCGGTTCGCGGACGGCGAGATTTCCTCGGCAGAGCCCGCGGCCATATCGGAGCCGATGACCCAGTAGGTATCGGCGGGACCGGTGCCGGGCTTGAACGCCTCGATGATGGCGCCGGGCTCGCCCTTGCCCGCGCGCATGCCGGTCTTTCGGTTGACGGCGATGAGCTTCATCCCCTCCGGCACGCGGAAGTCGACGGGCCGCTTGTCCTTGAGCACGACCTGCATGAACTCCTTGAAGATCGGCGCCGCGAGGCCGCCACCGGTCGAGCCCTTGCCCATCGGGACGGGGTTGTCGTAGCCCATGAACACGCCGACGACGAGATCGGGCGTGAAACCGACGAACCAGGCATCCTTCTCCTCGTTCGTGGTTCCGGTCTTGCCGGCGATCGGGTGACCGAGATCGGATAGGATCACCGCCGTGCCGCGCTTGACGACGCCCTCCATCATCGAGGTAATCTGATAGGCGGTCATCGGGTCGAGCACCTGCTCGGAATTGTCGATGATCTGGGGTTCCGGCTGGCCCTGCCAGCTTTCGGCGACGCACCCTTCGCACGAGCGGGTATCGTGCTTGTAGACCGACTTGCCGTAGCGGTCCTGGATACGGTCGATCAGCGACGGCTTCACTTCCTTGCCGCCATTGGCGATGATCGCATAGGCCGTCACCAGCCGCATGACCGTCGTTTCGCCTGCACCCAGCGCCATCGGCAGATAGGGCGCGAGATTGTCGTAGATGCCGAAGCGTTCGGAATATTCCGCAACGAGCTTCATGCCCATGTCGTTGGCCAGGCGCACCGTCATCAGGTTGCGCGAGCGTTCGATGCCGGCGCGAAGCGTCGAGGGACCGGCCGACTCACCGCCATAATTCTTCGGCTCCCAAACCTGGTTGCCCTGGCGAATGGTGATCGGCGCATCGAGCACGACGGACGCCGGCGTGTAGCCGTTGTCCAGCGCGGCGGCGTAGACGAAAGGCTTGAACGAGGAGCCCGGCTGGCGCATGGCCTGCGTGGCGCGATTGAATTCCGACGAGGCGAAGGAGAAGCCGCCGGCCATAGCCAGAACGCGACCGGTATGCGGGTCCATCGCGACGAGCGCGCCTTCCACGGAAGGCCGCTGCCGCAGGATCCATCCGTCGTTCTCACCGGCCTTCCCAACATAGACCACATCGCCGGGCGCGAGCACATCGGCGAATGACTTCGCCTTGACGCGCTGCCCGTTGACGACATGGCGCATCGCCCAGTTCGAAGCGGCCGCGGACAGGCTGATCTCTTCGCGTTCCTTGGACAGGTCGCCCGAAACCTCGCGACCCGGCTGCAATCCGAGCCGAGCTCCCGACTCGTCGGAGGCGAGCACGACGGCAAGCTTCCATTCCGGCACGTCGTAGAGCGCCTTGACCTCGCCCAAAGGAACGCCCCAGTCGCCGGAAATGTCGATCTGCTTCACCGGACCGCGGTAGCCGCGCAGCGTATCGAACTTGATCAGGCCGTTGTGCAGCGCCTGGCGGGCCTCGATCTGCATCTGCGGATCGATGGTCGCGCGGACCGAAAGGCCGCCTTCGTAGAGCGCGGTTTCGCCGTAGCGGGCAATGATCTCTCGCCGGACTTCCTCGGTGAAATACTCGCCGGCGAAGAGATATGTGCCGTTGCGGCGCGGCTTGACGTCCAGCCCGGTCGCTTTGGCCTTCTCGCCTTCCTCCTTCGACACGTAGCCGTTCTCGACCATCTGGTCGATCACCCAGTTGCGGCGCTCGATGGCGCGATCCGTGTGGCGGAACGGATGATAGTTGGATGGCCCTTTGGGCAGCGCCGCGAGATAGGCTGACTCGGCGACCGTCAGCTCGTTCACCGACTTGTCGTAATAGGTCAGAGCCGCGCCGGCGATGCCGTAGGCGTTCAGCCCGAAGAAAATCTCGTTCAGATACAGCTCGAAGATGCGGTCTTTCGAATAGGCCTGCTCGATCCGGAACGAGAGGATCATCTCGCGGATCTTACGGTCGTAGCTCTGCGTCGAATCAAGCAGGAAGTTCTTCGCGACCTGCTGTGTGATCGTCGAGGCACCGACAGGGCGGCGTCCGGAGCCGGCATTCTTGACGTTGGTGACGATCGCGCGGAACAGGCCGGTCACGTCGACGCCGGGGTGCTGGTAGAAATTCTTGTCCTCTGCCGACAGGAACGCCGCCTTGACGCGGTCCGGCACGGCCTGGATCGGCAGGTAGAGGCGCTTTTCGCGGGCAAACTCCGCCATCAACGCGCCATCCGACGCGTGGATGCGCGTCGTCACCGGCGGTTCGTAGTTTGCCAGCACCTCGTAGTCGGGAAGGTCCTTCGTCACCTGCGACAGGTATACGGCAACGCCGCCGGCCACGATCAGGGCCAGCGCGACGCCGATGCCGAAGAAATATCCGATCAGGCGAATCATGCTCGCTCCACTTCCGATCCGGCCTCACGTAACTGCGGCGACAGCATCGCGTAATACGTCCGGCGCTCCCGGGTGACATCTTGCGCTTTCCTTGTGCGCGCCTTGTGTGGAAATTGCGGCAAGGTCCAGCCTTGTTCGAGGGAACAAGGGCTTATTGGCACCGATGTGCCTATCCTGCAACGCGCTGCACGCGACCCACTCATCCGCCAGCCCCGGCACGATTGCCGGCGAACTCGGCGATCGCCGACGAGATGCTGCGGATCGCCTTCTTGCGCCACTCCGGATCTTTCAGTCTCATCTCGTCACCGGCGTCCGAGAGATAGCCGAGTTCGACCAAGACCGACGGGACATCCGGCGCCCGCAAGACCCGAAATCCCGCAGACCGATGCGGATTCTTGATCATCTCGATCTCGGTCGAGAGTTCGCCCACCAGCGTCCTGGCAAACCGCAGGGAGAAGGAATGGGTCTCGCGCCGGACGAGATCGGTGAGGATGTCGGCGACGTTGCGGTTCTCGTCGGTGACGATGATGCCTGCCACCTGGTCCGCGAGATTCTCGCGTTCGGCCAGCGCCCGCGCATCTTCATCGGAGGCGCGATCGGAAACCGTATAGACGGTAGCGCCGTTCACGCCGCGGGCACGGATCGTGTCGGCGTGGATCGAAATGAAAAGATCCGCCTCAGCCTGGCGCGCGATACGGACCCGATCGTCCAGCCGCAGGAACTCGTCTTTCTCCCGCGTCATGACCGTGGCGTACCCCCCGGCCTGATCGAGGCTCTGCCTCAGTTCGACGGCGAAGGCGAGCGTGATATCCTTTTCAACGGTGCCGGTCAGGCCCGCAGCACCGCCGTCGATCCCGCCGTGGCCGGGATCGAGCACGATGGTGAACCGTTTCGAAGCCGGCGGCGGCGCGGCCTCCCCGAGGCGATCGCCCTTGGGGGCCGCGGTCGAACCGGTCCTGTCCGCCTGAAGCGAGAGGGCTTCTTCGAACTGCTTCTCGCCCGCGGCGGTCAGATCGGCCACGAGCCGGTAGCCCGGCGATGTCTCATTCTGCAGTACGTCGAACGACTCGACCTTGAACGGCCCCTTGCTGCCGATGATCATGCGGGAGCGGCCGGCATCGATCTGGCCAACGCGGATTTCGCGCACGAGGCCGCGCGACTTGAGCGAATCCGGGTCGATCGCGAAAGTCGTCTCGGGAAGATCGATCACCAGCCGGTGCGGCGAACGCAACAGGAACCATCGCGCCGGCGGTTCGCGGTCGAAATGCAGGACGAGGCGCACACGCGTCGCGTCGCCGGCCATCGTGAATTGCGTCGCGCGCAACAGGTCACCGGCCTGCTCCTCGGCCCGGACGAGACCGCCGAACAGAGACAGGCAAAGGAGCACGGAGAATAGGCGGGCCGCACGAGCGCCGGCAAGCCCTGAAAAAGGCAAGAAACGGCTTCGCAAACTGGACAATTGCGCTTCCCCCGGCTTCGGCCTCCCGGCCTGTCTATGTTTCCGTGACACCTACGCGTTCGTTAACGATTGGTAGCGACATTTGGTTAACCAAGCATTGCTATCCCACTGCGGCGGAGGACGATCGATGCTCGTTTTGCCGGCGTGGAAATCAGGGTTGCCATCGCCCCTAGCAAACCATAAAAGCAACCCTAGGGTCACTTCAATGCCCGGAGCCGCGCGGCTTCGCTGCCAGCATGCCCCTCACTATGCAGGCCAGCACAGACCGCGAGCGGTGCTCCGAATTCGCTAGAAGCGACTTTCTTGAATTTCTTCAGGGCGTTTCCGGATGTTCGGAACCCTTAACGTGAGGAAAACGGCCGAAACGCCTGTTTCGAGCCGGCTCTGTAAGAGCGAAAGAGCTGGTCCGGCATTTTCGGGCCTAGGTTGAAGAAGGAGCCGCCGGGCCACACCATGTTAGCAGGCGCTACCACGAAACTCCTGGGACGTTCCCGCGCCATTTCGGCCGCGCGTGCCCGGATTTCGGCGCCGTCGAGCCCGAACGCGGACAAATCATTATCCGGCAGGATCCACGACCGCCCCTCGCAGCAGCCGCTGCGGCGCATGGCGCGGCGTCCGGTTGCCGGGGAGACAGGAAATAATGCCCAACAAGATGCTGATCGATGCCTCCCACCCGGAGGAAACACGTGTCGTCGTCACCCGCGGTAACCGAATCGAAGAATTCGATTTCGAATCCAGAGACAAGAAACAGCTTCGCGGTAATATCTACCTCGCCCGCGTGACGCGGGTCGAACCGTCGCTGCAGGCGGCTTTCGTCGAATATGGCGGCAACCGCCACGGCTTTCTCGCCTTCAGCGAAATCCATCCCGATTACTACCAGATCCCGCTTGCCGACCGGCAGGCGCTGTTGAAGGCGGATGCCGAGGACGCGGAGGCCGACGAGGCCGAGGAAGACGACAAGAAGTCACGTCGCCGCCGCGGAGGCAAGAACCGCGGCCGCAACAGCGACCAGAGCCGGCGCGGACCCGAACTCGCGGCCAAGGCCGACTCCGAAGTCGAAGAAGCCGACGAGCCGCAGCCCGCGGCGTTCGAGGAGTCGCAGGAGGCGGCCGACGATGCATTCGCGGCACCTGAACCCGAGGTGTCGGATGCGTCGCCGGTCTTCGACGAGTCATCCGATCCGTCAGAGGACCCGGACGAGGGCAAGACGATGCTTGCCGCCATCGAAACCGAAAGCATTTCGGAAAGCGTCGAGGACGCTGCGCGCAACAGCGAGTCCGATGCGGATCATTCCGGCGACATCGAGGAGATTTCCGGCGCCGGCAATGGCGAGGAGGACGTCGAGTCCGTCGGAGCCGAAGACGCTTTGGAGGAATTGCCGAGCCGCGCCCCGCGCCGGCCGAACCGGCGCCAGTACAAGATTCAGGAAGTGATCAAGCGCCGGCAGATCCTGTTGGTGCAGGTGGTCAAGGAGGAGCGCGGCAACAAGGGCGCGGCGCTGACGACCTATCTGTCGCTTGCCGGCCGCTATTCTGTGCTGATGCCGAACACGGCGCGCGGCGGCGGCATTTCGCGCAAGATCACCTCTGCCGTCGACCGCAAGCGCCTGAAGGACCTCGTCGAGGATCTCGAAGTGCCGCAGGGCATGGGCGTGATCCTGCGCACCGCCGGCGCCAACCGGACCAAGGCCGAGATCAAGCGCGATTACGAATACCTGATGCGGATGTGGGAAAACGTCCGCACGCTGACCCTCCAATCGACGGCCCCTGCCCTCGTCTATGAGGAAGGATCGCTGATCAAGCGTTCGGTGCGCGATCTTTACAACAAGGACATCGACGAAATCCTGGTCGCCGGCGAGGACGGCTATCGCGAGGCCAAGGACTTCATGCGGATGCTGATGCCCAGCCACGCCAAGGTGGTCCAGCCCTATCGCGATCCCATCCCGATGTTCGCGCGCAACGGCATCGAGGCGCAGCTCGACCGCATGCTGCAGCCGCAGGTGACGCTGAAGTCCGGCGGCTACATCATCATCAACCAGACCGAAGCGCTGGTGTCGATCGACGTCAATTCGGGGCGCTCCACCAAGGAGCATTCGATCGAGGAGACGGCGCTTCACACCAATCTGGAGGCGGCCGAGGAAGTCGCCCGCCAGCTGCGGCTGCGCGACCTCGCCGGCCTGATCGTCATCGACTTCATCGACATGGAGGAGAACCGCAACAACCGCGCGGTCGAGAAGCGGTTGAAGGACCATCTCAAGAACGACCGGGCCCGCATCCAGGTCGGACGCATCTCGCATTTCGGCCTGCTCGAGATGTCGCGCCAGCGCATCCGCGCCAGCGTGCTCGAATCGACGATGAAGCCCTGTCCGCATTGCGGCGGCACCGGCCACATCCGTTCCGACTCGTCGGTCGCGCTGCATGTCGTTCGCGCCATCGAGGAATTCCTGATCAAGGATGCGCGCAGCCACATCACCGTGCGCACCCCGGCCGCGACCGCGCTCTACGTGCTCAACCACAAGCGTCGCAATCTGACCGAGCTCGAGGAACGCTTCGGCCTGACGATCTCGATGGAGGCCGACGAGACGCTCGGCAACCAGCTCTACGCGATCACCCGCGGCGCTCCGGTCGAGCGGCCTGTGGTGACGACGATCACCGAGCTTCCGGTTTCCGCTCCGGTGGAAGAGGAAGACGAGATCATCGATGAGGTCGAGGCCGAGGACGAGGGCGAGGAAGAGCCGCGCCAGCGCCCCGCCCATCAGGTCCAGGGCGAGCGCCGCGACGGCGAGGCCGACGACGGTTCGCGCCGCAAGCGGCGCCGGCGCCGGCGCCGGCGCGGAGGTCGCGACCGCGATGGCGAGCAAGCTCCGCGTCCGGCCGATCAGACCGGTCTTGAGGCCGCTCCGTCCGACGAGGGCGACGAGGAAGAGGTCGACGATACCGGCGACGCAGACGAGGAGACGGTCGAAGCAGCGGTCGCCTCGACGCCTGCCGCGGTGGACGGCGACGGAAAGAAGCGTCGGCGCGGCAAGCGCGGCGGCAAGCGGAATCGCCGCGACGCGGACGAAGGCGCCGCAGAGGCCGTGAGTTCCGAGACGGAGTTCGCGGAAGAGGAAGGCTTCGTCGCCCCTGCCCCGGAGCCAGTCGTGGAAGAACAGCCCGAAGTGCCGGCGGCCGTCGAGGCGGAGCCCGCGGTCGCAGCCGAGGCTCCGGCAAAGAGACCCCGCCGCGCGCCGCGGAAGGCCAAGGCCGCCGCGGAAGCCGTTGCGGAAGCAGAAGTCGCCGTTGCCGCGCCGGCCGCGACTGAACCGGAGCCCGCCGTCGCGACGGCCGAACCGGAGCCCTCCGCCGAAGAACAGCCTGCGCGGTCGTCCCGGCGGCGCGTCACCGCTGCCGATCTCGACCAGCCCGTCGTTCCGAAGGTCAGCTCGACCGTGGTCGAACCGGCGGCCGAGGACAAGCCCAAGAAGGGCGGTTGGTGGCAGCGCAAAGGCTTCTTCTGATCGCAGCAGACTTTTGAAAAAGCCCGGGCGGCCTGCCGGTCGCCCGGGTTTTTCGTTTTCTGGCTCGGAATCTGGCGGGGACCTTGCCGCCGGGGATTGCCGAGGTGCCTGGCGTCAGTCCGCCTGCGGTGGCCTAGGGGCAAAGAGAGACCAGTTCATCGCCCTCGCGAGTTTTTCCAGAGCGATCGAGCCGAGTTTCGAATTGCCGTTCTCATTGAGACCCGGCGACCAGACCGCGATGGAGGCGATCCCCGGCACGATGCACAATATGCCGCCGCCGACGCCGCTCTTGCCCGGAATGCCGACGCGAAAGGCGAAATCTCCAGACCCGTCATAGTGGCCGCAGGTGAGCATCAGCGCGCAGATGCGGCGCGCGCGTTCCGGCGATACGACCGAGTGGCCGGTGTCGGGATGGCGCCCGTCATGTGCCAGGAAGCGTCCGGCCAATGCGAGCTGCCGGCACGACATCGCGATGGCGCAATGGTGGTAGTAGACCCCGAGTGCCATTTCGGGGGCATGAGTGATGTTGCCGAACGAGCGCATGTAGTTGGCGAGGGCCACATTGCGGAAGCCCGTCGCCTGTTCGGACGCGGCGACCTGCCTGTCGATGTAGATCGTCTCGTCCTCCGCCAGGAACTGGACGAAACGCAGGATCTCGCCGATCGCCTCGCGCGGTTCATGGCCGGCCAGGACGACATCCGTCACCACCACCGCACCCGCGTTGATGAACGGATTACGCGGAATGCCGTGCTCGTGCTCGAGCTGGACGATGGAGTTGAACGGGTTGCCGGACGGTTCGCGCCCGACCCGCTTCCACAGCGTATCGCCGACCTTGCCCAGCGCCAGAGTCAGCGTGAATACTTTCGACACGCTTTGAATGGAGAAAGGCATATCGGCGTCGCCCCGGACGATCACCCGGCCGTCATTCATCGCCACCGCGATACCGAACCGGGCGACGTCCACTTTCGCCAGTTGCGGGATATAGGTCGCGACCGCGCCCCGGTCGGGCCGGGTCGCCATTTCGGCGGCGATGTCGGCGAGTACCGCATCGATGTCGGCGGGCGTGGCGTTCATCTCAGCCATTTTTCCAGCCTGTCCATCGCCGTCTTCATGTCCGCTATGCTGCCCGCATAGGAAAACCGCATGAACCGGTTGCCGTTGGCGACATCGAAATCGTGCCCCGGAGTCGCCGCGACATGCGCCTCGGCGATCATGCGCCGTGCAAATTCCATGCTGTCATTGGTATGGGCCGAGACGTCGCAATAGGCGTAGAAAGCCCCATCCATCGGCGCCGCGATGCGGAAGCCAAGCTCGGGCAACCGTCGAAGAAGCAAGTCGCGGTTTTGGCGGTAGGTGTCTTTGATCGATTCCAGTTCCGCCGTCGCCCCGAACGCCTCGCAGGCGCCGATCTGCGACAGTTCGGGAGCAGAGATATAGAGGCTCTGCTGCAGCCGCTCGATCGGGCGCACGAGTTCGTCGGGCACGATCATCCAGCCGATTCGCCAGCCCGTCATGCAGTAGTATTTCGAGAAGGAGTTGATGACGACCATGTCGTCACCCAGACCGAGCGCCGTGACATCCGGCGCCGCGTAGGACAGTCGGTGATAGATCTCGTCCGAGATGACCGAAATGCCAAGCGCCCGCGCGGCCTCGATGATCCACGCTAGTTCGTCGGCCGGAATGACCGCGCCGGTAGGGTTCGCGGGACTGGCAAACAGCACGCCTGCGAGGGGCGAGTTCGCGTGCGCCTCCTTCAATAGGTCCGCCGTGAGGTATCCGGCATCACCGAGCTCGATCTCGACGACGTCGAGCCCGAGGGCAGCAAGGATATTGCGGTAGGCCGGATAGCCGGGCGAAGTGATCGCCACCCGATCGCCCGGATCGAACATCGCTAAAAAGGCGAGATTGAACGCCGCGGACGAACCGGTCGTGACGACGACACGTCCCGGCGGGACCGCGATCCCATATTGGTCGGCATAGTGCGTCGCAATGGCCTCGCGCAGTGGCGTCGTGCCGAGGGCATCGGTATAGCCGATCCGCCCGTCGACCAATGCGCGCGTCGCCGCGGTGCGCACGGCGGCTGGAGCAGGTCCCGACGGTTGCCCGACGGCCATCGAAATGATGTCGTGACCCAGCTGGCGCAGACGGTTCGCTTCCGCCAGCACGTCCATCGCGTGGAACGGCTCGATGCGACTGCGGCGCGAGATCGACAAGACCATGAATACTCCGTTGTGCTGGGGCGCGCCGCACATTTGCCGGAATGGTGTGGGGATCACAAGTTCAGGAACGCCCCGTTTCGCCTTTTAATCGTCCCGATGCTCGTCTAGGTGTAGCCTCCGACATGACCGTTCAGAGATCGAACAGCAGCTGGCTGAAGCGCTTCTTGCGCGCCGCGCTCGCGGCTGCGGTCGCGGTTCCGACCGCGGTGACCGCAATCACCGCGAACGCGCAGCAGCGCAGCCTTCCGATCGTCCGCGACGCCGAGATCGAAGCCCTGGTCCGCGACTATGTGCGCCCGATCCTCAAGGCTGCGGGTTTGACCAAGGCCGGTGTCGACATCGTCCTGATCAATGATGACAGTTTCAACGCGTTCGTCGCCGGCCGCCGCATGTTCATCAACACCGGCGCGCTGATGACTGCCGAGACGCCGAACGAAATCATCGGCGTCATCGCCCACGAGGCCGGCCACCTCGCCGACAATCACCAGGAGCGGCTGCGCGAACAGCTCGCCCGCGCCCAGACCATGGCTGTCGTGGCATCTCTCCTCGGCATCGGTGCGACGGTTGCGGGCGCGGCCGCGAATTCCGGCGACATGGCGCGCGCTGGCACGGGCATCGCGCTGGGCGGCGCGGAGGTTGCCCGTCGTTCACTCCTGGGCTACCAGCGGACGGAGGAATCTGCCGCCGATATCGCAGCCCTTCGCTTCCTGGACGCGACCGGTCAGTCGGCGCAGGGCATGCTCAAGACCTTCGGACGTTTTCAGAGTGCGCTGGCCCTCAGCGGTGCGCGCATCGATCCCTATCAGGTCAGCCACCCGATGCCGCGAGACCGGATCGCCAACCTGACGGAGCGCGCTCAGAAGAGCCCCAACTTCGACAAGAAGGATCCGCCCGCGCTCCAGCTCAGGCACGATATGATGCGCGCAAAGATCGCGGCGTTCACCGGGGGCCAAGGGGCTACGTCGCGCTTGTTTCGAAAGGATGCGCGCGGCATCCCGGCCCTCTACGGCGATGCGATTACGACCTATCTCTACGGCAATCCGCGCAGCGCGCTGACGAAGATCGAAGCGTTGATCAAGCAGCAGCCGCAGAACGCGTACTTCCACGAAATGCGCGGCGATATCCTGATGAAGGCGAACCGGCCGTCGGAGGCTGCCGACGCCTATGCCAAGGCTGTCAAGCTCGATCCGTCGCGTTCGGGGCTTATCAATGTCAGCTACGGCCAGGCCCTGCTCGCCATCGGAAAGCCGGACGCGGTGAAGCGCGCCGCGGCCGAAATCAACAAGGGCATCGAGCGCGACCGGGAAAACCCCTCGGCCTACCGTCCGCTCGCCCAGGCCTACGGCCAGATGGGAGAGATCGGGCTAGCCGAGCTCGCCAGCGCCGAAGGCGAATATTATTCGGGCAAGTACCTCGACGCCAAGATCTTTGCAGCGCGGGCGCAGACGAAGCTCAAACAGGGCTCCCCGGCATGGATCCGCGCGCAGGACATCATCAACTTCCGCGAAGCGGGCAAGAAACGAAAATAGCTCCCTGCGGGGCCAGCAAGGACTGAAAACAGCATGAGCAAGACGATCGCACTCGGTCTGGCAGGGTTGGCAATCTCCGCCGCGATGCTTGGCTTCGGTTTTTACTCCGGCCAGCGGCCGGCAGTTGCCGCCGCTCCTTCGAGCGAGATGGCTGTATCGGGCGAGCGCGCGCAGATCGAGGAGGTCGTGCGCGACTATCTCCTCGCCAATCCCGAACTGATGGTCGAGGTCCAGGCCGCGCTCGAGGCCAAACAGGAAGAAAAGCAGAAGGTTGCTCAACAATCGACAATAGCAACCCGGAAGGACGAGATCTTCAGCAGCAAGAACGACGGCTGGGGCGGAAACCCGCAGGGCAACGTCACCCTGGTCGAGTTCTTCGACTACAATTGCGGCTTCTGCAAACGCGCTTTCCCCGACATGCAGGCGCTGGTGAAGGACGACCCGAACGTCCGCGTCGTTTACAAGGAGTTCCCGATCCTCGGACCGGACTCGCAAAAGGCACATGTCGTCTCGACCGCATTCCGAACGCTGATGCCCGAAAAATGGCCCGAGTTCCATCTGACGCTCATGGGCATGTCGCGTGCCACCGAGGAAAGCGCGATGCGCATCGCCCTTTCGCTCGGCGCCGACGAAGCAGCCCTGCGCAAGGAGATGGAAAACCCGCAGATCGTCGCCGGTTTCGAGGCGACCTACGATCTCGCCAACAAGCTGGCGATAACCGGGACCCCGTCTTACGTGGTCGGCAAGGAAGTCGTGTTTGGGGCCCTCGGCAAGGCGGTGCTCGAGGAAAAGGTTGCTCTTGCGCGGGGCTGTGGTAGCGAGACCTGCTGAATACCAGCCTTTCGCACCGCGCGTTTGTGGACATTGCGACAAGGGCCTTGCGCTTGGCGGCGCACTCATTAAGCCGAACCGGTGGGCGGCTGCGCCCGTGGCCACCGTGCCGGAATGGATTGCTGAATGACGAAACCGATTTACGTCCTCAACGGCCCGAACCTCAACATGCTGGGCGTTCGCGAGCCGGGAATCTACGGCGGCAAGACACTGGCGATGATCGGCGAGGACTGCAGGGCGGAAGCAGCCCGGCTCGGCCTTGAAGTCGATTTCCGACAGTCGAACCATGAAGGTGTACTGGTCGACTGGATCCAAGAGGCGGGGACGAAGGCGAAGGGACTCGTCCTCAATCCCGGCGCATATGGTCACACCTCGATTGCTCTTCATGATGCGATCCGCGCCGTCCAGCCGCTGCCGGTCGCCGAAGTCCATCTTTCCAACATCCACGCCCGCGAGGAATTCCGTCACAAGACGATGATCGCGCCTGTCGCGACCGGAATGATCTGCGGCTTCGGCCCGCTCGGCTATGTCCTGGCTCTCCAGGCACTCGCCGCGCGGATCTGACGAAACGACAAGGAAGAGCCATATGTCGACCAAGAGAACCGGCATCGACCAGCAGCTGATCCGAGACCTGGCAAGTATCCTGGACGAGACCAACCTGTCCGAAATCGAGGTCGAGCAAGGGGACCTGCGCATCCGCGTCTCCCGCCAGATCAATGTGCAGGCCTATGCGGCCCCGGCCGCGCCGGCCCCGGTCGCGGCTCCGGCCACCGCTGCCCCCGCGGCGCCGGCCGCCGCCGCCGATCCCTCGAAGAATGCCGTCCCCTCGCCCATGGTCGGCACCGCCTATGCGGCGCCCTCGCCCGACTCCAAGCCGTTCATCGAGGTCGGACAGCAGGTGCGCGAAGGC
Organism: Mesorhizobium sp.; assembly: GCF_023954305.1. Taxonomy (NCBI): domain Bacteria; kingdom Pseudomonadati; phylum Pseudomonadota; class Alphaproteobacteria; order Hyphomicrobiales; family Phyllobacteriaceae; genus Mesorhizobium; species Mesorhizobium sp. Next base: position 57,755 of record NZ_JAMLIG010000002.1, on the reverse strand, counting down.
CAGACGCTGCTGATCATCGAGGCGATGAAGACGATGAACCAGATCCCCTCGCCACGCTCGGGCACGGTGACGGCGATCCTTTTCAGGGATGCCCAGCCGGTCGAGTATGGCGAACCTCTCGTCGTGATCGAGTAGGGACGAAAGGCGCACGCCATGTTCCACAAGATCCTCATCGCCAACCGGGGCGAGATCGCGCTCAGGGTCCTGCGCGCCTGCAAGGAACTCGGCATTCCGACGGTCGTCGTCCATTCGACCGCCGACGCCGACGCCATGCATGTGCGTCTCGCCGACGAGAGCGTCTGCATCGGCCCTCCCCCTTCGCGCGACAGCTATCTCAACATCCACCAGATCGTCGCCGCCTGCGAGATCACCGGCGCCGACGCCGTGCATCCCGGCTACGGCTTTCTGTCGGAGAACGCCCGCTTCTCCGATATCCTGAAAGCGCACGGCATCACGTTCATCGGCCCGTCCGGCGACCATATCCGCGTCATGGGCGACAAGATCGAGGCCAAGCGCACCGCCAAGCGACTCGGCATCCCAGTCGTCCCCGGGTCGGACGGCGCCGTGACCGAGGAAAAGGAAGCCAAGCGCATCGCCGCCGAGATCGGCTACCCGGTGATCATCAAGGCGTCGGCGGGCGGCGGCGGGCGCGGCATGAAGGTGGCGCGCAGCGAAGCCGATCTCGAGGTCGCGCTGCGCACGGCGCAGAGCGAAGCGGGCGCGGCATTCGGCGACGATGCCGTCTACATCGAGAAGTATCTCGAAAAGCCGCGCCACATCGAGATCCAGGTGTTCGGCGACGGGATGGGTAAGGCCATACACCTCGGCGAGCGCGACTGTTCGCTGCAGCGTCGCCATCAGAAGGTCTGGGAAGAGGCGAACTCTCCCGCTCTCAATGCCGATCAGCGCGCCCGCATCGGCGCGATCTGCGCCAACGCGATCGCCGACTTGGGCTATTCGGGTGCCGGCACCATCGAGTTCCTCTACGAGGACGGCGAATTCTATTTCATCGAGATGAACACCCGTCTTCAGGTCGAGCATCCGGTCACCGAGGCTATCACCGGCATCGATCTCGTCCATGAGCAGATCCGGGTTGCGTCCGGCGCCGGGCTTTCCGTCACGCAAGACGAGGTGCGCTTCTCCGGCCATGCCATCGAGTGCCGCATCAATGCCGAGGATCCGCGCACCTTTACGCCCTCGCCCGGTACGATCACCCATTTCCACACGCCAGGCGGCCTCGGCATACGCGTCGATTCCGGCGTCTATTCCGGCTATCGGATCCCGCCCTACTACGACAGCCTGATCGGCAAGCTGATCGTGCACGGCCGAAACCGGGTCGAATGCATGATGCGGCTGCGCCGCGCACTCGACGAATTTGTCGTGGACGGCATCAAGACGACGCTGCCCCTGTTCCGCGACCTCGTCGGCAATCCCGACATTGCGAACGGCGACTACGATATTCACTGGCTCGAGAAGCACCTCGCCGACGAGGCGCAGTAGCCGGCGGTCATGTCGCGTCCGTTCGCGCCCGGAGAACGCATCCCGACGGACCTACTCCTGAAGGCCTATGCGTCAGGTGTCTTCCCCATGGCCGATAGCGCCGACGATCCCGAAGTCTTCTGGGTCCGGCCGGAATCACGCGGAATCATTCCGCTCGACGGCTTCCATGTGCCGAAGAGCCTCGCCAAGGTCGTGCGTCAAGAGCGCTTCGAGATCGCCTTCGACCGCGATTTCATCGGCGTGATCTCCGGCTGCGCCGAAAGCCGCGACGTGCGCCGTTCGACCTGGATCAACGGCCCGATCCGCGAAGCTTATGGCCGCCTGTTCGCCCTCGGTCACTGCCATACGGTCGAAGCCTGGCGCGACGGCCGGTTGGTGGGTGGGCTCTACGGCGTCTCGCTCGGCCGTGCCTTCTTCGGGGAAAGCATGTTCTCGCGAGAGACCGATGCCTCGAAGGTTTGTCTCGTGCACCTCGTCGGACGCCTGCGCGAGCGCGGTTTCGTGCTGCTGGACACGCAGTTCACCACCGAACATCTGAAGCGCTTCGGCGCGGTTGATGTGCCGCGCCGGAAGTATGAGAGGATGCTGGAAGAAGCGATTGCGGGAGAAGCGGCGGTCTTTTCGCCCTAGTTCGCCGTCGCCGCCTCGGGCGCAGGCACGTCGGATGTCTGCTTGCAGGATTTCAGCCACACGTCATAGACGGGATGTTCGACGGCGTTGAGGCCCGGGCTCTCGGCCAGCATGTAGCCGGTGAAGATACGGCGGATCTTGCGATCGAGCGTGATCTCGTCGACCTCGACGAAACTGTCGGTTTTCGGCTCTTCCGTGGCCGGCCGCGAGTAACAGACACGCGGCGTCACCTGGAGCGCGCCGAACTGCACCGTCTCGTTGATATAGACGTCGAAGGTGATTATGCGGCCGGTGATCTTGTCGACGCCGGTGAATTCGGCGACCGGATTGGCAATTTGGGTCGGCCCTTTGTGCGCCTCGATCGTCTGCTCTTCGGGCGCGCCCTCGGCCGGAGCTTCGCCCTCTTGAGCCGGCGCCGGCGAGGCGAGGATCGCGGCGGCGATCAGGATCGATGCTTTCAGGAAAGGCGGCATGGACGTCTCACCTCTGGCGGCCGACTCCACGTGCCGGCCTCGCGATGCATTCCGGGTAGCCGCGAATTATGGCGACAAAAGGCGGAGATCAGTTGCCGGGCGTCCAGGCGTCGTAGTCGCCGGTCACGCGCGGCCGCTCTTCGCCACGGAGCAGCGAGCCTTTCGGCCGGTAGGCGGCGGGCGAACCGGTCAGGTTCGGCTGGTGCGGCTTCTGCCATTCGCGGGGCTGGTAGTCTTCCTTGCTCGGAACGACGTCGCTGCGATGATGGATCCAGCCATGCCAGCCAGGCGGAATGGCCGATGCTTCCGAAGGACCATTGTAGATCACCCAGCGCCGCTGGCGTCCCTCCGAATCGACCCCGCCCGCGTAGTAGACGTTGCCGTTGCCGTCACGCCCGACTTCGGTGCCGCGCCGCCAGGTATGGAAGCGCGTGCCCAATGTCTGGCCGTTCCACCAGGTGAAGAACTGGGTGAGGAATTTCAGCATGCCGGCCCCGTGGTCGAACGCTATCAAACTCGGCCGCTTATGGCCCCGCAGCGCCCGCAAGGCAAGAGGGAGCAGCGGGACAAACCGGCGCGCCGGCGTACGCCTCAAAGCAGGAGCCTGAAACCGGCATGGCTCTGTTCGAAACCGAGGCGCCGGTAGAAGCGGTGTGCATCCTTGCGGGCGAGATTGGACGTCAGCTTGACCTGTCCGGCGCCAAGTGACCTGGCCTTCTCGATCGCAAACCTCATCATCGCCTCGCCGATGCCGCGTCCGCGCATGTCGGCCCTCGTCTGCACCGCGGCGACGGTGAGATGGGCGGCCCCGCGGCCGGACAGCGATCGCCCGAGGACGGTCTGAAACGTCCCAACGACCTCGTCGTCATGAACCGCCACATAGATCGCATTCGTCGGACTCTCAGCGATCCAGTCGAACGCCTCGAGATAGGCGGGCAGATCCGAGGCATCCGTCGTATCCGCGTGGCCGCCCAGCGCATCGTCCGAGAACAGGCGGACAAGCGACGGCACATCCTCACGCCGGCCCGGCCGGATGTCGATGTTCACCGATTGACCTCCATCAAAACATCCGGGCAAAATAGCGCGTCATTCCAAAGTATTAGGCGAAGACATTCACCGGTTACAATCCCGCCACAAACGATGTATAGCGCCCGGAAGGCGGCATGCGACCGCCGGTCTAGGGGGCATCCATGATCACCGATACTATCGCACGCCAGGGCGATTGGCTCTTCCGTTGGCGCAGCTACGTCCTGCTTGCTTTCATCCCCCTCGGCATCTACGCGCTGAGTGCCCCTGAACCGATCGAGACGAACTTCGGCGAAGTCGCCGATCGAGCATGGGAGATCTCCTGCATCCTCCTTGCCTTCCTTGGCCTTGGCATACGGATGGTGACCGTCGGCCACACGCCGCGCGGCACATCCGGCCGCAATACGAAGGAACAGATCGCCGATACGCTCAACACGACCGGGATGTATTCGATATGCCGCAACCCGCTCTATCTCGGCAATGCGATCATCTACATGGCGATGGCAGCCCTCACGCAGAACCTCTGCTTCACACTGATCATGGCCCTGTTTCTTGTGGTCTACCTCGAGCGCATCATCGCCACCGAAGAGAAATACCTCGCCGCGAAGTTCGGCGATGAATATCGCGCATGGGTCGCCCGGGTTCCCGTCTTCTTCCCGAATCTCTCCCTCTGGACGCGGCCCGCTCTGCCCCTTTCGCTGCGCAACGTGCTTCGACGCGAATATTCGGGCTTCTTCGCAATCATCGCCGCCGCGGTGGCGATCAACTACGCGCACGAAGCGTTCGGCGAAGGCGAGTTCCGCATCGGCGCGTTCTGGGTGGCGTTCTTTCTGTTCGGAGCCGCGGTCTACGTGCTTCTCCGTTCGCTGAAGAAGCATACGAACCTTCTCACCGTTGAAGGTCGCTAGGCGGAAATTCTACTCACCGCTCAGGCCCGAAAACGTTCACCGGTCTTCGGGCCCTCGCAGCTGGGGGGCGCTGGTCAGGTGATCGGTGCGAGCTGGATTTCGACGCGGCGGTTCTGCGCCCGGCCGGCATCAGTGGAGTTCGACGCGATCGGCTGAGTCTCGCCGAAACCCAGCACCGAGAAGCGGCGCGGATCGTTGCCCTGCGAGGTCAGGTAGTTCGCCACGGACAGCGCGCGGCGTTCTGACAGACGATAGTTATAGTTGTCGTCGCCAGTCGAATCGGTGTGGCCGTTCACGTCGACCAGTGTGCGGTTATATTTGCGCAGCACCGCCGAGACCGCATTGAGCGTCGGGTAGAAGCCGGCGTTGATCTGGTCCTGATCAGTGGCGAAGGTGATGTTCGACGGCATGATCAGGGACAGATTGTTGCCGTTGCGCACGACGCCAACCCCGGTGCCCTGCAGGCTCTGGCGCAGCTCTGCCTCCTGCTGGTCCATATAGGCGCCGATCGCGCCACCGGTCAGCGCGCCGATGCCGGCGCCGATCAGCACCGCGTTGCGCTGAGCGCGCGGCGATCCTCCCACGGCAAGGCCGGCCAACGCGCCAACGCCGGCACCCAGCAGGGCGCCGCCCGCGGTGTTCGAAAGCTTCGGTTCGCCCGTGTACGGGTCGGTGGTGCAGGCGCTGGCAAACAGCGCAGCCGCAATTGCCGCGGCGATCCTGATTTTCATGAATTCCCTCTCCTTGCTGGTCCGCGCCCTCGCGCGCCTATCCCATGCGTCTTGTATCACGGAATACGGCGGAAAATGGAAGCGGGCGACCTCCTACGCCGGAAAGCTCAGCCTTTGCCGACGAACGGAGCAATTTGCGGGAGACGACCTCACCCAAAGAAAAAGGAGGGCCGGCCAGCCCTCCTTCCCTCGTTGCCGAGTCCGTTCGGCTCAGGCGCCGGCCTTCGCCACCGCGCGCTTGGCCATGACCGTGATCAGGCTCGACCGGTATTCGGCGGATGCATGCATATCAGACATCAGCGCGCTCGCCGGGACGGCCAGCCCGTCGAGCGACGCCGGCTCGAACGATTTCGTCAGAGCCTTCTCCATGCCGTGGGCACGGAAGACGCCATTGTCGCCCGCGCCGGTGACCGCGACGCGCACGCCGTCCTTGCCCTTGGCGACAAAGACGCCGACGATGGCGTAGCGCGAGGCCGGGTTGCGGAACTTCTCGTAAGCCGCCTTGGCCGGCGCGGTGAACGACACCCCGGTGACGATCTCGCCGTCTTTCAGAGCGGTTTCGAACAAGCCGGTGAAGAACTTGTCCGCGGCGATCTCGCGCTTGTTGGTCATGATCGTGGCACCAAGTGCCAGCATCGCCGCCGGATAGTCGGCCGCAGGGTCATTGTTGGCGATCGAGCCGCCGATCGTGCCCTTGTGGCGCACATGCGGGTCGCCGATGTGGCTCGCCAGATAGCTGAGCGCTGGACACACCGCCTTGAGCTTCGCGTCGCTCGCGACCTCCGCATGGGTCGTGCCGCCGCCTATGGTGACGGTTCGGCCCGAGACCTTGATCCCCTTCATTTCGGCGATGTGGGCGAGATCGACGAGGTCCGACGGCGCAGCGAGGCGCGACTTCATCGCCGGAATCAGCGTCATGCCGCCCGAGACATATTTGGCGTCCTCGCCCTTCTTCTGCAGCTTCACGGCGTCTGCGACGGAGGACGCGCGGTGGTAGTTGAGTGAATACATGGTCGTGCTCCCTCAGTGCTTCTTCGCTGCGCGGATGGCGGCCCATACCTTCTGCGGCGTCGCCGGCATGGTCAGGTCGTTGGTGCCAATCGCATCGGTGATCGCATTGATGACTGCTGGCGGCGAGCCGATCGCGCCGGCCTCGCCGCAGCCTTTGATCCCCAGCGGGTTGGACGGACAGGGCGTGTTCGAGGTCGAGACCTGGAACGACGGCAGGTCGTCGGCGCGCGGCATGGCGTAGTCCATGTAGCTCGCAGTCACCAGTTGCCCCGAAGCGCCGTCATAGAATGCGCCCTCCAACAACGCTTGGCCGACGCCCTGCGCGATGCCGCCATGCACCTGGCCCTCGACGATCATCGGATTGATGATGTTGCCGAAATCGTCGGCCGCGACGAACTGCACGATCTCGGTCACGCCAGTTTCCGGATCGACCTCGACCTCGCAGATGTAGCAGCCGGCCGGGAAGGTGAAATTGGACGGGTCGTAGAACGCGCCCTCCTTCAGCCCGGGCTCCATGCCGCCCGGCAGGTTATGGGCGGTGTAGGCCGCGAGCGCGACCTGGAACCACGGCACATTCTTGTCGGTGCCGGCGACCTTGGCGACACCGTTCTCGATGACGATGTCGCCCTCGTCGGCCTCCATCAGGTGGGCGGCGATCTTCTTGGCCTTCTTCTCGACCTTGTCGAGCGCCTTGACGATAGCCGACATGCCGACCGCGCCCGAGCGCGAGCCGTAGGTGCCCATGCCCATCTGCACCTTGTCGGTGTCGCCGTGAACGATCGAGACCTGGTCGATCGGCAGGCCGAAGCGGTCCGCCACCAGCTGCGCGAACGTCGTCTCGTGACCTTGGCCGTGGCTGTGCGAGCCGGTCAGGATCTCGACCGTGCCGACGGCGTTGACCCGGACCTCGGCCGATTCCCACAGGCCTACGCCGGCGCCGAGGGAGCCTACCGCCGCCGACGGCGCAATGCCGCAGGCTTCGATGTAGTTCGACATGCCGATGCCGCGCAGTTTGCCGCGCTTCTTCGCCTCCGCGCGGCGCTTTTCGAAACCGGCATAGTCCGCCGCCTTCATCGCCGCGTCGAGCGAGGCGGCATAGTCGCCGGCGTCATAGCACATTATGACGGGCGTCTGGTACGGGAAGGAGGTGACGAAGTTCTTGCGCCGCAATTCGGCCGGCGCGACTCCGAGTTCGCGCGCGGCCGTCTCGACGGTGCGCTCGAGGAGATAGGTCGCCTCGGGCCGCCCTGCCCCGCGATAGGCATCGACCGGCGCGGTGTTGGTGTAGACCGCGCGCACATTGGCGTGGATCGCCGGGATGACATACTGGCCCGACAGCAGCGTGGCGTACAGATAGGTCGGCACCGCCGAGGAGAAGAGCGACATGTAGGCACCGAAATTGGCAATCGTGTCGACCTTCAGCGCGGTGATGCGGTTGTCCTTGTCGAAGGCCATCTGCACTTCCGAGACGTGGTCGCGGCCATGTGCGTCGGTGAGGAAGCTCTCGGTACGGTCGGCGACCCATTTTACCGGCACACCCGTCTTCTTCGAGGCCCAGAGGCAGACGATCTCCTCAGGATAGATGTAGATCTTCGAGCCGAAGCCGCCACCGACGTCCGGTGCGATGACCCGCAGCTTGTTCTCTGGCGCCACGTTGTAGAAGGCGCTCATCACCAGACGAGCGACATGCGGGTTCTGCGAGGTCGTCCAGCAGGTGTAGTGGTCCTCGGCCTTGTCGTAGTGCCCGAGCGCGGCGCGGGGCTCCATCGCGTTCGGAACCAGCCGGTTGTTGACGATGTGCATCTTCGTCACATGCGCGGCCGACGCAATTGCCGCGTCTGTCGCCTTGGCGTCGCCGATCTCCCAGTCGTAGATCAGATTGCCGTCGGCCTCGGGGTGGATCTGCGGCGCGCCCTTCTTCAGCGCGTCGACCGCCTCGGAGACCGATTTCAGCTCCTTGTAGGTGACTTCGACGGCTTCGGCCGCATCGCGTGCCTGGCCTTTGGTGTCGGCCACCACGATGGCAACCGCGTCGCCCACGTAGCGCACCCGATCGACCGCGAGAGGCGACCAGGCACCCATCTTCATCGGCGTCCCATCCTTGGAGTGGATCATCCAGCCGCAGATCAGATTGCCGATCCCGTCGGTCTTCAACTCCTTGCCCATCAGCACGTCGATGACGCCGGGCATGGCCTTGGCCTTCCTGACGTCGATCTTCTTGATCTCGGCATGCGCGTGCGGGCTGCGCACGAATGCCGCATGTTTCATGCCGGGCACGACCATGTCGTCGACATAACGCCCGGCGCCGGTGATGAACCGGCGGTCTTCCTTTCGCGCAACCCGTGCGCCGATGCCTTCGATACCCATCAGAATCCTCCCTCAGTCGGTGAATGGTGAATGGAAAAATGGTGAATGGGTGCAGTCGAAACCCCGGCGGGGCGACCATTCACCATTCACTATTCACCATTGACCTAAGCGGCCTTGGCCTTGGACTTGCCCTTGGACTTCGACATCGCCACCGACGCGGCGAGGACGGCCTTGACGATATTGTGGTAGCCCGTGCAGCGGCAGATGTTGCCTTCGAGCTCGGCGCGGACCGTTGCCTCGTCGAGGCCTTCGGGATGACGACGGATCATGTCGGTCGCCGACATGATCATGCCTGGCGTACAGAAGCCGCACTGCAGGCCGTGGTGTTCCTTGAACGCCGCCTGCACCGGGTGAAGTTCCGCGCCGTTGGCAAGTCCCTCGATCGTGACCACCTCCGAGCCCGACGCCTGGACCGCCAGCATCGTGCAGGACTTAACCGCCTTGCCGTCTACATGGACGACGCATGCGCCGCATTGCGAGGTATCGCAGCCGACATGGGTACCCGTCAGGCCCAGATTCTCGCGCAGAAAATGAACGAGCAGCGTTCGATCCTCGACGCTGCCCGACACTTTGCGGCCGTTCACAACCAGCGAAACGTCAGACATGAAACCTCCCATTGGACGAAACCGACACGAACCTCCCCGCGGCGGCCGGACGAGAGACGACGGCTGGAACCGTTCCTCGCCTCCCAGATCGCACGGACGGAGAATGCTATCCGACCTTGCAGGCGTATATTGTACTTTCGGTCGGAAGCCGGCAACCGCGCCATTGCCAAGCTCCTGGATTGCGACAAGTATGGCGTCCTCCGCCCGGTTCAGGAGGCGCATCGGCCGGGCGCGCGAGGCTCTTGGGGAGGATGCCGCTGACTTTGTCGAAGACGAGCTATGGCTGCGGGGTCGTCGCTCTGACGACCGATCTGACCGATGCCGAGGCTTTCGCCGCCGGTGTCGGCAGCGAGGCGCGAACCATCGACGCTGCCTTCGCGCTGATCTTCTTTTCGCAGGCCCTGATCAGGGCGGATGAGCTCTCGGCCGCCTTGCGGCGCCAGGCGCCCTGGCTGCCCTATGCCGCCTGTTCGACAGCGGGCGAGATCACGCCTGGCGGACTGGAGGAAGGCCAGGCGATCGCAATCCTCCTGCCGGCCAGCTCGTTTGCCGTCGACTGCACCATGATCCGGGACCTGTCCACCGCCGGCATGGGTGACATCACCGCTCAGGTCGAAGAGGTCAAGCGGACGCGTCGGGAGCGCGACGGTGTCGCTCGGCGGTCCGGCACCTTCGCGCTCTGCTTCATCGACGGAATGTCCTTTGCCGAGGAAGCCGTCACCTCGGCCCTGCATTGGGGCCTGGACGACATCCCGCTGATCGGAGGCTCGGCCGGCGACGATCTGAAGTTCGAAACGACGACGCTTATCCTCAACGGCGCCGTCGCGCGCGACTGCGCGATCGTGGCGCTCGTGTCGACCGACCTGCCCTTCCAGGTCTTCAAGACGGAAAACTTCGTGCCCACCGGAGAGAAGCTCGTGGTCACCGCATCCGATCCCGACCGTCGGGTGGTCAGGGAATTCAATGCGGCAGGTGCTGCGGACGAGTTCGCCGCCGCGATCGGCATCGAGGCCGGCTCGCTGACGCCGATGAGCTTCGCCTCGCACCCCGTCGTCGTGCGCGTTGGCGGCGAGTATTACTGCCGATCGATCCAGAAGGTGAATCCCGACGGATCTCTGACCTTCTTCTGCGCCATCGACGACGGCATCGTCCTGACCATCGCTCAGCCGACGGGCATGGTGGAATCGACGAGGCAGGCCTTGAACAGAGTCGCCGACAGTCTCGGCGGCATCGATCTGGTGCTCGGCTTCGACTGCGTGCTGCGGCGGCTCGATGCGCGCAACAGACAGGTTTTCCGCGAAATGTCCGAACTCTACCGCGCCAACAATGTGGTCGGCTTCGGCACTTATGGCGAACAATACCGCTCGATGCATCTGAACCAGACCTTTACCGGCATCGCCTTCGGGCACAGGCTGGCGGCAGAGTGATGAGCATTTCGCTGATCGACGACGTTGAACGGCTGAAGCGCATCAACCAGGCGCTGATCAGCCGTGTCGAGCGCTCGATGGAACAGCAGGGCAACGCCTTTTCGCTGTTCCAGACGGCGATCAACCTCGAAGGCCGCGTCAGGCAGCATACGGAGGATCTGCGCGGCGCGCTTCGCCGGCTCGAACAATCGAACACCGACCTGGTTTCGGCCAAGGAGAACGCCGAGCGGGCCAACCTCTCCAAGACGCGGTTTCTTGCGGCCGCCAGCCATGACGTCCTTCAGCCCCTGAATGCCGCCCATCTGTCCGTCTCCGCGCTTTCGGAACTGCAGACGACGGCCGAAGGCAAGCAGCTTGTCGCACAGGTCGAGCGGGCGCTCGGGACGATGGACGATCTGCTGCGCACGCTGCTCGACATTTCGAAGCTCGACGCCGGCGTGGTCCGGCCGGAGATCGGCGACGTGGCGCTGCAGCCGCTGTTCCACTCGCTGGAATCGGATTTCCTGCCGATCGCCGAGAAGAAGGGTCTCGAGCTGCGGTTTCGCGCAACCAGCGCCGTCGTCCGCACCGACCGTCCGATGTTTCGACGCATCCTGCAGAACGTCATCTCCAATGCGCTCCGCTATACCGAGAGCGGCGGTGTTCTGGTCGGCGCGCGCCGGCGCGGCGGCCTGGTCCTGGTCGACGTCGTCGATACCGGGACCGGCATCCCGCCGGACCAGTACGAAGCCGTCTACGAGGAGTTTCACCGGGGCGCAAATGCGCTCGAGGGCGATCGCGCCGGCATGGGGGCGGGCCTCGGCCTCGGTCTCGCGATCGTGCGGAGGCTCGTGGACGCGCTGAAACACGAGATCTCTTTCACATCGCGGGTCGGCAAGGGCACTACCTTCCGTGTCGTCGCCCAGGCGGCGCCGGCGTCCGACCGTGGCGACCATTTCGAAGCTGTGCCGGCGGCTCCCCGCGGCTACGGTCTTTACGGAACCAGGGTACTGGTCGTCGAAAACGACCAGGCGGTGAGGGAAGCGATGGCAGCGCTTCTGTCACGCTGGAATTGCGACGTGCAGGTCGCTTCCAGCCGCGGCGCAGCACTTGCACGGCTCGACGGCGACTGGCACCCCGACCTCGTTATCGCCGATCAGCACCTCGACCATGGCGATCTCGGTTCCCAGACCATTCGTCATGTCCGAATCAAGACCGGCCGGGCGGTTCCAGCCCTGCTGGTCACAGCCGATCCGTCCGACGCCCTGGCTACCGAAGCGCGAAGTTCGGGCATCGAACTGATGCACAAGCCGGTCAAGCCGGCGGAACTGCGCGCCTTGATGGCCCACCTTCTCGCCTGACCGGGCTCACACGCAGCTGTCGGCCTCGCGGAAGAGCTCCGCCTGATCGAGGCGCGACACCTCGATCACCGCTTGCGTGCGGCTGTAGACGTGCAGCTTGCGCAGGATCTCGGAGACATGAGCCTTGACCGTCGTCTCGCCGACCTGGAGCTCGTAGGCGATCTGCTTGTTGAGCAGGCCCTGGCGGAGCATGTTGAGCACCCGCATCTGCTGCGGCGTCAGCGTGCTCAAGCGACGGATGAGGTCCGAACGGTCTTCATCCTGCGCGGTTCCCGGCTGCGGCTGGTAGGATTGCGGAACGAAGACCGCGCCTTCCATCACGTCGCGAATCGCCGCGGCGAGGTCGGCCTTGCGGCTCGACTTCGGAATGAAACCGGCCGCGCCGTAGGACAGCGCCTGCGAGACGATGCGGTTGTCCTCGTGGCCCGAAACGATGACGACCGGCAGTCGCGGATGGCTGGTCCTGATCTGCAGCAGCCCGTCGAACCCCTGCACGCCCGGTATGTTGAGGTCGAGCAGCGCCAGATCGAACGGCGCGCCGCCCTTCAGGATGTCCAGCGCCTCCGCCACCGTCGTCGCCTCGATCGTCTCCACCTTGGGATAGGCCATGCTGACCGCGCTGTGCAGCGCCTCGCGGAACAGCGGGTGGTCGTCGATGATCAGGAAGCGCGCCGTCGTGTCGGTTGCGAAAGTCGGACGGGTTTCCATGTTCTGTCATCCCCTCACGCCGGTGCTCGAAGCGACCCGCGGGTGCCGACACTCTCGCGCCCGCCACGGTGCATCGCAACTGTCAAATAGTGCAAGGGGCGGTGTGCTGGTGCCCCCGGCAGGGATTGAACCCGCGACCTTCGGTTTACAAAACCGCTGCTCTACCGCTGAGCTACAAGGGCATGGCGGTGCGTTAGCAAATTTCCTCGCAGGTGAAAACCACGAAGTCACTGCGTGTCGAACGCTTCGGCGCAGGTGATCTCGGGCATCCAGGGCAGCGCCGATCGGCGCCAGAACTGGCGCTGCGGCGTAAGGTCCCGCCGCTGTCGGATCGTGCCGGCGCGAACGCCGAAAATGCGCGGGCCCTCGCCTGCCGACGTGGCGTAGAGTGGCGAGCCGCAGTCGCGGCAGAAGGCCTGGATCCGCTTGCGCCCGCTTTCGGCCGTCTTGACGTAGCGCGCCGGATCGCCGCGCAGAAGCCGGAAATCCTCCTCGCGCGCCGGCGCCGTGATCCGGAAGGCCGTGCCCGTCAGTTCCTGGCAGTCGGTGCAGTGGCAAATCCGCACCTGCGCCGGGTCGATTTCGGCCTCGTATACGATTGCGCCGCAGTGACACCCGCCGTCGATCTTCATTGCTTGCTCCCTGAGACATCGGGCCGGGCCTCGCTTTGCACGAATGGTCCGGCATGCTAGGCGGAAACTGGAGGAACCGACCGCCTTATGTCCACATCGCAAATCGACAGTTTCGCCTTCGTCGCCTCCGACACGCCCGGCGCCGCGGAAGCCGCGGCCCGCCTGGCCGCCCTCTACGGCCAGAACGACATCGCCGAGGCGAGCGTGATCGTCGCGCTCGGCGGCGACGGTTTCATGCTGCAGACGCTGCGCGAGACGATGAATTCGGGAAAGCGCGTCTACGGCATGAACCGCGGCACGGTCGGCTTTCTGATGAACGAATACGCCGAGGACAGTCTTCGCGAACGCGTTGGAGCGGCGGTCGCCGAAACGATTCGGCCGCTCGAGATGCAGGCGGTCGACGAAGCCGGCAAAGTGACCACGGCGCTCGCCATCAACGAGGTCTCGCTGTTCCGTCAATCCTATCAGGCCGCAAAGCTGCGCATCTCGGTCGACGGGCGGGAGCGACTGGACGACTTGATCTGCGACGGCGTCATGGTGGCGACGCCCGCCGGTTCGACGGCCTACAATCTCTCGGCGCACGGCCCGATCCTGCCGCTCGATGCGCCGCTTCTGGCACTGACGCCGGTAAGCCCGTTCCGGCCGAGGCGCTGGCGCGGCGCGCTTCTGCCCAACAAGTCGGTCGTACATTTCGAAATACTGGAAATCGGCAAGCGCCCGGTCAATGCGGTGGCAGACAATGTCGAGGTCAAGTCCGTCGCGGAAGTCACCGTGCGGGAGGCGCCGGATACCACTGCCACCATCCTCTTCGACGCCAGCCACTCCTGGGACGAGCGCATTCTGGCGGAGCAATTCCGCTACTGAGGCACGTTCCTGTTAGGGTAAATGGCGGAAAACGCCCGCGATTGTCCGAAACTGGCCGCCTAGGCGTTCCTGTTCTGTTGACATTTGCTGCGTCGCAACGTAACCGCTTGGTCTATCCTTGGACGGCGGACATTCCGCAGGTCCGGCATAGGCGAGCCGCCGAAACGGCCCTCGACACACGAAGCCAAAGACAATCGACACCGTGTCATCAGACAATCAGACTGCGCAAGAAGCGCTAACCTTTGCGGACCTCGGTCTCTCGCCAAAGGTTCTCTCCGCCGTGACGGATGCCGGCTATACCGTCCCGACCCCGATCCAGGCCGGAGCCATTCCCCACGCACTGCTCGGCAAAGACATCCTGGGCATAGCCCAGACGGGCACCGGCAAGACCGCGGCCTTCGTGCTGCCGATGATTACCCGACTGGAAAAGGGCCGCGCGCGCGCGCGCATGCCGCGCACGCTGATCCTCGAACCGACGCGCGAACTCGCCGCCCAGGTCGAGGAAAACTTCGTCAAATACGGCAAGAACCACAAGCTCAACATCGCGCTGCTGATCGGCGGCGTGTCGTTCGACGAGCAGGAGAAGAAGCTGGAGCGCGGCGCCGATGTGCTAATCGCGACGCCGGGCCGCCTGCTCGATCACCGCGAGCGCGGCAAGCTGCTGCTCAACGGCGTCGAGATCCTCGTCATCGACGAGGCCGACCGCATGCTCGACATGGGCTTCATCCCCGATATCGAGCGCATCTGCGAGATGATTCCCTTCACCCGCCAGACGCTGTTCTTCTCGGCAACGATGCCGCCGGAGATCACCAAGCTGACGGAAAAGTTCCTGCAGGGTCCGGTGCGGGTCGAGGTTGCCAAGGCGGCGACCACCGCCGCGACGGTGACCCAGCGTTTGGTGAAGTCGGGGTCCAAGGCCTGGGACAAGCGAGAGACGCTGCGACGGATCATCCGCGAGGAAGATGCCGAGATCAAGAACGCGATCATCTTCTGCAACCGTAAGGTCGATGTCGCCGAACTCTACCGCTCGCTCACCCGCCACGAGTTCGACGCCGGCGCCCTGCATGGCGACATGGACCAGCGGGCGCGCATGGCGATGCTGGCGGCGTTCCGTGAAGGAAAGCTGAAGCTGCTCGTCGCCTCCGACGTCGCCGCGCGCGGCCTTGACATCCCCGATGTCAGCCACGTCTTCAACTACGATATTCCGATCCACTCGGAGGACTATGTCCACCGTATCGGTCGCACAGGCCGCGCCGGCCGGTCGGGCAAGGCGTTCACCATCGTCACCCGCAACGACCAGAAATATCTCGACGCGATCGAGAAGTTGACCGGCCAGAAGCTCGAATGGCACGACGGCGACCTGTCGACGGTCGTTGCCTCTGCCGAGGACGACCACCCTCGCCGTTCGCGCGGCGGCAAGCCGGAACGCGCCAGCCGTTCGCGCCCCGGCGACAAGCGCGAGCGCGGGCGTAGCGGCAGGTTGCCGAGCGAGCCGGCGTCGATGGAGAAATACGTTCCTCGGGAAGACGCCGAGTTCGAGACCGCGCCGGTCGCGGACTTGCCGGGTGCGTCCCGCGCAGAGAAGCCTCAGCCGGCACAGAAGACCCGGGGCGTCGAAGAGCGCAAACCGCGCGAAGCCGCCGAACGCAAGCCGCGGGACGTCGAGGATCACAAGCCGCAGGCGGCACGCAACGACAACCGGCCCCGCCGCGACGACCGTCCGCGTCGGGATGACACGCCGCGTTCGCGCCGCCGTGACGACGACCTGGACGACGGCACCGTCGGCTTCGGCGACGACCTGCCGGCCTTCATGAAGGTGTCCGGGAAGGTCTAAGCCTTCCCGCTCCGACGCGCGGCCTCGATCGCCTTGCGCGCCCACACGGTCATTTCATCGGGATCATCGAGAGTGCTCTCGGGCGCTGTCCAGTATGGCATGGCCACCGTCTTGCCGTGGCGCCTGCCGACATAGTGCCAGCGCTCCATTCCCGCCGCCTCATAGTCGCCGGCAACCTCGGCATCGCCCTTCAGCATCAGCTGGTCGCGCAGAACGACGGCGAAGATCATCCCGTCGCTATAGATGCCGTAGCCGCCGAACATGCGGCGGAAGGTGATGGGCGCCACGCCCTCGAAGAGATCGCGGAGATGCTCCTGGTCCATCCGCCAATGTTGTCCGAGTCCCGCAGTCTTGTCACCGGATCACCGATGGCCGCAGACTGCGTCGCCGGGCCGGATGGAGAGACGCGATGCCGATGAGACTGAACGGGTCATGCCGCTGCGGCGCGGTGTCGTTCGAGGTCGACAGCCACACGCCGGTTCCCTATCAGCGCTGCTACTGTTCGATCTGCCGCAAGGAGCAGGGCGGCGGTGGCTATGCGATCAATCTCGGCGCGCTGTCCCGCACGCTGAAGATCAGGGGCAAGCGCCACCTCGGCCTCTACCGGGCGCGGATCGGGGACGACGAGCATCCGCGATGCGAGATATCGAGCGGCGAGCGGCGCTTCTGCCGCACGTGCGGCTCGGCCCTATGGCTCTACGACCCGACATGGCCGGACCTGGTTCACCCGTTCGCCTCCGCCATCGACAACGACCTGCCGATGCCGAAATCCAGCGTTCATCTGATGCTGAAATACAAGGCGAACTGGGTCGAACCAGATATCCGCAAAGGCGATCTGAGCTTCGAACTCTATCCCGAGGAATCGATCGCCGACTGGCACCGACGGCAGGGCGTCTGGATCGAATGAGGCAATGGCATTGAATGGCCGTTCCTATTGAACTTGCCGGCGATGCCCTAGCGAAACCCACTCATCTATCTGGACCTTGGAGACGCCATCATTCTGGGCGGCGAAAAGAGGATGATCCGTCTCGTGCAGTTCGACACGTGGTCGCTGATTATTTCGGTTGGAAGACTACGTCACAATGCAACAGAGTCGAACTAGGATAACCGGGAATCTCATGCATCAGGTATCCGAAGCACCTCTCCGTGGGATACTCTCCGGTTTCGTAGCCCGACCGATAATTTCGCCAGCTGGTCTCGGAAACCGAGATCCAGACGCCGAAGGTGAATTCCTCATTGATATCGGGCACCGGGATAGGAAGAACGCACCGGATGAAGCGGTCCGTCTCCCCGCTGTTGTGCTTGACCTCGCAAAAGTCGGAGTCTTTCCTCGAGCGCCACTTCTCGAGCCGGCTGAGCTTGTCCCATTGCACCGGGACATCGAATGCCAGGCTCGGCAGCCCCTCAAACTCTTTCCCGCAGCAGGCGCACGTCCAAATCTTCTGGACGCCGCTCGACACTGGGGATCAGGCCGCGCTGGCGCGGGCCTCGGCCAGCGCTTTGAGGTCGGCTGGCTTGAGCTCGACCGATTCACCGCAGCCGCAGGCTGAGCTCTGGTTCGGGTTGCGGAAGGTGAAGCCGGTGCGCAGCGTCGTCACCTCGAAATCCATCTCGGTGCCGAGCAGGTAGAGCGCCGCCTCGGGAGCAACCCAGACATCGGCGCCGGCGCGCTCGATATGGTCGTCCTTCGGGTTCGGCTCCGTCACGAGGTCGATCGTATATTCCATGCCGGCGCAGCCGCCCTTCTTGACGCCGACGCGGATGCCTTTCGCGTTGTCGCGCGCGGAAACGATCTCCCTGACGCGCTCCGCCGCGGCATCGGTCATGGTCATGATTGCAAAACGGCCCATTCCAAAGTCTCCATTCTCGGCAGGTTCAAGGCCTGCGGAATGATGCAAATCTAACCTAAGATGGTGAAGATTCCCACCGGGTGCAATATGCGTCAGGCCTGACAACGCACGGCATACTCTAACGGTCATCGTCGGCGACCTGTTCCGGGAGGCTGTATTCCTCCCATTCAGATCGCGGAATGGAATCACCGACCGAATAGGCGAAGGAAACGACCTCGTCGCCCCGGACGTCGCACTCGAAGCGGAGCCGGTACCAATTGCCGCCGCTATTGAACGCGGCGCCGTCGGCGATAATCGAACCACCTCGCATCTTCAGACTTTTCGTGGCGTAGGCGACCACAGCCTCGGGAAGAAACGCCGCCTGCCAGGAATGCACCTGTTCCATCGCCTCTATACCACAGAGCTGCACAGCGCGTTCCTCGGCTGCCAGCGTCCGCAATTGCCGCCTCGCGGCGCTGCTGCGCGGATTGGCCAACACGCCTTGCGAGAGCATCTTCTGTGGACGCATCAGGGGCGGCACGCCGGAACCGGCGGACGGCAAAGACGGCGGGGACCGCGGGATGCTTGGCTGCTTTCGGGTCGAATCGTCCGAAGCAGATGCAGGTGGGCCTTGCCGCGGCGGCATCACTTGCGGTCTGGCGGGGTTTGCAATCGCGGCCGATTGCGTGGGCGCCACGATCTCGACTGAAATCGGGACCTCCCTCTCTGCGACATGTCGGGGCGGTGCGGCAACGAACGCCAGCATGGCGATCGCCAGCAGATGGAGGGCGACGGAAACAAGCGGGCTACGCCAGACCTCCCACCCGGCGGGCGAAGCAATCGCCTGCATCGCTCAGCTGCGGATGCCGGAAACCCGCCGGCCAATCCGGAATCGGCCGGGGAAAAGAGCGCCACGTAGGCAGCGGTGGACTGTTCGAATGTGTTCATTCATCCGGCAAAAATCGGATGTCGACCTGGGCCGAATTGTGGCGACTGCGCCCCCGGGGCCGACTGAAAAAAATCAAACTGCGAGGGTCGGACTCAATACCACCCAACCGCCACCTGCGCCTCTTCGGACATGCGGTCAGGCGTCCACGGCGGATCGAAGACCATCTTCACGTCGACGCCGGACACGCCCTCGACGGCGCCGACGGCATTCTCGACCCAGCCGGGCATCTCGCCGGCGACCGGGCAGCCAGGCGCGGTCAGCGTCATGTCGATCTTGACCGAACGGTCGTCCTCGATGTCGATCCGGTAGACCAGGCCGAGTTCGTAGATGTCGGCAGGGATTTCGGGATCGTAGACGGTTTTCAGCGCCGAAACGATATCGTCGGTCAGCCTCGCAAGTTCCTCCGGCGGAATGGCCGACGATGCCAATATCTCGTCTCGTCCAACGGTCTCGTTCATGGCGTCACCCGAAGAATTTCCGCGCCTTTTCCAGTGCCTCGGCCAAGGCATCGATTTCGGCCCGCGTATTATACATGCCGAATGACGCCCTGCACGTGGAGGTCACGCCGAAACGTTTCAAGAGCGGCTGGGCACAATGTGTCCCCGCGCGCACCGCCACGCCCGACCGGTCGATCACCATCGATACGTCGTGGGCATGGATGCCCTGCAGTTCGAAGGACACGATCGCGCCCTTGCCCGGAGCGTTGCCGAAGATGCGCAGCGAATTGATGCGCGACAGGCGCTCATGGGCATAGGTCTTCAGATCCGTCTCGTGCGCGGCGATGCGTTCGCGGCCGATGCTGTCCATATAATCGAGCGCAGCACCCAGCCCGATCGCCTGCACGATCGGCGGCGTTCCCGCCTCGAAGCGGTGGGGCGGGTCGTTGTAGGTGACGATGTCCTCGGTCACGTCGAAGATCATCTCGCCGCCGCCCTGGAAGGGGCGCATCGATTCCAGCCGATCCTTCCTGCCGTAGAGCACGCCGATGCCGGAGGGGCCGTAGAGCTTGTGGCCGGTCATGACAAACCAGTCGCAATCGAGATCCTGCACGTCGATCGGCATATGCACCGCCGACTGGCTGCCGTCCACCAGGACGGGGATGCCGCGCTCATGCGCGATCCGCACGATCTCCTTGATCGGCGTGACGGTGCCCAGTGCGTTCGACATCTGCGTGATGGCGACGAGTTTGGTCCGCGCCGTCAGGCTCCTTTCGAAGTCCTCGATATGGAGGGCGCCCTCGTCGTCGACCGGCACCCAGACCAGCTTGGCGCCCTGACGCTCGCGGATGAAATGCCATGGCACGATGTTGGAGTGGTGCTCCATGATCGAGAGGACGATCTCGTCGCCCTCGCCGATATTCGGCATGCCCCAACCGTATGCGACGGTGTTAATCGCCGATGTCGTGTTCGAGGTGAAGACGATAGTGTCCGTCGACGGCGCATTGAGGAATCGCCGGACGGTTTCGCGCGCCTTCTCGTAAGCGTCGGTCGCCGCATTGGACAGGAAATGCAGGCCGCGATGGACGTTGGCGTATTCTTGGGCGTAGGCATGCTGGATCGTGTCCAGCACAACCTGCGGCTTCTGCGCGGACGCGCCATTGTCGAGATAGACCAGCGGCTTGCCGTAGACCTCGCGCGACAGGATCGGAAAATCGCGACGGATGGCCTCGACGTCGTAGGGGTTGGGCGTGACGATCTGATCCATCTAGACGTGCGCGGCGAACCACTCGTCCAGTATGCCTTCCAGCACCTCGACGGTCGACTCGTCCTCCAGTTCCTCGATGATCTCGGCAACGAAAGCCTTGACCAGCAGCCCCCGCGCCGTCTTCTCGTCGATGCCGCGCGCCATCAGGTAGAAGAGATGGTTGCTGTCGATTTCGGTGACGGTGGCACCATGGCCGCAGGCGACGTCGTCGGCGAAGATTTCCAGCTCCGGCTTGGTCGAGAACTCCGCCTCGTCGGAGAGCAGCAGCGTGTTGCAGGCCATGCGCGCGTCGGTCTTCTGCGCTTCCTTGGCGACCCTTATCTGGCCCTGGAACACGCCCTTCGCAGAGCCGTTGGCGACGTTGCGCACGATCTCGGTCGAGGTCGTGTTCTCGGCCAGATGGTCGAGCATCATCGTGACGTCGCAATGCGTGTCGCCGGTCAAAAGGTTGATGCCGCGCAGCTTGAAGTCGGCGCCCTCGCCCGGCATGCTGACGCGGATCTCCTGTCGCACCAGCTTCGCCCCCGCATTCATGACGAACAGCGTCAGCTTCGCGCCTTTCGCCAGCTCGGCATTGAACTGGCCCAGATGGGTTGCGCCGTCCGGATGATCCTGGACGATGATCCAGACGAGCTCAGCGCTTTCGCCGAGCGTCAGATGGCTGATGGAGCTCACCAGCGCATCGCCTTCACCGGTCTGGCGCTCGACGATCGTTGCCTTCGCCCCCTGCCCCACCCGGACCGGAAAACGGCTGTGCGTCTGGCCGCCGGCCTGGACGTTCTGGATCTCGATCGGAGCCGCGATCTCGGCTCCGGCGGCGATATCGACGAAGTAACCGTCGGCGACGAAGGCGGTATTGAGGACACCGACCGTGTCGGCAGGCTCCTGGGGGCCGAGCGCCGGGCTGAACGAACCATCGACCAGCTTGTCGACAAGCCTCGTCACAGAGATGCCGTCGATCTTCGCACCGGTGCCAGAGACACCGTTGAGCACCGACAGCACGGTCGAGCCGGCAAGCAGTGCCGGTTCCGCGCGGGCAGCGAGCGTCGAATCATGGCCGGGCACGGATGCCAGCAGGCGGCGAAGGTCGGTGTAGTGCCAAGCCTCGATGCGGCGGGTCGGCAGGCCTGCCTTCAACGCCTCGACCGCATTGTCGCGCTTGACCGCGACCGCCGCGTCTCCCGGCAGGTCCGAGAAGCGCTCGCCGAACGCGTCGATCAACGCTGTCTCGGCGGCCGTCAGCTTCGGGGTGGAATGGATGTTCATCTGTTCCGCCTCAAGCCGCCTCGCCGATCAGGCCGGCATAGCCGTCCTTCTCGAGTTCGAGCGCCAGATCCTTGTCGCCGGACTTGATCACCTGGCCCTTGTAGAGCACGTGGACACTGTCCGGCACGATCAGGTCGAGCAGGCGCTGGTAATGCGTGATGACGACCATTGCCCGGTCGGGCGAGCGAAGCGCGTTCACGCCGTCGGCGACAACCTTGAGCGCATCGATGTCGAGACCGGAATCGGTCTCGTCGAGCACGCAGAGGCTCGGCGCCAGCAATTTCATCTGCAGGATCTCGGCGCGCTTCTTCTCGCCGCCGGAAAAGCCGACATTCAGCGGGCGCTTGAGCATGGCAAAATCGATGCCTAGCGAGGAAGACTCCTCCTTCACGCGCTTGATGAATTCCGGCACCTTGAGTTCCGCCTCGCCGCGCGCCTTGCGCTGCGAATTCATCGCGACCTTGAGGAACTCCATCGTCGCGACGCCGGGGATTTCCATCGGATACTGAAAGGCGAGGAAGACACCCTTGGCGGCACGCTCCGCCGGGTCCATCTCCAGGATCGACTCGCCGTTGTAGAGGATGTCGCCCTCGGTGATCTCGTAGTCCTCGCGGCCGGCGATGACGTAGGACAGTGTCGACTTGCCCGAGCCGTTCGGGCCCATGATGGCCGCGACCTCGCCAGCCTTCACCGTCAGGTTCAGGCCGCGGATGATCTCGACGCCGCTTTCGGCGATACGGGCGTGCAAGTTTCTGATTTCAAGCATGTTCTTGTTCTTTCAAATCGCGTGGGTCAGCCGACCGAGCCTTCGAGGGAAATCCCGATCAGCTTCTGCGCCTCGACGGCGAACTCCATCGGAAGTTCCTGGATGACGTCTTTGACGAAGCCGTTGACGATCAGTGCGATCGCCTCCTCCTCGGGGATGCCGCGCTGCATGACATAGAACTTCTGGTCCTCGGAGATTTTCGAGGTGGTCGCCTCGTGCTCCACCTGGGCGCTCGAATTCTTCACTTCGATATAGGGCACGGTATGCGCGCCGCAGTCGTTGCCGATCAAAAGCGAGTCGCAATTGGTGAAGTTGCGCGCGTTGGTGGCGCGGCGATGCACAGACACCTGGCCGCGATAGGTGTTGTTCGATCTGCCTGCCGAAATGCCTTTCGAGATGATGCGGCTCGACGTGTTCTTGCCGAGATGGATCATCTTGGTGCCGGAATCGACCTGCTGGTGGCCGTTCGACACGGCGATCGAATAGAACTCTCCGCGGCTGTCGTCGCCGCGCAGCAGACAGGACGGGTATTTCCAGGTGATCGCCGAGCCGGTCTCGACCTGCGTCCAGGAAATTTTGGAGCGTGCGCCGCGGCAGTCGCCGCGCTTGGTGACGAAATTGTAGATGCCGCCCTTGCCGTCCTTGTCGCCGGGATACCAGTTCTGGACGGTCGAATACTTGATTTCGGCGTCGTCCAGCGCCACCAATTCCACCACCGCCGCATGCAACTGGTTTTCGTCGCGCTGCGGCGCCGTGCAGCCTTCGAGGTAGGAGACGTAGGCGCCCTCCTCGGCGATGATCAGCGTGCGCTCGAACTGGCCGGTGTTCTTCTCATTGATGCGGAAATAGGTCGACAGTTCCATCGGGCAGCGCACGCCCTTGGGCACGAAGACGAAGGACCCATCGGTGAAGACGGCCGAATTCAGCGTGGCGTAATAATTATCGCTCGTCGGCACAACGGAGCCGAGATACTTCCTGACGATCTCCGGATGTTCGCGGATCGCTTCCGAGATCGACATGAACAGCACGCCGGCCTTGGCGAGTTCCTCCTTGAAGGTCGTCACCACGGAGACTGAATCGAACACCGCGTCGACCGCGACGCGTCCAGACTTGTAGACGTTGTCGCTCGCCTCGCCGTCCTCGACGGGCTTCTGCACGCCGGCGAGGATTTCCTGCTCCTTCAGCGGGATGCCGAGCTTTTCGTAGACTTTAAGGATCTCGGGATCCACCTCGTCCAGCGACTTCGGGCCGGACTGGTTTTTCGGCGCGGCGTAGTAGTAGATGTCCTGGAAATCGATCTTCGGATAATGGACGCGCGCCCAGGTCGGCTCCTCGAGGGTCAGCCAGCGGCGATAGGCGCCGAGACGCCATTCGAGCATCCATTCGGGCTCGCCCTTCTTGGCCGAAATGAACCGGATCGTCTCCTCGGACAGGCCCTTGGGCGCCTTGTCCATCTCAATGAAGGACTCGAATCCGTATTTGTACTGGTCCACATCAATGTTGCGGACCTGCTCGATGGTCTCCTGCACGGCAGGCATCAGCGTTCTCCATCCATGCCGGGTTCAAGGCCCGGCTGTTTTCAAACCTGGCGACGCCGTTGGGCGCACGCCTTATTTAGTGTCTTCGCACGCAAAATACAGGCCCATCTCGACAAGGCCGGTATTCGCAAACCGCATCACGCGGCCTTGACCGCCCTCCTCGCGACAAGCTTCCTGAGAGCACCGACAAAGGCGGCGAGATCCTCCTCGCCGGTCTGGGGCCCGATCGATACGCGCAGCGCGCCGCCATAAGCGCCGTGCCCCATCGCGGCAAGGACATGGCTGGGACCGACCTTGCCCGACGAGCAGGCGGAACCCGCCGAAAGGGCCACGCCTTCGAGATCAAAGGCGATCTGCGCGGTTTCGGCCTTGAGGCCGGGAATGGCGAAGAACGTCGTGTTCGGCAGCCGCGCCGCGGCGCGGCCGAAGATCACGGCATCGGGGGCAATGTCCACGATCGCGGCTTCGAAGCGGTCGCGGAGCGCCGCGATCTGTTCCGTTTTCGGCAATCCTGCCCGCGCTTCTCGTGCGGCCGCGCCAAAGCCGGCGATAGCCGCGACGTTCTCGGTGCCCGCCCGGTGGCCGTGCTCCTGCCCGCCGCCCCTGATCAACGGCTCGGGCATGAGAACGCCGCCGGCCGAAACGACCGCGCCGGCGCCCTTCGGGCCGCCGATCTTGTGCGAGGACAGGATCAGGAAATCCGCGCCATTGACGGCGATGTCGAGCGGAACGCGTCCCGCGGCCTGGACGGCGTCGAACACGAGGATGCCTCCGGCGTCGCGCACGATGTTGGCTATCTCCCGAACCCGCTGCACGACACCCGTCTCGTTGTTTGCGAGATGCATCGCAACCAGCACCTGACCCCTCGCGGGGTCGTGCCCCGCCAGTTCGGACGCCAAGTCGTCGAGCCGAAGCATGCCGTCGGCATCGACGCCGAGACGTGTGACCTTGTCCGGCGAGAAATGGCCACCGTCCAGTGTCGCCGGATGGTCCGCCGCGCAAACGATCAATCTGGAAAGACCAAGCGGCGCGCGCCCCATGCGCCAGTTCGGCGTCAGGAGCCAGGAGGCGGCTTCCGTCGCGCCCGAGGTGAAGACGACGTTGGCCGGATTCCCATTGACGAGCGCCGCCACCTCGCGGCGCGCAGTCTCGACGACCCGCCGCGCCTCCCGACCCTCGGCATGCACCGACGACGGATTGGCATCGATCGCCATCGCAGCGACCATCGCGGCGCGCGCGCTGTCGCTCAGCGGTGCGCTCGCATTGTGGTCGAGGTAGGTCCGTCTGGCCGCCATGACGCGCCTGGTTCGCTCCTGGAGCGACAATCGTGCGACTGCCGCGCAATTTCCTTGAATTTCAAAGGGCGGGCGTCCTATTTAGCCCCTCGAACGAGCGGACGACCATTGCCAGTTTTGAATTGTTCTAAACTGGTTAATAGGAAGAGCCCGCCCCGGCGTCAAGCCGGAACCGCAAGAGTCGGACCGCAACGGCGGTCTGACAGTTGGAGTATACATGCCCGAAGTCATTTTCAACGGCCCTGCCGGCCGCCTCGAAGGCCGTTACCAGCCCTCGACGGAAAAGAACGCCCCGATCGCGATCGTGCTCCACCCGCACCCTCAGTTCGGCGGAACGATGAACAACAAGATCGTCTACGACCTATTCTACATGTTTCAGAAGCGGAGCTTCACGACGCTGCGCTTCAATTTCCGCGGCATCGGCCGCAGCCAGGGCGAATTCGACCACGGTTCGGGTGAACTGTCCGACGCCGCGGCCGCCCTCGACTGGGTGCAATCGCTGCATCCGGACTCGAAGAGCTGTTGGGTCGCCGGCTATTCGTTCGGAGCCTGGATCGGCATGCAACTTCTCATGCGCCGCCCGGAGGTCGAGGGCTTCATCTCGGTCGCTCCCCAGCCCAACATCTACGACTTCTCCTTCCTGGCGCCCTGCCCTTCGTCCGGGCTGATCATCCACGGCGATGCCGACAAGGTCGCGCCGCCGAAAGATGTCCAGGGTCTCGTCGACAAGCTGCATACGCAGAAGGGCATCACCATCACCCAGAAGACGATTCCCGGCGCGAACCATTTCTTCTCGAACGACGCCGACGTGTTGATCGAGGAATGCTCGGAATACCTCGACCGCCGGCTGGCGGGAGAGCTCGCCGATCCTCGGCCGAAGCGGCTGCGCTAACGCAAGATCCTGACGAGACTGCGGAAAGATGAGGTCGGGCCGGACTGTTGATTCCGGCCCGATCTAGTATGTGCACTGCAGCAACGGCTTTTCTCGACAGTAGAGAGGCGAAGTGTCACCTTTTGCCGGTGAACGAATCATCGCTCCAACCGAGGGGGACCCTGCCGTGAGCAAATTCGAAGTCTACAAGGACAAGAAGGGCGAGACGCGATTCCGGTTTCGCGCGGCCAATGGCGAGATCGTCTTCACGTCGGAAAGCTACAAGGCCAAGGCTTCGGCAATGAAGACCATCGAGTCGATCAAGAAGAGCGTCGCCGATGCTCCGGTCGAAACCGTCGATACGGCCGCGAAGAAGGCGCCTGCCAAGGCCGCCGCAAAGCCGGCAGCAAAGGCTGCGGCAAAGCCGGCAAAGGCCGCAGCGGCGCCGAAGGCCGCGGCCAAGCCGGCTGCGAAGTCAGCCGCAAAGCCCGCGGCTGCCAAGGCTCCCGCCAAGGCGCCGGCGAAGGCCAAGGCTCCCGCCAAGAAATAGTCAGCTTTCAGCGGAGCCTCGGGGCTTAGGCGGCAGGCTCAGCACACCGCCGGTCACGGGCGAACGGCAGCCCGTGGTCGTCGGGAACGTCAGCGGCAGGCCGCGCTTTGAGCGCACGGCGAGATATGCCCACGCCTCGGCCTCCATGGCGTCGCCGTTCAGTCCCGCATCTTCGGCAAGAATGACCTGACCGCCGTCGCGCTCCGCCCCCCGACGCAGGTCGCCGACGATATGCGGATTCTTGCGGCCACCGCCGCAGACTATCCACAATTTCGGCGCGCCGGGCATGTGCTCGGCCGCGCGCAGGATGGCCTCGGCCGACACCGCGGCCAGCGTTCGTGCGCCGTCCGCCAGTTCCAGGCCGCCAATCTGTTCGAGCGTGAAATCGTTCCGGTCGAGCGACTTCGGCGCCGCGCGGGGGAAGAAGGGGTTCGCCAGATAGGATTCGACGACGGCCTCGATCACGCTGCCCTCCGATGCGATCATGCCGTTCTCGTCGAAGGGCAACCCGCCTTCGCGCGCGACCCATTGGTCGATGAGCGCATTGCCAGGGCCGGAATCGAAAGCGACCGGATCGCCCTTTTCTGGCACCCAGGTGACGTTCGAGATACCGCCGATGTTGACGAAAGCGACCGGCAGCTTCCCGCGCAGATCCGCCGACAGGGAGTGGGCGAGCGCGGCGTGGTAGGCGGGCACCAGCGGCGCGCCCTGCCCGCCATGCCGCATGTCGTTGGCGCGCATGTCGTGGACAACCGGAAGGCCGGTTTTCGCGGCGAGCAGCGCACCGTCGCCGAGCTGGACGGTCAGTCCGCGCTCGGGCCGGTGCAGCACCGTCTGGCCGTGGAAGCCGATCAGTTCGAGGTCGGCCCAGCGGCCGGACAGACGCGATCGGAGCCCTTCCACTGCCGCTGCGTGGCGAAGAGTGATCTCGCGCTCCAGCCCAGCCAGATCCCCGGGACGCTCCATGCGGTCGCGGATCGACTTCGCCTCCTCCAGCGCGGCCTCGATGCGCCGCCGGAACGCCGCCTCGTAAGGTACGAAATGCGAAGGCCCGCGCTCGACCAGGCTCTCGCCATCGGTCCCGATCACGGCGAGGTCGATGCCGTCCATGGACGTGCCGCTCATCAGCCCGATCGCGCAGATTGCCTTCATCGCCGCCGCTATCCTTGTGAGTCCGGGCCCACTGATGCTAAACGCGCGGGCGCGCCGGGGCCACTGTCCCAGGCAAACCAAGTTCCGGAAAGTCCGCCATGTCCGCCTTCAAGTCCGAATTCCTGCGCATCATGTCCGAGCGCGGGTTCATCCACCAGATCTCCGACGAGAGCGGCCTGGACGAGCTGTTCCGCACCACAAGCGTATCCGCCTATATCGGCTTCGACGCGACGGCCAGGAGCCTGCATGCGGGTTCGCTGATCCAGATCATGATGCTGCACTGGCTGGAGCGGACCGGCCACAAGCCGATCGCGCTGATGGGCGGGGGCACCTCGATGATCGGCGACCCCTCCTTCAAGGACGAGGCACGCAAGCTGCTCACGCCGCAGGACATCGAGGATAATCTCGTCGGCATCCGCCGCAACTTTGCCCCCTACCTCACCTTCGGCGAGGGCCCCGGCAAGGCCATGATGGTCAACAATGCCGACTGGCTGATGAAGATCAATTATGTCGAGTTCCTGCGCGACGTCGGCCGGCATTTTTCCGTCAACCGGATGCTGTCCTTCGATTCCGTCAAGCTCAGGCTCGACCGCGAGCAGTCCCTGTCCTTCCTCGAATTCAACTACATGATCCTGCAGGCCTACGACTTCGTCGAGCTGAACAAACGCTTCGGCACACGTCTGCAGATGGGCGGCTCGGACCAGTGGGGCAACATCGTCAACGGCATCGACCTCGGCCACCGCATGGGCACGCCGCAGCTCTACGCGATGACCACGCCGCTGCTCACCAGTTCTTCAGGCGCCAAGATGGGCAAGACAGCCAGCGGCGCCGTCTGGCTCGATCCGGAGATGATGAGCCCCTACGATTTCTGGCAGTACTGGCGCAACACCGAGGATGCCGACGTCGAGCGCTTCCTCAAGCTCTACACGACCATGCCGATGGACGAGGTGAAGCGGCTCGCGGCGCTCTCGGGCTCGGAGATCAACGAGGCGAAGAAGGTGCTTGCCACCGAAATCACGGCGATGCTGCATGGCCGCGCGGCGGCCGAGCAGGCAGCCGAGACCGCGCGCAAGACGTTCGAGGAAGGCTCGGTGGCGGACGACCTGCCGACCGTCACGGTTCCGCGAGCGGCTCTCGATGCCGGGATAGGCATCCTGTCGCTGTTCGTCACCGCCGGCCTTGCGGCCTCAAACGGCGAGGCGAGGCGCCACGTGCAAGGCGGTGCGGTCAAGGTCAACGACCGGCCAGTATCCGATGAGCGGATGCAGATCACGGCCGCAGACATCGCCGACACCGGCGCAATCAAACTTTCGCTCGGCAAGAAGAAGCACGTGCTGGTGCGGGCGGCCTGATCCAACACGTCCGGATCGTTTTTGGGGAACGTCACCTCACGTTCGCGCCGAGTGCCATCCCGACGGCATCGTATCCCGACACGAAAAAGGGCCCTTGCGGGCCCCTCGTCATGCAAGCCGATACGACGCTTGTCAGGCGGCTTCGCTCTCGGCGGCGGCTTCGGCCTCGGTGCGGGCACGGTCGGCCGCCCCCTTGGCAGAGGTGTCGCGGTCGACGAACTCGATCACTGCCATGGCGGCGTTGTCGCCGTGCCGGAAGCCCGCCTTCATGATGCGCAGGTAGCCGCCGTTGCGGGAGGCGTAGCGCGGGGCGATCGTCTCGAACAGGCGCTTGGCCAGCGCGTCGGAGCCGATGGCCGAAATCACCTGGCGGCGGGCATGCAGGTCGCCGCGCTTGCCGAGGGTGACCAGCTTCTCCACGATCGGGCGAAGCTCCTTGGCCTTGGGCAGGGTGGTCACGATCTGCTCGTGCTCGATCAGGGAAGCGGCCATGTTCGAGAACAGGGCTTTACGGTGGCTGACGGTGCGGTTCAGCCGGCGGCCGGAACGTCCATGGCGCATGACTGGGTCTCCTTCTGTGCCATACTTGGCGGGTTTCAGGAGCGAGTGGCGAGTGGCGAGTGGCGAATGGGAGAACCCATTTCGCCATTCGCCATTTCGCCATTCGCCTCAATATTGATCTTCGTAGCGCTTGGCGAGGTCTTCGATGTTCTCCGGCGGCCAGTCCGGCACTTCCATGCCGAGATGCAGGCCCATCGCCGCCAGCACTTCCTTGATCTCGTTGAGCGACTTGCGGCCGAAGTTCGGGGTGCGCAGCATCTCCGCCTCGGTCTTCTGGATCAGGTCGCCGATATAGACGATGTTGTCGTTCTTCAGGCAGTTGGCCGAGCGGACCGACAGTTCGAGTTCGTCGACCTTCTTCAGCAGCGCCGGGTTGAAGGCGAGCTCGGTGACGGTCTCCGCCGCCTGCTCCTTCTGCGGCTCGTCGAAATTGACGAACAGCGACAGCTGGTCCTGCAGGATGCGCGCCGCGAATGCCACCGCGTCCTCGCCGGTGATCGAGCCGTCGGTCTCGATCGACAGCGTCAGCTTGTCGTAGTCCAGAACCTGGCCCTCGCGGGTGTTCTCGACCTTGTAGGAAACCTTCTTGACCGGCGAATAGAGCGAATCGACCGGGATGAGCCCGATCGGCGCATCGTCGGCGCGGTTGCGATCGGCAGGCACGTAGCCCTTGCCGTTGTCGACGGTGAACTCCATGCGGATCTCGGCACCCTCGTCGAGCGTGCAGATCACATGGTCGGGGTTGAGGATCTCGACGTCGCCGACCGTCTGGATGTCGCCGGCGGTGACGATGCCAGGGCCCTGCTTGCGCACGACCATGCGCTTCGGCCCGTCGCCTTCCATCTTGATCGCGATTTCCTTGATGTTCAGCACGATGTCGGTCACGTCCTCGCGCACGCCGGCGATCGAGGAGAACTCGTGCAGCACGCCGTCGATCTGCACCGCGGTCACGGCCGCGCCGCGCAGCGACGACAGAAGCACGCGCCGCAGCGCATTGCCGAGCGTCAGGCCGAAGCCGCGCTCCAGCGGCTCGGCGACGAGCGTCGTCAGGGTCTTGCCCTTGGACGAGAACTCGACCTTGTTCGGCTTGATCAGGTCCTGCCAGTTTTTCTGGATCATGTGTTGGTCCTTCCGTTACCTCGCCACCATCCAATCGTGGCGAGCGATCTGGAAAACGCCTGCGGCGCCCTTCGAGGGGCGCCGTCGGCAAGAAAGATGAATATCAGACGCGACGCTTCTTGCGCGGCCGGCAGCCATTGTGCGGGATCGGCGTCACGTCGCGGATCGACGTGATGGTGAAGCCCGCCGCCTGCAGCGCGCGAAGCGCCGATTCACGACCCGACCCCGGACCGCAAACCTCGACCTCAAGCATGCGCATGCCGTGCTCCTGGGCCTTCTTGGCGCAGTCTTCGGCAGCCATCTGGGCGGCGAACGGGGTCGATTTGCGCGAACCCTTGAAGCCCTGAGCACCCGCCGACGACCAGGCAATCGCGTTGCCCTGCTGGTCGGTGATGGTGATCATCGTATTGTTGAACGTCGAATTGACGTGGGCGACGCCCGTCGAGATGTTCTTGCGTTCGCGACGACGGACGCGTGCGGCTTCCTTGGCCATGTCTTACCTTTCGATCTCTACGCCGCCGTAGTGCCAGCGGCTCCACCAGGGCGAGTGGGGAGTGGCGAATGGCGAGTGGGGAAGCCCCATTCGCCAACTGCCATCTCGCCTTTCGCCCGATTACTTCTTCTTGCCCGCGATGGGCTTCGCCGGACCCTTGCGGGTGCGGGCATTGGTGTGCGTGCGCTGGCCGCGGACCGGCAGGGAGCGGCGATGACGCAGGCCGCGATAGCAGCCGAGGTCCATCAAACGCTTGATGTTCATCGACACTTCGCGGCGCAGATCGCCCTCGACCTTGTAATCGCGGTCGATGGCTTCGCGGATCTGCAACACTTCCGAATCGGTGAGCTGGTTGACGCGGCGCTCCGCCGGGATGCCGACCTTCGCCACGATCTCGGCCGCAAACTTCGGACCGATGCCGTGAATGTACTGCAGCGCGATGACGACGCGCTTGTTGGTCGGAATGTTGACGCCGGCTATACGGGCCATTCTAATCTCCATGTCAGGCCAGTCGGGCTGGCATTGTTGTTTGCCCGCGTCCGGTGGAGGCCGGCCCTTGCGGGTGTTCCGATCAATGCGGCTGCAGTCCTCGCGGACAACCAACCATGCGATGTGATGGGAGACGCGCCGCTATAATGCAACGCGCCTTCCACGTCAACCGCCGAAGCGGACTATATCTTCGACAGAAGACCTTCTATTTCGCCGGTGACTTTGTCGATCGAAGCCATGCCGTCGAGCTGGGTAAGCATCCCTTTGGCGTAGTAGTAGCCGACCAGCGGGGCCGTCTTCTTGTAATATTCCCTCAGTCGTTCCGGCACGACCGCCGGATCGTCGTCCTTGCGCACGGCCTGGCCGGCCGCCCTCGCCTGTTCGGCGCGCTTGGCTATGCGGGCGACCAGTTCATTGTCGTCGACCGTAAGTTCGATCACCGCGTCGAGCTTCAGGCCGCGTTCGGAAAGCATAGCGCCGACCGCGTCGGCCTGCGCCAGCGTGCGGGGATAGCCGTCGAGAATGAAGCCTTTGGCGCAATCGGCCTGATCGATCCGCTCCGCCACGATCGCATTGACGATCTCGTCGGAGACCAGTTCGCCCGCATCCATGACCGCCTTGGCACGTTTGCCGACGTCGGATCCGGCCTTCACCGCTGCACGAAGCATGTCGCCCGTGGACAGCTGAGGGATGCCAAACCTCTCGACCAGTCGCTGCGCCTGCGTCCCCTTGCCCGCCCCCGGCGGGCCCAGCAGTATCAGCCTCATTCTATCTCTTGCCCCCCCGGAGT
Source organism: Mesorhizobium sp. (assembly GCF_023954305.1). Classification (NCBI taxonomy): domain Bacteria; kingdom Pseudomonadati; phylum Pseudomonadota; class Alphaproteobacteria; order Hyphomicrobiales; family Phyllobacteriaceae; genus Mesorhizobium; species Mesorhizobium sp. The sequence continues at coordinate 24,975 of NZ_JAMLIG010000002.1, read as the reverse complement.
TTCGACTTCTTGATCAGCCCCTCGTACTGGTGCGCGATCAGGTGTCCCTGGATCTGCGCCACAGTGTCGAGCGTAACGCTCACAACGATCAGCAGCGAAGTGCCTCCGAGATAGAACGGAACGCCCGTCGCCGAAATCAGAAACTCGGGCAATAGACAGATGACGACGAGATAGATAGCCCCCACGAGCGTAATGCGCGTCAGCACATAGTCGATGTATTCGGCGGTGCGCTCGCCCGGGCGATAGCCGGGGATGAAGCCGGAGTGTTTCTTCAGCTGGTCGGCCGTGTCCTTCGGATTGAACACGATCGCCGTATAGAAGAAGGCGAAGAACACAATCATGGCCGCGTAGAGCAGCATGTAGAGCGGCTGTCCGTGGCCGAGCGTCGCCAGGATCGAGTTCGCCCAAGCCGGCAGGTTCGACGTGTTGGAGAACCCGGCGACCGTCGCCGGCAGGAGCAGCAGCGATGAGGCGAAGATCGGCGGGATGACGCCGGCGGTGTTGAGCTTGAGCGGCAGATGCGACGTGTCGCCCTGGAACATCCGGTTGCCCACCTGGCGCTTCGGATATTGGATCAGCAGCCTGCGCTGCGCACGTTCGAAGAACACGATCAGCGCGATGACGACGACGGCCAGGACGATGATGGCCAGGATAATGCCGGTCGACAGCGCACCCGTGCGGCCGAGTTCCAGAGTGCCGGAGAGCGCCGAAGGCAGACCGGCGACGATGCCGGCGAAGATGATCAGCGAAATGCCGTTGCCGATGCCGCGCGCCGTGATCTGCTCGCCGAGCCACATCAGGAACATCGTGCCGCCGACGAGCGTGATGACCGCGGAGAGCTTGAAGAACCAACCGGGGTCGCTGACGATCCCCGCGCCGCTTTCGAGACCCACGGCGATGCCGTAGGCCTGAACTGTCGCGAGCAGGACCGTGCCGTAGCGCGTGTATTGATTAATGACCTTGCGGCCCTGCTCTCCCTCCTTCTTCAGCTGCTCGAGCGTCGGAACGACCGACGTCATCAGTTGCATGATGATGGAAGCCGAGATGTAAGGCATGATGCCGAGCGCGAAGATCGCCATGCGCTCGACCGCGCCGCCTGCGAACATGTTGAAGATGCCGAGCACGCCGCGCGACTGACCCTCGAACGCCTGGGCGAAGGCTTCGGGATTGATGCCCGGAATCGGAATATAGGTGCCGAGGCGGTAGACCAGCAGCGCGCCCAGCGTGAACCAGATACGTTTCTTCAGGTCCTCCGCCTTGGCGAAGGCCGCGAAATTGAGGTTCGAAGCAAGTTGTTCGGCTGCTGATGCCATTGGAAATCTCCGCTTCGGCAGGCGAATGGACGCGCGGGGAGCGAGTCATGCTTTGAGCCGAAGCCTCGAAATAGGCTCCGGCCCGCGAAGATGCAAGCAGCGGCGCAGTCGCACCGCTGCTGCTATGTCACTCGGACTTGGCTTCCGGCAACTTCACCGAGCCGCCAGCCTGTTCGATCTTCTCGAGCGCCGGCTTCGACACTCCGGCAACATCGAACGAAACCTTGGCCTTGATCTCGCCGTCGCTGAGGATGCGCACGCCGTCCTTGGCGCGGCGGATAACGCCGGCCTTGACGAGCGCCGCCGCGTCAACGGTCTCCTTCGCGTCGAGCTTCTTGGCGTCGATCGCCGCCTGGATGCGGGCGAGCGAGACGGTCGCGAAGGACTTCGCCGAGATGTTGTTGAAGCCGCGCTTGGGCAGACGGCGGTAGAGCGGCATCTGGCCACCCTCGAAGCCGTTGATGGCAACACCGGAGCGTGCCTTCTGGCCCTTTACGCCGCGCCCGCCGGTCTTACCCTTGCCTGAGCCGATGCCGCGCCCCACGCGCTTTCGCGAATGGGTGGCGCCTTCGTTGTCGCGCAATTCGTTGAGTTTCATGTCTCTTCTCCTGCGCCTTCGCTCACGCCTCGTCGACGACGCGGACGAGGTGGCCGACGGAGGCGATCATGCCGCGTACCGACGGGGTGTCCTCGAGCGTTCTGCGGCGATGCATCTTGTTGAGGCCGAGGCCGATCAGCGTCGCGCGCTGCTCCTTCGGCCGGCGGATCGGGCTGCCGATCTGCTCGACCGTGATGGTCTTGGACTGTTTCTTGGCCATCGTCCGGCTCCTTACTCTTCGCCGGCGGCAGTGCCGCGGCGCGCCTGGAGGGCGGAATACTTGATGCCGCGCTGCGCGGCGATGTCCTTCGGATGCACCTGGTTCTTCAGGGCGTCGAAGGTGGCACGCACCATGTTGTAGGGGTTCGACGACCCCATCGACTTGGCGACGACGTCGTGCATGCCGAGGGTCTCGAACACGGCGCGCATCGGGCCGCCCGCGATGATGCCCGTGCCGGGCTTGGCGGCGCGAAGGAGAACCTTGCCTGCGCCGTGGCGGCCGGCCACGTCGTGATGCAGGGTGCGGCCGGAGCGCAGCGGCACGAAGATCATCTCGCGCTTGGCGGCCTCGGTCGCCTTGCGGATCGCCTCCGGCACTTCGCGCGCCTTGCCGTGGCCGAAGCCGACGCGGCCCTTCTGGTCGCCGACGACGACGAGGGCTGCGAAGCCGAAGCGACGGCCGCCCTTCACCACCTTGGCGACGCGGTTGATATGGACCAGCTTGTCGACGAACTCGCTGTCCTTTTCCTCACGGTCACGGCTGCGTTCGCGATCGCGACCGCCTTCCCGACGTTCTTGTGCCATATCCTGTTCCTTGTTTTTTTCCGGAGGCACCGGGTTAAATCTGTGGCCGACATAATCGGTCCACGGTGGAAAGTCACCTGGTGAATGGTGAATGGAAAAATGGTGAATGGTCAGAGAGCGCTATGCCGCCGTCCGACCCACAGTCCATTTTACCATTCACCATTCACCATTCACTTAGAAGTCCAGTCCGCCCTCGCGGGCGGCCTCGGCCAGCGCCTTGACGCGGCCGTGATAGATGTAGGCACCGCGGTCGAAGACGACAGCGGTCACGCCTGCCTTCTTGGCGCGTTCCGCGACCAGCTTGCCCACGGCAGCGGCGGCCGCCACGTCGGCACCTGTCTTCAACGACGCCTTGAGATCCTTGTCGAGGGTCGACGCCGCGGCCAGCGTGCGGCCGTTCGCGTCGTCGATCACCTGGACATAGATGTGTTTCGACGAACGATGCACGGACAGACGCGGACGGTCGCCGGCGACCTTGCGGATCTGGCGGCGGATACGCTGGGCGCGCTTCTGGATAGAGTCCTTGGAGGCCATTGCCTTCTTCCTTTGCCTTGTAAGACGGTAGCGGCTCTACGCGGTCCCGATCGGCCCGCAACCGCCCTCCGTGGCTTTAGGGTGAATGGCGAGTGGCGAGTGGCGAATGGTGCAAGCGACAGATGCCGCCCCCCATTGGCCATTCGCCAATCCCCATTCGCCCTACTTCTTCTTGCCTTCCTTGCGGACGATCTTCTCGCCCGCGTAGCGCACGCCCTTGCCCTTGTACGGCTCGGGTCCGCGATACTCGCGGATCTCCGCCGCCACCTGGCCGACCTGCTGCTTGTCGATGCCGGCGACGACGATTTCCGTCGGCTTCGGCGTCGAAATCGTGATACCCTCGGGCGTCTGGTAGACCACCTCGTGGCTGAAACCGAGCGAAAGATGCAGGTTCTTGCCCTGCATGGCCGCGCGGTAGCCGACGCCGGTGATCTCGAGACGCTTCTCGAAACCATCCTTCACGCCGTTCAGGATGTTGACGATCATCGTGCGCGACATGCCCCACTTCGAGCGCGCGACCTTGGTCTGATCGCGCGGCTCTACGGCGATCTGGCCGTCATCCAGCTTGACCAAGACCTCGTCGTTGACGACGAACCGCAATTCGCCCTTGGGGCCCTTCGCGCTCACCGTCTGGCCGTTGACCGACGCGGTCACGCCCTGCGGGAGTGCAACGGGTTTCTTTCCGATACGAGACATTGTCTTGTCCTCGTTCCTGTTTCTGCAATCCGCCTGATCAGAAGATCTGGCAGAGGATTTCGCCGCCGACGTTCTCTTCGCGGGCCTGGTGGTCGGCCATCACGCCCTTCGGCGTCGAAAGGATCGAGATGCCAAGGCCGTTGGCGACCTGCGGGATCGACTTCACCGAGACGTAGACGCGGCGACCGGGCTTCGACACGCGGGCGATCTCGCGGATGACCGGCTGGCCTTCCGCATATTTCAGCTCGATTTCGATCTCGGACTTGCCGTTGTCGAAGTCGGTCTGGCTGAAGTCGCGGATGTAGCCTTCCGACTTCATCACCTCCAGAACGCGGGCGCGCAGCGTGGACGCGGGCGTCGACACCTTCGACTTCCTGCGGCCATAGGCGTTGCGGATGCGGGTCAGCATATCGCCGAGGGGATCACTCAAAGACATCTTCGTGCCCTCCTACCAGCTGGACTTCACGAGGCCCGGGATCATCCCGAGCGAACCGAGCTCGCGCAGCGCGATACGCGACATGTTGAGCTTGCGATAGAACGCGCGCGGACGCCCCGTCACCTCGCAACGGTTGCGGATGCGGGTGCGGGCGGTATTGCGCGGCATCGCCGAGAGCTTGAGCTGGGCGCGGAAGCGCTCCTCGAGCGGCAGCGACTGATCCATGATGATCGCCTTCAGCGCCTTGCGCTTGGCAGCGGCGTTGGCAACCATCTTGCGGCGCCGGTTGTTCTTCTCGACTGAACTGGTCTTGGCCATTTCAAATACCCTTGTTATCGCTTGCCGTTACTGCCGGAACGGGAAGTTGAAGGCCTTGAGAAGGGCCCTCGCCTCGTCGTCCGTCTTGGCGGTCGTGCAGACGATGATGTCCATGCCCCAGACCTGATCGACCTTGTCGTAGTTGATCTCGGGGAAAACGATGTGCTCCTTGATGCCCATCGCATAATTGCCGCGCCCGTCGAAGCTCTTCGGGTTGAGCCCGCGGAAGTCGCGAACGCGCGGCAGCGCGATGTTGATGAGGCGGTCGAGAAACTCGTACATGCGCTCCTTGCGCAGCGTCACCTTGGCGCCGATCGGCATGTTCTCGCGAACCTTGAAGCCGGCGATGGAGTTGCGCGCACGCGTCACCACCGCCTTCTGGCCGGCAATCAGCGCGAGATCCTCGGCGGCGACCGACGGCTTCTTCGAATCGGCCGTGGCCTCGCCGACGCCCATGTTCAGCACGATCTTGTCGAGACGCGGAATCTGCATCTCGTTCTCGTAGTTGAACTGAGCCTGAAGCTCCTTGCGGATCTTCTCGTCGTACACCTTGCGCAGGCGCGCCTGATAAGCGGTCTTAGCCATCGATCGTTGCTCCCGAGCGCTTCGCCACGCGCACCTTCTTGCCGTCCTTCACCTCGAAGCCGACGCGGGTCGGCTTGCCGTCCTTGGGGTCGGCGACGGCGATGTTCGAAACGTGGATCGGCGCTTCCTTGGAAATGATGCCGCCTTCCTGCGACTGCGTCTGGCGCTGATGACGGCGGACCATGTTGATGCCGCGCACGATCGCCTGATCGTCCTTCGGCATCATGCGGATCACTTCGCCCGTGCGGCCCTTGTCCTTGCCGGCGAGCACGACGACCTTGTCGCCCTTGCGGATCTTCTGCATTGTTCCGGCTCCTTACAGCACTTCAGGCGCGAGCGAGATGATCTTCATGTGGTTCTTCGCGCGAAGCTCGCGCGGAACCGGCCCGAAGATACGCGTGCCGATCGGCTCTTTCTTGTTGTCGACGAGCACGGCCGCGTTCTTGTCGAAGCGGATCACCGAACCGTCGGGACGGCGGATGTCCTTGGCCGTGCGGACCACGACCGCCTTCATGACGTCGCCCTTCTTGACGCGGCCGCGCGGAATGGCCTCCTTGATCGAGACGACGATGATATCGCCGACCGACGCATATTTCCGCTTCGAGCCGCCCAGCACCTTGATGCACATGACTCGGCGCGCGCCGGAATTGTCGGCGACGTCCAGGTTAGTTTGCATCTGAATCATGACTGACCGCCTTCTTCTTCATGTCCGGAAAGCGGGTCTCCCCTTTCCGGCCGATCTCTTGTTGTCTACTTGGCCGCGGCTTCGGTGACGACGACCCAGGTCTTGTCCTTCGAAATCGGACGCGACTCCTGGATGAACACCTGGTCGCCGACCTTGCATGCATTGTTCTCGTCGTGCGCCTTGTACTTCTTCGACAGGCGAACGGTCTTCTTCATCACAGGATGCGTGAAGCGACGCTCGACGCGGACGACCACCGTCTTGTCGTTCTTGTCGCTGACGACCGTACCCTGCAGGATGCGCTTCGGCATGATCTTGATCCTTAAGCCTTGTTGCCCGCTGCCTTCTGGGCGGCGATCGTCTTGATGCGGGCGATGTCGCGGCGCACCTGCTTGACACGGGCGGTCTTTTCCATCTGGCCGGTCGCCTTCTGGAAGCGCAGGTTGAACTGCTCCTTCTTCAGCTTGGCCAGTTCGTCATTCAACTGATCGGGGCTCATGGCCCTCGCGTCGGCGGCTTTCATGGCTCTCGACCTTCCTATTCTGCGATGCGCTGGATGAAGCGCGTCTTGACCGACAGCTTGGCGGCGCCGAGGCGGAGCGCTTCGCGCGCCGTCTCCTCGTTGACGCCGTCGAGCTCGAACATCACGCGGCCCGGCTTGACGCGGCATGCCCAGTAATCGACCGCGCCCTTGCCCTTGCCCATGCGGACTTCGGTAGGCTTGGAGGTCACCGGAACATCCGGGAAGACACGGATCCAGACGCGGCCCTGGCGCTTCATCGCGCGGGTGATCGCGCGGCGGGCCGCCTCGATCTCACGTGCGGTGACGCGGTTAGGCTCCAGCGCCTTCAGGCCGAAGCCGCCGAAATCCAGGTTCGTACCGCCCTTCGCGACGCCGTGGATACGGCCCTTGAACTGCTTGCGGAACTTTGTGCGCTTGGGCTGCAGCATCGTTCTCTATCCTTCTTACGTCTGCCGCGCTTTTCTTACGCGTTCTCACGACGGCGACCGCCGCCGCTGGTCGGGGCTTCGGTCTCGATCGCCCGACGCTCGGAAGCCATCGGATCGTGCTCGAGAATCTCGCCCTTGAAGATCCACACCTTGACGCCGCAGATGCCATAGGCGGTCTGGGCCTCGGACGTGCCATAGTCGACATCGGCACGCAGCGTGTGCAGCGGCACCCGGCCTTCCCGATACCACTCCATGCGCGCGATCTCGGCGCCGCCGAGACGGCCGGAGCAGTTGATGCGGATTCCCTCGGCGCCGAGGCGCATCGCCGACTGCACGGCGCGCTTCATGGCGCGCCGGAACGCGATACGGCGCTCGAGCTGCTGCGAGATCGACTGGGCGACGAGCTTGGCGTCGATTTCGGGCTTGCGCACCTCGACGATGTTCAGGCTCGTGTCCGACTTCGTCATCTCCATCAGCTTCTTGCGCAGCTTCTCGATGTCCGCGCCCTTCTTGCCGATGATGAGACCGGGGCGGGCGGCGTGGATCGTGACGCGGCACTTCTTGTGCGGACGCTCGATGACGATCTTCGAGACGGCGGCCTGCTTCAGCTCCTTCTCGAGATACTTGCGGATCTTGATGTCCTCGTGCAGCAGCTTGCCGTATTCGCCGGTGTTCGCATACCAGCGCGAATCCCAGGTCCGGTTGATGCCGAGGCGCAGTCCGATCGGATTGACTTTCTGGCCCATCAGGCGGCCTCCACTTTCTCTTCAACTTCGCGCACGACAATGGTCAGATGCGAGAATGGCTTCTCGATGCGCGAGGCGCGGCCGCGGCCGCGGGCATGGAAGCGCTTCATGACGATCGACTTGCCGACATAGGCCTCGGCCACGACGAGCGCGTCCACGTCGAGGTCGTGGTTGTTCTCGGCATTCGCGATCGCGCTCTCGAGCGTCTTCTTGACGGTGCCTGCGATGCGCTTGCGCGAGAACTCGAGATCGTTCAGCGCGGTCGCGACCTTCTTGCCGCGGATAAGCGCCGCCACCAGGTTCAGCTTCTGGGGGCTGACCCGGATGGTGCGCAGCACGGCGCGCGCCTCATTGTCCGCAAGTCCGCGCGGAGCCTTGGCCTTGCCCATTGTTACTTCCTCTTCGCCTTCTTGTCCGCGCCATGGCCGTAATAGGTACGGCTCGGAGCGAACTCACCGAACTTGTGGCCGACCATGTCTTCGTTCACCGAGACCGGGACATGCTTCTGGCCGTTGTAGACGCCGAAGGTCAGGCCGACGAACTGCGGCAGGATGGTGGAACGCCGGGACCACATCTTGATCACCTCGGCGCGGCCGCCGTCGCGAGCCTTGTCGGCTTTCTTGAGCAGGTAGCCGTCGACGAACGGACCTTTCCAGACTGAACGGGTCACTTCGCTAACCTCTTCTTAGCTCTTGCGCGCATGGCGCGAGCGCATGATGAACTTGTCGGTCGACTTGTTGGACCGGGTCTTCTTGCCCTTCGTCGGCTTGCCCCACGGGGTGACCGGGTGGCGTCCGCCGGAGGTGCGGCCTTCACCACCGCCGTGCGGATGGTCGACCGGGTTCATGGTGACGCCGCGGTTGTGCGGCTTGCGGCCGAGCCAGCGCGAACGGCCGGCCTTGCCGAGATTGACGTTGCCGTGGTCGGGGTTCGACACCGCACCGACGGTGGCGAAGCACGAACCGGACACAAGGCGCTGCTCGCCCGAGTTGAGCCGCAGGATCGCCATGCCCTGGTCTCGCCCGACGAGCTGGGCGTAGGCGCCCGCCGAACGGGCGATCTGGCCGCCCTTGCCCGGCTTGAGCTCGACATTGTGGATGATCGTGCCGACCGGCATGGCCGACAGCGGCATCGCATTGCCCGGCTTCACGTCGGCGCTGGCCGAGGCGATCACCTTGTCGCCGACCGCCAGGCGCTGCGGCGCCAGGATGTAGCTCAGCTCGCCGTCCTCATACTTCACCAGGGCGATGAACGCAGTGCGGTTCGGATCGTATTCGAGGCGCTCGACGGTCGCCGCGACATCGAGCTTGCGCCGCTTGAAGTCGACCATGCGATAGGTGCGCTTGTGACCGCCGCCCTGGAAGCGGGCGGTGATGCGCCCGAGATTGTTGCGCCCGCCGGAGGACTTGAGGCCTTCGGTGAGGCCCTTCACGGGCTTGCCCTTGTAGAGGCCGGAGCGATCGACGATGACCAGCTGGCGCTGGCTCGGCGTCGTCGGCTTGTAACTCTTCAGTGCCATGTTCCTAACCTCTCAGCGCTTACAGGCCGGTGGTGACGTCGATCGAGTCGCCGTCCTTCAGCGTGACGATCGCCCGCTTGACGTCGCTCAGCTGACCGACCGTGCCGCGGAAGCGCTTGACCTTGCCCTTGCGCACGAGCGTATTAACGCCGACGACCTTGACGCCGAACAGCGCTTCGACCGCCGCCTTGATCTCGGGCTTCGTCGCCTTTTTCGCGACGTTGAAGACGACCTGGTTCTGCTCCGAGGCCATGGTCGACTTTTCGGTAATCGCCGGCGAGACGATCACGTCGTAGTGACGGAGATCGGTCATTTGAAACGCTCCTCGAGAGCCTGGACGGCGGCCTTCGAGAGGACCAGCGTGCCGCGGCGCAGAATGTCGTAGACGTTGATGCCCTGGACCGGCAGCACGTCGATGTTCGGGATGTTGGCGGCTGCCCGCTTGAAGTTCTGATCGAGTTCGGCGCCGCCGATCATCAGAGCGTTCGTCAGGCCGAGAGCCGCGAAGCTCTCCACCAGCGCCTTGGTCTTGGCCTCGCCGAGGACCAGATCGTCGACGACGATCAGGCTCTCCGACTTCGCCTTGGCCGATAGCGCATGCTTGAGGCCGAGCGCGCGGACCTTCTTGGGAAGGTCGTGAGCGTGGCTGCGCATCACCGGGCCGTGGGCCTTGCCGCCGCCGCGGAACTGCGGAGCGCGCGCCGAATGGTGACGGGCGCGGCCAGTTCCCTTCTGCTTGTACATCTTCGCACCGGTGCGGGCGATGTCGGCGCGGCCCTTGGCCACGTGCGTGCCCTGCTGACGCGCTGCGAGCTGCCAGCGGATGACGCGGGCGAGGATGTCGTCGCGCGGGTCGAGACCGAAGATCTCATCCGAGAGCGACAACTTGCCGGCGTCCTTGCCGGCGAGCGTGGTGACATTGAGATCCATTATTCGGCCCCCTTCTCAGCGGCGCCGTTCTTGCGGACGGCTGCCGGCTTCGGTGCATTGTCGGGCAGCGCGGACTTGACGGCGTCGCGCACCATGATCCAGGCGCCCTTGGATCCCGGAACCGCGCCGCGGATCAGGATCAGGCCGCGGTCGACGTCGGTCGAAACGACCTCGACGTTCTGCGTCGTGACGCGCGTGTTGCCCATGTGGCCGGCCATCTTCTTGCCCTTGAACACCTTGCCGGGGTCCTGGCGCTGACCGGTCGAGCCGTGCGTGCGGTGCGACACGGAGTTACCGTGGGTGGCACGGCCGCCGCCGAAATTGTGGCGCTTGATGACGCCCTGGAAGCCCTTGCCGATCGAGGTGCCCGTCACGTCGACCTTCTGGCCGGGGACGAAATGATCCACGGTGATCTCGGACCCAACCTCGAGCAGGTTCTCCGGGCTGACGCGGAACTCCGCCACCTTGGCTTTCGGCTCGACGGTCGCGGCGGCGAACTGGCCGCGCTGGGCCTTCGCCGTGTTCTTGACCTTGGCGAGGCCGACGCCGAGCTGCACCGCGGTGTAGCCGTTCTTCTCCTGGGTGCGCTGCGCCACCACCTGGCAGTTCTCCATGCGGAGAACCGTCACGGGCACATGCTCGCCCGCATCGTTGTAGACGCGGGTCATCCCCAACTTCTGTGCAATCACACCTGAACGCATCAGTTCATCTTCCTTCAGAGGAGCCTCTTGGCTTCGCAGCCGGCGGGCTCTTGTTCGTGCTCGTCAGAGCTTGATTTCGACGTCCACGCCTGCCGCCAGGTCGAGCTTCATCAGAGCATCGACGGTCTGGGGCGTCGGGTCGACGATGTCGAGGAGCCGCTTGTGGGTCCGCATCTCGAACTGCTCGCGCGACTTCTTGTCGATGTGCGGCGAGCGGTTGACCGTGAACTTCTCGATCCGCGTCGGCAGCGGGATCGGACCCCGGACGTTGGCGCCGGTGCGCTTCGCGGTCGACACGATCTCACGGGTCGAAGCGTCGAGCACGCGATGGTCAAACGCCTTGAGGCGAATTCGGATATTTTGTCCGTTCATGCGTCACTTCCTTGTCCGGACGGGCGCAGCGTATTCCGCGCCCCCAGATCCCGTTGATTCCGACTATTCTTTAATGCTGGCCACGACGCCGGCGCCGACGGTGCGGCCGCCTTCGCGGATGGCGAAGCGCAGCTTCTCCTCCATGGCGATCGGCACGATCAGCTCGACGTCCACTGTCACGTTGTCCCCCGGCATCACCATCTCGGTGCCCGCCGGAAGCGTCACGATCCCCGTCACGTCCGTCGTGCGGAAATAGAACTGCGGACGGTAGTTGGTGAAGAACGGCGTGTGACGGCCACCCTCCTCCTTGGTCAGGATATAGGCCTCGGCCGCGAACTTCTTGTGCGGCTTCACCGTGCCGGGCTTGGCCAGAACCTGGCCGCGCTCGACGCCGTCGCGGTCGACACCGCGCAGGAGCGCGCCGATATTGTCGCCCGCCTGACCCTGGTCGAGCAGCTTGCGGAACATCTCGACGCCCGTGCAGGTCGTCTTCGTCGTCGGACGGATGCCGACGATCTCGAGCTCCTCGCCGACCTTGACGACACCACGTTCAACACGACCGGTCACCACCGTGCCGCGGCCCGAAATCGAGAACACGTCCTCGATCGGCATCAGGAACGGCTTGTCGATCGGACGCTCAGGCGTCGGGATATAGGCATCCACCGCCGCCATCAGCTCGCGGATCGCATCCTCGCCGATCTTCTTGTCCTTGTCCTCGAGAGCGGCCACCGCCGAACCCTTGATCATCGGAATGTCGTCGCCCGGATACTCATACTTCGACAGAAGCTCGCGAACCTCGAGCTCGACCAGCTCCAGAAGCTCGGCGTCGTCGACCAGATCGACCTTGTTCAAAAACACAACCAGCGCCGGAACGCCGACCTGGCGGGCCAGAAGAATGTGCTCGCGCGTCTGCGGCATCGGGCCGTCGGCCGCGGACACAACCAGGATCGCGCCGTCCATCTGCGCAGCACCCGTGATCATGTTCTTCACATAGTCGGCGTGGCCGGGGCAGTCGACATGCGCATAGTGGCGCGACGCCGTCTCGTATTCGACATGCGCCGTCGAGATCGTGATGCCGCGCGCCTTCTCCTCAGGCGCCGCGTCGATCTGGTCATACGCCTTGAACTCACCGAAATACTTCGTGATCGCAGCCGTCAGCGACGTCTTGCCGTGGTCAACGTGACCAATCGTTCCGATGTTCACATGCGGCTTCGTCCGCTCAAACTTGCTCTTAGCCATATCTGGCCTCCATTCGCTGTCGCCGGTTAAGGCGTTGAATTAAAGTCCGATCCCAACCGGCGGGAACTATGCGTATTTCTTCTGGATTTCCTGCGCGACTGCCGTCGGCACAGGCTCGTAGTGGTCGAACTGCATCGTGTACTGGGCGCGGCCCTGCGACATCGAGCGCAGATTGTCGACGTATTTGAACATGTTCGCGAGCGGCACCATGGCGTTGACCACGACGGCGACGCCGCGCGATTCCTGACCCTGGATCTGCCCGCGACGGGCGTTGAGATCGCCGATGACGTTGCCGACGTAGTCTTCCGGCGTCACGACCTCGACCTTCATGATCGGCTCGAGCAGCTGGGCGCCGGCCTTCTTCGCCGCTTCCTTGAAGCACGCGCGGGACGCGATTTCGAACGCCAGAACCGAGGAGTCGACGTCGTGGAAGGCACCGTCGATCAGCGTCGCCTTGACGCCGAGCATCGGGAAGCCGGCAACCGGACCCGACGACAGGACGCTCTGGATGCCCTTCTCGACGCCGGGGATGTATTCCTTCGGCACCGCGCCGCCGACGATCTTCGACTCGAAGATGAAATCGTCGCCGTCCGGATTCGGCTCGAAGATCAACTTGACGCGGGCGAACTGGCCCGTGCCGCCGGTCTGCTTCTTGTGCGTGTAGTCCTCTTCCGTGCGGCGCGTGATGGTCTCGCGATACGCAACCTGCGGAGCGCCGACCGTGGCCTCGACCTTGAACTCGCGGCGCATGCGGTCGACGATGATGTCGAGGTGCAACTCGCCCATGCCGGCGATGATGGTCTGGCCGCTCTCCTCGTCGGTCTTGACGCGGAAGGAGGGATCCTCGGCCGCCAGACGATAGAGCGCCTGGCCCATCTTCTCCTGGTCGCCCTTGGTCTTCGGCTCGATGGCGATCTGAATGACCGGCTCCGGGAACTCCATGCGCTCCAGGATGACGGGCTTCAGCGGATCGCACAGCGTATCGCCGGTGGTGGTCTCCTTGAGACCGGCGAGCGCGACGATGTCGCCGGCGAACGCCTCTTCGATGTCCTCACGCGAGTTCGCGTGCATCTGCAGCATGCGGCCGATGCGCTCTTTCTTGCCCTTGACCGTGTTGTCGAGCGACACACCCTTGCTGAGTTTGCCGGAATAGATGCGGCAGAAGGTGAGCGAACCGACGAAGGGATCGTTCATGATCTTGAAGGCCAGCATCGACAGCGGCTCGGCATCGTCGGCATGGCGTTCGATCTCGGCCTCGGTCTTCGGGTCGATGCCCTTGATCGCAGGCACGTCGACCGGCGACGGCAGGAAGTCGACGACGGCGTCGAGCAGCGGCTGAACGCCCTTGTTCTTGAAGGCCGAGCCGCAGAACATCGGGAAGAACTTGACCGCGATCGTGCCCTTGCGGATCAGCGCGCGGATCTCGTCGTTCGACGGCAGATTGCCCTCGAGATAATTGTTCATCGCCTCGTCGTCCATCTCGACGGCGGCTTCGATGAGCTTCTCGCGATACTCTTCGGCCTTCGCCTTGAGGTCGGCCGGGATCTCGACCACGTCCCAGGCAGCGCCCAGCGACTCGTCGCGCCAGACCAGCGCGTTCATCTCGATCAGGTCGACGACGCCCTTGAACTCGTTCTCGGCGCCGATCGGCAGCTGCATGACGACGGCCTGCGCGCCGAGGCGCGAGCCGATCATCTCGACCGAGCGGTAGAAGTCGGCGCCGATCTTGTCCATCTTGTTGCAGAAGATCATGCGCGGCACGCGGTACTTGTCCGCCTGGCGCCACACGGTCTCGGTCTGCGGCTCCACACCGGCATTGGCGTCGAGCAGCGCGATCGCGCCGTCGAGAACGCGCAGCGAGCGCTCGACTTCAATGGTGAAGTCAACGTGGCCGGGGGTGTCGATGATATTGAAACGACGCAGCTTGCCGTCCCGCGCCTTCCAGAAGGTCGTGGTCGCGGCCGACGTGATGGTGATGCCGCGTTCCTGCTCCTGCTCCATCCAGTCCATGGTGGCAGCGCCGTCGTGGACTTCGCCGATCTTGTGCGACTTGCCGGTATAATAGAGGACGCGCTCGGTGGTCGTCGTCTTGCCGGCGTCGATATGCGCCATGATACCGAAATTTCGGTAGTCTTCGATTTTGTATTCGCGGGCCATGATGGTGCCTCTTGTCCTGTCCGCCGCTTACCAGCGGTAGTGCGCGAACGCGCGGTTGGCCTCGGCCATGCGGTGGGTGTCCTCGCGCTTCTTCACGGCGGTACCGCGATTGTTGGCGGCGTCGAGGAGCTCGCCCGAGAGGCGGTCGACCATCGTGGTCTCGTTGCGGTTACGCGCGGCGGAGATCAGCCAGCGGATAGCCAGCGCCTGGCGGCGCTCGGTGCGGACGTCGACCGGAACCTGGTAGGTGGCGCCACCGACGCGGCGGGAACGGACTTCGACATGCGGCGCGACGTTGTCGAGCGCCTGATGGAAGACGGCGACCGGCTCCTGCTTGGTCTTGGCCTGGACCTGGTCGAGCGCGCCGTAGACGATCGTCTCGGCGACGGATTTCTTGCCGTGCATCATCACGGCGTTCATGAATTTCGTGACGACGAGATCGCCGAACTTCGGGTCCGGGTTGATCTCGCGTTTCTCAGCAGAATGGCGTCGGGACATCTTTTAACTCTCGAATTCGATGGCTTCCGGATGGATCGTCGGGTCAGACCCGAGAACGACCATCGCTACGCTCGGTCACTTCGGACGCTTCGCGCCATACTTGGAGCGGCGCTGCTTGCGGTTCTTCACGCCCTGCGTGTCGAGCACGCCGCGAATGATGTGATAGCGGACGCCCGGAAGGTCCTTGACGCGGCCGCCGCGGATCATGACGACCGAGTGTTCCTGAAGGTTGTGGCCTTCGCCGGGAATATAGCCGATGACCTCGAAGCCATTGACCAGGCGGATCTTCGCAACCTTGCGCAGCGCCGAGTTCGGCTTCTTCGGGGTCGTCGTGTAGACGCGAGTGCAAACGCCGCGCTTCTGCGGGTTGGCCTGCATCGCCGGAACCTTGTTGCGCTTGACCGGCGCTATGCGCGGCTTGCGGATCAACTGGTTTACTGTAGGCATCAAAACCTCGTATCGTTCGTCCGATGTCAGGCGGGGGACCGCCTGGAGACCCATTTCCATACGAATTTCGGGCAAAAACCGTTTGCCGCGGTCTTGCCCGATCAAACGCAGAGGAAGCGAAGACCGCTTCGTGCACGCCGGAAATGTGTATTTCGCGTAGCTTGAACCTTGTTTGAGGCCAGATCCAGGACGTGTCGTCCCGAAACAGATGGCCTCACATCGGCTCGGTTGGCGCGGGTGATACTCGCAGAGTCGCTTCGCGTCAACCCCGCAGCCCGCATATATCTCGCCATCGGCGCATGACCTCTGGCGCGGAAACGATCTTTCCTTCACAAACCCGCGGGCACAACAAAATGGCGCAGTTCCGGACTATTCGTCGGCGGGCAGCCATGCCATGCGCACCGAGACGCGCTCTCCGGAGCAACAAACCCAGGGAATCAGCCAGGAGGACGCAGATGAACGACAATGACCAGCCGCATGTGACGATACTCACCGGCCGGGCGTTCCGGCGCAAAGGCGGCAAGGCCGAGGGCATTCATATCTTCCTCGTCGCGCCGGACGACGACACCGCGGTCAAGATGGCGCTGCAGGCGCTCGCAAGCGAGGGCTATGCCGAGGCGGAGCTCGACCAGATCGGCGACATGGATGGAATGCCCGAGGAAGAGCCTCACGCCTCCGCCTACCAGGGCGCGCTGGAGGGCGAGGTTGCGATCGTCACCTTCGACGACTTCTGACCGAATCGAGAAAAATGGCCGTCCGGAGGGGCATATCCCGGACGGCCAAAAAGCGGTAATGGGAGATGAAACCCGATCAAAAACCGCGCCCACCCTTCGCGCGCGGCTGGCGATTTGTCTGTGAAGTCGTTCACACTCTGAAATAAGTTGACACAATTCGAAGTCATGGCCGGGGATGCAGCCGCATTCCACGCCGACCTTCACGAAAAAGGCCGCCGGATCGCCCGGCGGCCTTTTTCGTTTCGCTCTGCGACGCCGTCTATTCGGCGGCGGTCATGTCCGTCAGCATCTGGTCGGCGACCGCCACGCCGGACGCCTTGCGGCGTTCGTCGAGGATGAGTTCGTCGCGCGAGGTCGCGATGCGCCGAATCTGGCTCATCGTTCCGCCCGTGCCGGCCGGGATGAGACGGCCGACGATGACGTTCTCCTTCAGGCCCTGCAGCGTGTCGGTCTTGCCGGCCACGGCGGCCTCGGTCAACACGCGGGTGGTCTCCTGGAAGGACGCCGCCGAGATGAAGGACGGCGTCTGCAGCGAGGCCTTGGTGATGCCGAGCAGCACCGGCTGACCCTGGGCCGGACGCTTGCCGGCGTCGACCAGCTTGTCGTTGACCTCGTCGAACTCGATCACGTCGACATGGTCGCCCGGGATGTAGACGGAATCGCCCTGGTCGGTGATCTCGATCTTCTGCAGCATCTGCCGGACGATGACCTCGATGTGCTTGTCGTTGATCACCACGCCCTGCAGCCGGTAGACCTCCTGGATCTCGTTGACGAGGTAGGAGGCCAGAGCCTCTACGCCCTTGATCGCCAGGATGTCGTGCGGAGCCGGGTTGCCATCGAGGATGTAGTCGCCCTTCTCGATGACGTCGCCTTCCTGGAGATGGAACGGCTTGCCCTTCGGGATGAGGTATTCGACCGGCTCGAGCGAGGAATCGTGCGGCTCGATGATGATGCGGCGCTTGTTCTTGTAGTCGCGCCCCAGACGCACCGTGCCGTCGACTTCCGCGATGATGGCGTGATCCTTCGGGCGGCGTGCCTCGAAGAGCTCGGCCACGCGCGGCAGACCACCCGTAATGTCCTTCGTCTTCGCGCTTTCCATCGGGATACGCGCCAGGACGTCGCCCGGACGGACGGTTGCACCCGGCTCGACGGAGAGGATGGCCTCGACCGACAGCTGGAAACGTGCATCGCCGCCCTTGGCGAGCTTGGCGATCTTGCCCTTGGCGTCCTGCACCACGATCGCCGGCTTGAGATCCGAACCGCGCGGCGTCGAACGCCAGTCGATGACCTCGCGCTTGGTGATGCCGGTCGATTCGTCCGCCGTCTCCTGCACCGAGATGCCGTCGACCAGGTCTTCGAACGCGACGCGGCCCTCGACCTCGGTGAGCACCGGGCGGGTGTAGGGATCCCACTCGGAGATGCGCTGGCCGCGCTTCACCTTGTCGCCATCGTCGACATAGAGACGCGAACCGTAGGTGACGCGGTGCGTAGCGCGCTCCTTGCCGGCCTCGTCGAGGATGACGATCGCCATGTTGCGGCCCATGACCACGAGATTGCCGTCCGAGTTGCGGACGACCGAGCGGTTGCGGGTCTGCACAGTGCCCTCGTACGAGGCTTCCAGGAAGGACTGGTCGGCGACCTGCGCCGCGCCGCCCATGTGGAAGGTACGCATGGTGAGCTGGGTGCCCGGCTCGCCGATCGACTGCGCCGCGATGACCCCGACGGCCTCGCCGATGTTGACCGGCGTGCCGCGTGCAAGGTCGCGACCGTAGCAGACCGCGCAGACGCCGACCTTGACCTCGCAGGTGAGTGCCGAGCGGATGCGCACCGTCTGGATGCCAGCCTTCTCGATCCTTTCGATGTCGCGCTCGTCCATCAGCGAGCCGCCCTTGACGATAAGCTCGCCGGAGACCGGATGCGTGATGTCTTCGAGCGCGGTGCGGCCGAGGATGCGCTGGCCGAGCGAGGCCACGACCTGGCCCGCATCGACGATCGGCTGCATGGTGAGGCCCTTGTCGGTGCCGCAGTCGACCTTGTTGACGATGCAATCCTGCGCCACGTCGACCAGGCGGCGGGTCAGATAGCCCGAGTTCGCCGTCTTGAGCGCGGTATCCGCCAAGCCCTTTCGGGCGCCGTGGGTCGAGTTGAAGTATTCGAGAACGGTCAGGCCTTCCTTGAAGTTGGAAATGATCGGCGTCTCGATGATCTCGCCCGACGGCTTGGCCATCAGGCCGCGCATGCCGGCAAGCTGGCGCATCTGGGTGGGCGAACCGCGCGCACCCGAGTGCGACATCATATAGATCGAGTTCATCGGCCGCTGGCGGCCGGTGTCGTCGAACTCGACCTTCTTGATGCGGGCCATCATCTCCTCGGCGACCTTCTCCGAGCACTTCGCCCAGGCGTCGACCACCTTGTTGTACTTCTCGCCCTGCGTGATCAGGCCGTCATTGTACTGCTGCTCGTATTCCTTCGCGAGCGTCTCCGTGTCGGCGACGAGCTTGGCCTTGGTCTCTGGGATCAGCATGTCGTCCTTGCCGAACGAGATGCCGGCGCGGCAGGCATGGCTGAAGCCCAGCGACATAATGCGGTCGCAGAAGATCACCGTCTCCTTCTGGCCGCAGTGGCGGTAGACGGTGTCGATCATCTTGGAGATGTTCTTCTTGGTCATCTCCTGATTGCAGATGTCGAACGGCACGTTGACATTCTTCGGCAGCAGTTCGCCGATGATCATGCGCCCGGGCGTCGTCTCATAGATCTTCGAGACCGGGTTTCCGTCCTTGTCGACGGTCTTGAACCGGCCCTTGATCTTGGTGTGCAGGGTCACCGCCCTGGTCTCGATCGCGTGGTGCAGTTCGCCCATATCGGCGAAAACCATCCCCTCGCCCGGTTCGTTCTGGTTGAGGATCGAGAGATAGTAGAGGCCGAGCACCATGTCCTGCGACGGCACGATGATCGGCGCGCCGGACGCGGGATGCAGGATGTTGTTGGTCGACATCATCAAGACACGGGCTTCGAGCTGGGCCTCCAGCGACAGTGGCACGTGGACCGCCATCTGGTCGCCGTCGAAGTCCGCGTTGAAGGCGGTGCAGACCAGCGGATGAAGCTGGATCGCCTTGCCCTCAATCAGGGTCGGCTCGAATGCCTGGATGCCGAGACGGTGCAGGGTCGGCGCGCGGTTGAGCAGCACCGGATGTTCGCGGATAACCTCGTCGAGGATATCCCAGACCTCCGGCTTCTCCTTCTCGACCAGCTTCTTGGCCTGCTTGACGGTCGACGAATAACCCTTCGCGTCGAGGCGGGCGTAGATGAACGGCTTGAACAGTTCGAGCGCCATCTTCTTCGGCAGACCGCACTGATGAAGCTTCAGCTCCGGACCGGTGACGATGACCGAACGGCCCGAATAGTCGACGCGCTTGCCGAGCAGGTTCTGGCGGAAGCGGCCCTGCTTGCCCTTCAGCATGTCGGACAGCGACTTCAGCGGCCGCTTGTTGGCGCCGGTGATGACGCGGCCGCGGCGGCCGTTGTCGAACAGGGCGTCGACGGCCTCCTGCAGCATGCGCTTCTCGTTGCGGACGATGACGTCGGGGGCGTGGAGTTCGATGAGCTTTTTGAGGCGGTTATTGCGGTTGATGACGCGCCGGTAAAGGTCATTGAGATCGGAGGTGGCGAAGCGGCCGCCATCGAGGGGGACGAGGGGCCGGAGTTCGGGGGGGATGACCGGGAGGACGTCGAGGATCATCCATTCGGGCTTGTTGCCGGACTTGCGGAAGCTCTCGGTGACGCGGAGGCGCTTGGCGTATTTGAGCTTCTTCTGCTGGGACTGCTCGGTCTTCATCTTCTCGCGGATATCGACCGAGAGAGCTTCGACGTCAACCTTTTTGAGGAGTTCCTTGATGCCTTCGGCGCCCATCATGGCGACGTACTGGCCGGGGAATTCGGAATCAAGCTGGCGTTTGCGTTCGTCGGTGATGACTTCGCCGAGGGACAGGGCGGCGACTTCACCGGGATCGACGACGACGAAGGCTTCGAAGTAGAGAACGCGTTCGAGGTCGCGAAGGGTGATATCGAGCAGGTAGCCGATGCGCGAGGGGAGGCCTTTGAAGAACCAGACATGGGAGCAGGGGCTGGCGAGTTCGATGTGGCCGAGGCGTTCGCGGCGGACGCGCGAGAGGGTGACTTCGACGCCGCACTTGTCGCAGATGACACCGCGGTGCTTCATGCGTTTGTACTTGCCGCAGATGCATTCCCAATCGGCGGTGGGGCCGAAGATGCGGGCGCAAAACAGGCCGTCGCGTTCTGGTTTGAAGGTGCGGTAATTGATGGTCTCCGGCTTGGTGACTTCGCCGTGCGACCAGGAACGGATCTTTTCCGGAGAGGCGAGACTGATGCGAATCGAATCGAAATCGGCCATCAGGCTGCCGCGATCATAGGGGCTGGATCTGTACATATGCGTCTCCTGTCCTTTCTCCGGGGGTTAGTCCGCGGCCAGTGCCGTGTCGGGCACTTCCTTGGGCTTCTTCATGAGTTCCACATCCAGGCAGAGCGATTGCAGTTCCCGGATGAGGACGTTGAACGATTCGGGCACGCCGGGTTCGGCGGCGGCTTCGCCCTTGACGATGGCTTCGTAGATTTTGGCGCGGCCGAAGACGTCGTCGGACTTGGCGGTGAGCAATTCCTGGAGGACGTAAGCGGCGCCGTAGGCTTCGAGGGCCCAGACTTCCATTTCACCGAAGCGCTGACCACCGAACTGGGCCTTGCCACCGAGGGGTTGCTGGGTGATGAGGGAGTAGGGGCCGATGGAGCGGGCGTGGATCTTGTCGTCCACGAGGTGGGACAACTTGAGCATATAGATGTATCCGACGGTGACGGGCTGTTCGAAGGTGAGGCCGGTCATGCCGTCGACGAGGCTGACCTTGCCGGAGGTGGGGAGGCCGGCGGCGGCGAGTTCACCCTTGATATCCGATTCGGTGGCGCCGTCGAAGACGGGGGTGGCGTAGTTTTTGCCGAGCTTGAAGCCGGCCCAGCCGAGGTGGGTTTCGAGCACCTGGCCGACGTTCATGCGCGAGGGGACGCCGAGGGGGTTGAGGATGATCTCGACGGGGGTGCCGTCGGCGAGGAAGGGCATGTCCTCTTCGGGGACGATGCGGGAGATGACGCCCTTGTTGCCGTGGCGTCCGGCCATTTTGTCGCCGACGCTGAGCTTGCGGCGCATGGCGATATAGACCTTGACGGTCTTGATGACGCCGGGAGGGAGTTCATCGCCTTTCTTGAGTTTGGCGATCTTCTCGTCGGTGATCTTTTCGAGCACCTGGATCTGGCGCGAGGTCAACTCCTCGATCTCGTCGATGGCCTCGGTGAGGCGGGGATCGCGGGCATTGAGGCGCATGCGCTTGAGGTCGCGGGCGCGCAGGTTCTCGATGACATCCCGCGAAAGGACGGTGCCTTTGGCGAGGAGTTTCTTGTTGGTTTTTTCGTCGTGGAGGTCGGCGAGGACTTCCTTGCCTTCGAGCAGGGCGGAGAGGCGTTTGGCTCGTTCATCGCCGAGGATGCGCTTTTCGTCCTCGAGGTTGCGATAGAAGCGGTTGATGGCCTCGTCGAGGATGGACTTGGAGCGCTCATCGAGTTCGGCGCCCTTGCGCGAGAAGACCTTGGCGTCGACGACGACGCCTTCGATGCCGGGCGGGCAGTAGAGGGAGGCGTCCTTGACGTCGCCGGCCTTCTCGCCGAAGATGGCGCGGAGCAGTTTCTCTTCGGGGGTCAACTGGGTTTCGCCCTTGGGGGTGACCTTGCCGACGAGGATGTCGCCGGGCTTGACCTTGGTCCCGATCATGATGATGCCGGACTCATCGAGGCTGCGGAGGAAGCTTTCGGAGATGTTGGGGATGTCGCGGGTGATCTCCTCGGGGCCGAGTTTGGTATCGCGGGCCTCGATTTCGAACTCCTCGATGTGGATGGAGGTGTAGTAGTCCTCTTTGACGAGCTTTTCGCTGACGATGATGGCGTCTTCGTAGTTGAAGCCGCGCCAGGACATGAAAGCGACGAGGACGTTGCGGCCGAGGGCGAGTTCGCCCTGATCGGTACAGGGCCCGTCGGCGAGCACCTGGCCTTTCTTCACGCGCTGGCCCTGCTGGACGATGGGTTTCTGGTTGATGCAGGTGTTCTGGTTGGAGCGTTTGAACTTGGTGAGGGGATAGATGTCGGCGCCGACTTCGCGCGACATCTGTCCTTCATGGACATTGCCTTCGACGCGAACGATGATGCGTTCGGAGTCGACCGAGTCCACGACGCCGTTGCGGCGGCACAGGACGACGGCGCCGGAGTCGCGGGCGGTGACCTGCTCCATGCCGGTACCGACGATGGGAGCGTCGGCGCGGAGCAGCGGGACGGCCTGGCGTTGCATGTTGGAGCCCATGAGAGCGCGGTTGGCGTCGTCGTTCTCAAGGAAGGGGATGAGCGAGGCGGCGACCGAGACAAGCTGTTTCGGGCTGACGTCCATGTACTCGATCTCTTCCCGGGCGATGAGCGTGGTGTTGCCGGACTTGCGGGCGTTGATGAGTTCGTCGACGATGCGGCGATTCTTGTCGAGGGCCATGTTGGCCTGGGCGATGACGTATTTGTCTTCGTCCCATGCGGACAGGTAATCGGAGTGGGCCTCGAATTCGGGCGGGTTGGCGGAGTCGTCGAGCGATTTGAGGAGCTTCATCATCTCCTCGCGGGCCATGACCTGGCCGACGCGGAGATTGGTGGCGCCGGGGCTGATGACGCGGACGTCGTCCTGAACGACGTTGCCGGAGACGCGGCGGTAAGGCGACTCGATGAAGCCGTACTCGTTGATGCGGGCGAAGCAGCTCAGCGAACTGATCAGGCCGATGTTCGGACCTTCCGGGGTTTCGATGGGGCAGATGCGGCCGTAGTGGGTGGCGTGGACGTCGCGAACCTCGAAGCCGGCGCGTTCGCGCGACAGGCCGCCGGGTCCGAGAGCCGAGAGGCGGCGCTTGTGGGTGATTTCCGACAGCGGGTTGGTCTGGTCCATGAACTGCGAGAGCTGGCTGGAGCCGAAGAACTCGCGGATGGCGGCCATGACGGGCTTGGCGTTGACGAGGTCATGGGGCATGGCCGTGTGCATTTCCTGGAAGACGGCCATCTTTTCCTTGATGGCGCGTTCCATGCGGACGAGGCCGATGCGGAACTGGTTTTCGAGCAGTTCGCCGACGGCGCGGACGCGGCGGTTGCCGAGGTGGTCGATGTCATCGGCGGCGCCGACGCCGCGGCGAAGCTTGAGCAGGTACTTGATGGTGTCGAGGAAGTCGGCTTCATCGAGCACGCGGCGGTCGAGCGGGTTGCGGCTCCGGGTTTCGGGATTGTCGAGCCAGGACTGCGGCACGTAATCGGCTTTGTCGTACAGCTTGATGTTGAACTTCATGCGGCCGACGCGCGAGAAATCGTACTTGCGCGGGTCGAAGAACATGCCGTAGAAGAGCTGGGTGGCGGTGTCGAGGGTGGGAGGATCGCCGGGGCGGAGCTTGCGGTAGATTTCGAGCAGGGCCTCGCTCTGGCTCTTGACGGGGTCCTTCTTGAGGGTGGCCGCGACGACCATGCCGACCTCGTCGCGTTCGGGGTAGAAGACTTCGATGGAACCGATGCCGGCGTCGAGGATATTGGACAGGACGGTGGCGGTGAGTTCCTGATTGGCTTCGGCGAGGACTTCACCGGTCTCCTGGTCGATGACATCGGCGGCGACCCAGGCGCCGGAGATTTCCGCGGTGGTGACCTCGACTTCACTGACCTTTGCGTCGCGGAGGGCCTGGATGGTGGAGGCCTTGATCTTGCGGTTGGCCGGGTGGAGCGTTTCGCCGGATTTGGACGTGATGGCGTTGCCGAGTTTGATGCCGGTGAGGGTTTCGTCCACCTGCCAGAAGATCCGGTTGTCCTTCAGGTTGAGCGTGCTGACGGTGTAGAAGGCGCGCAGGATGTCGGTGTCGGACTTCAGGCCGAGGGCGCGCAGGAAGACCGAACCATAGAACTTGCGTTTCCGGTCGATGCGCACATAGAGCAGGTTCTTGGCATCGAATTCGAATTCGACCCAGGACCCGCGATAGGGAATGATCTTGCCGAGGACGTAATTCTGGGCGGCCTGGCGTTCGAAAAAGACGCCCGGCGAGCGGTGCAACTGGCTGACGATGACGCGCTCGGTCCCATTGATGATGAAGGTGCCGTTGGGGGTCATCAGCGGAATTTCGCCGAAGAAGACCTCCTGTTCCTTGAACTCCCGGACGCTGCGGTTGCCCTCTTCATCGCGGTCGAACATTTTGAGCCGGATGGTGACCTTGAGGGGGGCGGCGTAGGTCATGCCGCGCTCTTCGCACTCGGCCTGGTCGTACTTGAGCTGGAGGGCGACGGGGTCGCCGCAACGGTTGCAGAAGGTGACGACGTTGCGGTTGACGGTGCCGCACTTGTCGCAGATGACGTCGCCGGAGTGGAACGGATCGGTTTTGATGGTGGCGCCGCAGGCGGGGTTGCGGCAGACGGTGCGGAGGTGGTTCAGGCCCTTGAGGGCGCCGCACTTGCACTCCCAGTTGCCGATGGAGTAATCGACGAACTCGAGTTCGCTCTGACCCCGGAAATCGGTAATGGGAAAGACGCTGCGGAAGACGCTCTGCAGGCCGATGTCGTCGCGTTCGTCGGGAAGCAGATCCATCTGCAAAAAGCGCTCGT